>CACVKW010001031.1 GCA_902749685.1 Olavius sp. associated proteobacterium Delta 1 | reverse complement strand
TACAACCTGATTTCTAAATCACTAATTTCCCGTTTATAACTGCCTGTTTTTATTAAAGGCAGTATTTGATTTTCAAATTATTTTGGACAGCAATGAGTTACTATTATTTAAGATAAATTTGGAATCCATCAATACCTCATGAAACTGAACACCATCACCAATCGTTATATTATAAAGGAAATGCTGGCTCCCTTCAGCATCAATTTGCTGGTGTTTACCTTCCTGTTCCTGATGACGGAGATGATCGAAATCACCGACTGGATTGTCAACTATAACCTCAACTTATTGGCCGTGCTACAGATCATTGTTTTTACGCTGCCCTGGTTTTTAATGTTCATTATTCCGATGTCGGTCATGATGGCTGTGTTGCTGACCTTTCTGCGGATGTCCAATGACAATGAAATAATAGCTTTAAAGTCCTGCGGTTTAAGCGTTTACCGGTTGCTTCCACCGGTTCTGACATTTGCTTTGTTCGGATGTCTGTTAACGGCTTTGATTACATTGTACGGGGTGCCGCAATCCAAAACAGCCCTTGATGAAATGGCCATGCAGTTGGCGTCTTCCCATGCCGATATCGGCCTGAAGGAGAGAACTTTCAACGATGCCTTTCAAGACGTAATGCTGTATGTCAGCAGAATCGACACCCAAAATAAAAAGCTAATTGATGTATTCATCGAGGACAAACGGCAGCCGGATATCGTCAGCACGGTGGTCGCCCCGGAAGGTCGATTATTCAGTGAACCCGGAAAATTCATCTTTCACCTACTGCTATCCAATGGAACCATCCATCAAACTAACCTCAAAGATCGATCGGCCACCTCAATCCAGTTTGACACTTACAAGTTGAGCCTTGATTTCAAAGACGAGATGGACAAATTTGAGGATAGAGAGAAACACCGCGAGGCGATGAGCATCGGAGAACTGCGCCACTATATGGAAGATAGGGCAAATAAAGAAGGTAAAGACCAGGATTATTATAAAGTGAAAATAGTCCTGCATCGGCGATTTTCAATTCCTATAGCCTGCTTGGCGATGGGACTTATTGCGTTTCCCTTAGGCATTCAATCGAAAAACGCCAAACGGTCCTTCGGGCTGGTTTTGTGTCTTTTTTTCTTTTTACTTTACTATTTGTTATTGACCATAGGCTATGGCTTTGGGGAAGATGGCATTTATCCTCCCGAGATCGGAATGTGGGTGCCAAATTTTGTAATGGGAAGTATCGGATTGTTTATGCTGGTTCAAACAGGACGTGAGCGTTCGTTAATGATAGGGTTCTTGATTCGGCGAGTTAGGCCGTTTCTTGCAAGGATTATTCCTTCCAAACGTTCTTCTTAATACCTGAATTTTGCACGTAATCTTGCCGGCATTACAAAATGGTGTATATTTGTAGGTTCTCCTAAGCGAATTTTGCTGGAAAAAATTCAGGTAATAGACCGATGAAATTAGGCCGTCCGGTCAATTCAAACCCATCTGCTTGTCTGATGGAAGTTCAATTCACTTAAATCAACTGCATAGGAGATTTTATATCAGATGGTGTATCGGCCTTTAAAAGCCCTTATAGAAATGATTTGGAAAAATTTAATTTCTATCGTTCGTCTAATCGACTATCGTACCTTATTAGCGTGTTTTGTGATAACGATTGTACCCTGGCCGTTGATCTGGCTCGGTTTTATCCAACCCACCAAGCCTGTGATGGAAATTGCAGCGGTCGTGATCACGGGACTGTTTACCATTGCCTTGGTTGTGCGCTTTGCACTGACGCGTCATTTATTTTTTCTTTGGACCATAGGATTTATGGCTATCGCATTGAGTCGTGAAATCCATTTCACCGGTTCCGATGAGATCCTGTTGATCGGCTGGCCTATCCTTTTGGGGATTGCTTTATGGCGCTATGACCTTTTTAAAAGCTATCTTATGAATCCTGTCCTGATCAATTTACTGGCAGGCGGGTTTCTTTTTTACTTTCTCTCCCAAACTATCGATCAAAGGTGGTGGAAAGGTATCCCGGGCGAGGATGTGGTTTTCGTTCGCCTTGAGGAGTTGATTGAATTATTGGGCCACTGTACTGTCGGCTCAGCAATGCTCTTTAGCAAAGAAGTGCGGCAAACAGATACCTGAATCTTGCAAATGATAGCCTCCAACTCGGGCAAAATTCAGGTATGATAAGTTTTATTCCGTAAACATCCAGTTATCTACACCTACCAATTTAACTCCGACGCCTGTAAACCACAGCCGAAAACTTTCATCTCGCGCCTGACGATTTAATGAAAGCACCAGAGGGCCTGCCTGTCGATAATTCTCCCAGGTGGTTACCCGGGTGGGTTCCTCTGAACCACCGTGACGATAGACCCACTGCAATAACCTGGAATTATCGTTAAGATAGATTTCGTAAACATCCCCGGGCGTATATCCGCCGGAGGCCGGAAATGTAATGACGACACACTTGGCTTTGCCGCCTCCCAGAGGAAGGTTTTGGCGGCCGATATCTTCTACTGCTAGATTGGTGTCCCAGGCGATGTGAAACGGAAACAACAGCCAGTAATTGTCGTTAATAAACCAGGCATCGACTTTTTTTAACGCTGAGGAGGCCGTTGCGTCTATCTCGTGTCGATAATAGGTGACGGCTTCCTGATAGTTCATCCCTTTAAACGTGACCCGGTCCAATTTCGGCTCCCAGATCCAGAACCGACTGATTTGTTTTTCTCCAATCTTGACGTTAAACCGGTACTGTATCTGTTCGATCTGGGAAAAATAGTGAACACCGTAAGCATTGCCAATGCGTTCACGCAAGGTCATCTGCCGGGTTTCTTTGTCATGGCCGGTACAGGCAGTTAGGCCGAGCAGCAGCAAGGTGATCAGTAAGACTCTCGGTAATGGCTTCACAGTCTTTATCTCCTTTTTCAAAATGTAATCAAAGGCCGACTCAAATGCAACTAACCGGATGCTATATACCGAATTTCGTCTGGTTGTAAAACAGATTATTTTCCCTGCACCTTATACCTTATGCCTTACACCTCATACCATCATGGGATAAGCAAGGTCCCTGGGGCAGGCCAAAACGGTCATTTATTCTACTTGTTTTCGGCCTCGCTAAATACAAACGTGCCGTTGCGCAGGTCCTCCAACGCCTGCTGAATTTCCTCCTGGGTGTTCATTACAAAAGGGCCGTAGCGGGCAATCGGTTCATTTAAAGGCTTGCCTGAAACTAGCAGAAACCGAACATGTTGATCGGTTGCCTTGACCGTTACATAATCGCCATCGCCAAATTCCACCAGCCGCGGATGATTGATTGCTTTTTCATTGCCATTGCTGCCAAATAGGCCCTGACCTTCAAACACATAGGCGAATGCGGTATGACCCCTTGCAACCGGCTGCTTGAATTCACCCCCTTGCGGGACGGTAATATCCATATATATTGGATCGGCTTCGATCTCCGTAACCGGACCCCTGACATCATCCACTTCACCGGCAATTACCAGAATTTTAACACCATCGGCGCGGGTGACTATCGGAATTTGATCGGCGAATATGTCCTGATAGCGGGGTTGGCTCATTTTAAGTCTGGCGGGAAGGTTGACCCACAGTTGAAACCCGATCATTTCATCCTGGCCGGGCTGCGGCATTTCCTCGTGCATGATGCCGCCGCCGGAAGTCATCCACTGGACGTCACCGGACGATATACTGCCGGCATTGCCGATGCTGTCCTTATGATTGACAGCTCCCTGTATCATGTAGGTTACGGTTTCTATGCCCCGGTGCGGATGCATGGGAAAGCCCTTGATGTAATCGGCCGGATCTTTGGACCCGAAATGATCAAAAAGTAGAAACGGATCAAGATTGTCCAGGGTTGCGGTTGCGATGCTACGTTTGAGTCGGACGCCGGCACCCTCCATGACGGTTTGAGGTTCAACAACATTAATGACAGTCCGTAGTTGTTTATTCATGAATTCTACCTCTAAATCTAATTTCTCTATATGAATATTTAACTTGCTAACTTTGCCGCAATGCCGGCCACATGTTTTCCCTGAAACCGCGCGCCCGCCAGCTCGTTTTCACTCGGCAGGCGGGAGCCGTCACCGCCGGCAATCGTGGAAGCGCCGTAAGGGGAACAGCCGCTAATCTCATCGATGCGCATTTGTCCCTGGAAGGCATAGGGCAGACCGGCAATCACAAACCCCTGATGCAGCAGGGTGATATGAAAACTGAGGATCGTGGACTCCTGACCACCATGCTGGGTGGCGGAACTTGCAAAGACGCTGCCCACTTTGCCCACCAGCGACCCATTGGCCCAGAGCTGGCCGGTGGCATCCAAAAATTGGCGCATCTGGCCGCACATGTTGCCAAAACGTGTGGGGGTACCGAAAATAACCGCATCGGCGGCAGCCAACTCGTCGACGGTGCACACCGGTATATGGGAAAAGGCTTTTTGTGCATCGACCGCGCCCATTTGTTCAAGAACCCCGTCCGGTAGAGTTTCGGGAACGCGCCGCAGCTCCACTTCTGCCCCGTTGACTTGCTTGACGCCTTCAGCCACTGCTTCGGCCATTTGATAAATGTGTCCGTATGTAGAATAAAATACAACTAATGCTTTCATGATTAAGTCCTCCGTTGATTTAGTTGATTGGTTGAAAAGTTGATTTGTTGATTAAGTTTCTGTCTTAAACAGACAGGCTACCTTAAATATTCAATTTACTATCTTCAATCTTCAATTCCGGCTATTTACCCCCACACCCACTTTTTTGCACAAATCGCCAAGAATTTTCTGATCGGTTGCATTGAGGACACTCAATTCATTGGTGATCAGTGCCGCATGGGATGGAAAGATTTTTCCAATGAGTTTTTGCCCCTCACCCGTCAGGTGAACGATAAACATGCGCCGATCCGAGGCGTCGCGTTCGCGTCTGACAAGACGGCGCTTTTCCAGGTTGTCAATAACCATGGTGATATTGCCGCTGCTTCGCAATATTTTCCGGCCGAGATCCCTTTGGGAGAGGGGACCGAGGTGGAAAATCGCTTCCAGCACACCGAATTGGCTGACAGTTAATCCGACGGATGATAAGTGTTTGTGCACCCGGGAGGTAATTGATTCGGCAGCTCGCATCAGCTTGACATAGGTGCCTAATGCTCTGACTTCTTTATTATTACTCCGCAACTCTTCCTGCATGATTTCCTCAATGTTAATTAATTTAATGTTAAGCTAATACAAGTATATTCTTCAGTCAAGGGGTATTCGTATGACAACGTGCCGGAGTGTTGGAGTGCTGGAGTATTGGAGGGCTGCAAGTCAATAATTTTCATGTAAGATTCAGGTCTGAAACCACTTCCAGGCAGGGTTCGCCCTCACATTTATTGACTTCGATGCTGATGTGAGCAATTTCATCATAGTCGATCAACAATTTTTTATAGTAATCGGGAGATTTGGGGTAATGGGTGACCAGGGAAATTATGGTAGACAGATGATGAGACCCCACACGCCAGACGTGAATATCCGTTACCCGGGTATCCGAATCGGCTTCCATCCTGGCTCGAATTTCATCAACCGCTTCTTGATTGACATCGCGATCGAGTAAAATCTTGCCGGTGTCGATGAGCAGTCCATGGGACCATTTGGTAATCACCAGGGCACCGACAATTCCCATGGCCGGATCCATCCAGATCCAGCCGAAGATTTTTCCGGTTAACAGGGCGATGATCGCCAGCACCGATGTCAAAGCGTCGGCCAGCACGTGCAGATAGGCAGCTCTCAGGTTGTGGTCCTGATGTGAATGGGAGTGGTCGTGGTGGTGATGGGAGTGGCCATTTTTGCCCTGCAACAACCAGGCACTGATTAAATTGACAATCAAACCCAGCGCCGCGACGGCAATGGCCTCATTAAACCGGATCGGGGACGGGTCAATCAGTCTTTTAAACGATTCCACTCCCATCAGCAACGCGATGACTGCCAACACCACCGCACTGGCGAAACCTCCCAGGACTCCGACTTTTCCGGTGCCGAAACTGTAATTGGGATCATCTGATTTGCGTCGGGCATAATAAAAAGCAAAAGCGGTGATACCCAGTGCAACTGCATGGGTCCCCATGTGCCACCCATCTGCCAACAGGGCCATGGAACCGAAAAGGTAGCCGGCACTGATTTCTATAACCATCATAGATAACGTCAACAGAATGACCCGCCGGGTATTGCGTTCGCCGTGTCCATCATCAGTTACATAATGATGGCTGTGTTTCCATCGCTCAAGTTTATAGATGTGCATGCCGGTAAATGTGATCTTCTGCTAATTGGTAATGTTCGAATTGCGTCCGTAGCTTCTGATATCATCAATCAATATAAGTGCCGAATTCAAAAATTCCAAATCTGTTCTGTCTCCATCAAAAAAGAATAGGCCCAAAATCTTGAGTCAGGCTGCCGGTTTTATCGTTCCCGAACCGGCAATGAGCAATTTGCAGCAGGTTGACAAAATACCACTTTGTCATATTTTCGATTATAAGAAATATTCCCCGAACAAAAATCGATCTACGTGTCTGCCAAATCGAGGAACTGATTTCTATGGCCTTAGTCTAATCACTCCGCCCGGATCAACATCAACATATATTCATTAGGGATTATTGAACATATAGGTTTTAGCCATACCGGTTTCCCCAATTATTCAGGGCGGATTGATTAACTGAGCAATTTATTGAAACCAATTAAACACTACCTTTTGAGGGAGGATACCCAATGATTAAAAAATACTTTAAATCGTCTTTTTCCATAATGATTGCGACAGTAATAGTTCTTTCTTTTGCACCCGCGCAAGCCTTTGAACTGCAATGGTTCGGGCAGTCCGCTTTTAAAATCACCACCCCGGGCGGCAAAGTTATTTTAATTGACCCCTTCATTACCCGGAACCCCAAAACCCCCAAAGAACTCAAAGACTTGAGCAAATTGGGAAAAATCGACCTGATTCTGGTAACACACGGCCATGGCGACCATACCGGCGATTCAGCTCAGTTGTCAAAAACCAGCGGTGCCAAGGTGGCGATGAATGCCGACATGGGACATTCTTTTGCTATGCTGGGATGGGTGCCCTACGACCGCCTAATACGCTTTAACAAAAGCGGGCCGATAATGCCGATCGGTAAAGATATCCGCATTACCATGGTACACGCCGAACATAGCTCGGATATTGTCCATACGGATCCCGCAACCAAAAAGAAAACGCTGCACTCGGGCGGTGAGCCAAGTGGTTACATCATTGAGCTGGAAAATGGCTTTACAATATATCACGCAGGCGATTCCGGGGTCTTTAGCGATATGAAATTTATCGGTGAATATTACAAGCCGGATCTGGCGCTATTGCCGATCGGCGGGCATTTCACGATGGACCCAGCCCATGCCGCCTATGCGGTTCGTAATTTATTAAAAGTCAGTCAGGTAATGCCCATGCATTATGGCACCTTTCCACCATTGAAGGGGACGCCCCAGGAATTTAAGCAGCATCTGGCGGGGTATGACACCAAGGTGATTGTTCTGGAACCTGGCGAAAAAATGAATTTTTAAAGAACAGGCAGCGTAACCACCCCACAGCACTCTTGGAGAAATTAATTTTACCCAGCGACTGTTCAACTGTGATATAAACGTTAACCGGCTGGTTGGTTCATACCATCGCATTGAAATTACATGAACTTCAGGTGCTAGATCCTTGATGACCTGTGGGGGTTGCCGTTTTTCAAACATAATTGCTATTAACAATCAGCTGATGATCTCCTGTGAAAAACTACTCAAACGAAGACGAACGCTTCCTGATTAGCCAGATAGTTGCCCGCGATTCAGAAGCATTGGGTGCTCTATATGATCGATATAATTCGCTTGTCTTCAGTCTGGCTAAAAATATAACGGATAACTATGAGGCGGCCGAAGATATTACCCTTGATGTTTTTACGCAGGTCTGGGAAAAAGCCGGGACCTACCGACCTGAAAAAGCGCCGGTAAAGAGCTGGATAACAAGCATTACCCGAAATCGATCCATAGATGTGCTGCGCAGGAATAAAAGTCGACCCAATTTCCACAGTCCCCTATGGGCTGATTTTTCGCCGGATTCATTGCCCGCGGATGAAAGTAACCCCGTTGAAGCATTGGAGCAGGCCCAAATCCGCCGTAAAATACACGAAGCCCTTGCCACCCTACCCACCGAACAAAAGGACGCTCTGGCACTAGCCTATTTCAAGGGATATACTCACCGTCAAATTGCCGAAAGTTTAAACGAACCCCTGGGAACCATTAAAACAAGGATACGCCTTGCTCTCCAAAAGCTCTGTAAAATATTTTCAGGAAAAAAGATTTTAGAATAATGCATCCAAAAAAACAGATATTGCGTATATTTAAATAAGTCAATGGTTGATCATGATCACATAACGGACCTGTTGCCGGCTTATGCCCTGGGTTGTCTTGATAGCGATGAGTCTGTGCTGGTTTCCGACCACATTGCTGCATGCGAAATATGCCATACCCGATTGATGGCGTATCGACAATCGGTCGACTTGCTGGCAAACGGTGCTCCGGGTGCATACCCGCCAGATACTCTAAAATCCAAATTGATGCAGAGGGTAGGCGCTAACACGGATATACCCGACAAATTAGACCAGCCACCCTCGCAATGGCGGCGGGCATTCTCGCGGCCGCGTTTTTTTCCGATATGGGCGATCACCAGCCTGATTTTGATTGTGGGTCTTGCAGTTATCAATTTGCAGCAGTGGCAAACCGCCTCCCGAAGTTTTCAAACTGAAGCCGCCGGGGAATTGCTGATTATAAAAATGAAAGGTACACCCCGGGCGCCCGAAGGCGACGGTACATTTGTGGTAAGCCAGGACCGCCGGCAGGGAGTGCTGGTTGCAAGTGATCTACCCGTGCTGGATGAGAGCCATCGGTATCAGCTTTGGATGGTGAAAAACGGGCAACGGTTAAGTGGGGGGCTTTTCACCGTTTCGGTGACCGGATATGCCACCGAGAAATTTTATGCCAAAGAATTGCTTACGAATTTCCGATCCTTTGAGGTCTCTGTTGAACCGACCGGGGGCAGTCCAAAACCGGGCGATTATCTTGTCCTGGTCAGCCGCCAATGAATTCCCCCGCTGCAAACAACGGGGTATCAATCGGAATATTTCAATTCGCCCACGGGGCGGGGAACTAAACCTTTAACCAGCGAAAGGAGAAAGTATGAGAGCAATTACCAGAATCACCATTTTTGTTTTATTCGTCGTATTTGCGTTTGGTGCAGCTTATGCTCAGTTTGCAAAACCCGAAGAGGCCATCAAATACCGCAAATCGGTCATGTTTTTGATCGTGCAGCATTTCAAGCGCATGGGGGCTGTTGTCCAGGGAAAGGCGGCATATGATAAAGATGCATTTTCTGCCAATGCCGATGCGGTTGAGATGCTGGCAACCCTTCCGTGGGAGGCCATGATGGAACCGGGCACCGATAAAGGGGATACGACCCTGACTTCGGCCGCGTTTGAAAATCCGGCAAAATTTAAAAAAGCAGCAGAATCATTCGAAGCGGCAACCGCCATGTTGGCCGGCACAGCCAAAGGCGGCGATCTTAATGCCATAAAAGCGCAGTTTGGCCAGGTTGCCCAAAACTGCGGTGCTTGCCACAAGCAATTCCGCAAAAAGAACTGAGCGGTTCCGGGTTCCGGGTTCAAAGTTCAAAGGTTGCAGCCTGTCTGGAATTTTTCAATCCGGAACCCGCCGGGGGCGGACAAGCGTTGAACCCTGAACCTCTCAATTTGTGATCCAATAAATAATTACATAAGCCACTGCAGCTACCACCGCAGCCAGCAGAAGCGCTAAAGCCGGGTTACCCCAGGTTGAATCCAGGTTGTGTTGCCAGATTTTATTGCCGGTGATCATCGGTTTAATCAAGTTTTCACGTTTTGCGATAAGATAGAATATCAGCGCACCGATGTGTATCAGGATCAGAACCAGTAGTACGCGTTGATTCAGGTGATGAACACCTGTCAGCCAGTCACTGGTCTGCTTGCTGACCAAAGCGTACAACGGACCCTCGGTCAGAATATCGTCATTGGCAAATAGACCGGTTCCGACCTGGATCAGAAGTGAAGTCAGCATGGCAATGATCGACCATCCGCCAAGTGGATTGTGGCCGAGATGTCGCTTTGAATCTTTTCTCAACAGGGACGACGCATATCGAATCACCGCTGCCGGACCTTTTATAAAGGTTTTAAACCGCGACTGTTGTCCGCCGATAAATCCCCACGCCAGCCGAAATACAGCCAAAACGAGTATCGCAAAGCCGCTCCACTCATGATATTTCATGGCAGAGACTCCGATGTTGCCGGTAATGAAGGAGAAAATTACCAATCCAACGAGCAACCAGTGAAAAAGCCGGGTGGGAATATCCCATACCCGAATCGAATACATCTTTTTCTCAGTATTTTCCTTTGCCAATGGGAAATTTGAATTTTTGTTTCTCATTTTAAGTGCCCCCCTTTTAGTAGAAATACGACAGTATCCATAAAATTCAAGAGGGAGTCTATTCTTGCTGAGCAAGATTTCTGCTTTATATTTGAAGATATGTTTACCTCGAAACTACTAAAGGAGTTAAAATTATGCCTACGAAAAAAATTATTATTTTTACTGTCCTGGCTCTTCTGCTGGCGAATTCCGCAATAGCTCAGAGCGATTCGCGATTACATAAAATTTTACAATCCGGTGAACTGCGGGTGGGAACAACCGGTGACTGGAACCCGATGACGGTGCGGGATCCGGGTACCAACAGTTACAAGGGCTTTGATATTGACGTGGTGACCGAACTGGCTAAGGACCTGGGAGTCAAGCTTAAATTTGTGGCGACAGAATGGAAAACGTTAATTAACGGGATCGTGGCCGACAAATATGACATCAGTACGAGTGCGTCCGTCACCCCCCAGCGAATTCGTACCGTGGGGTTTACCAAATCCTATTATCAGATCAGCACCGTCCCGCTGACGCTCAAAAAGAACCTCGGGCAATTCAAAGATTGGGAGGACATCAATCAACCATCGGTCACCGTGGCCGTGACGTTGGGAACCTCCCAAGAGCAACAGGTCAAAAAATTTTTCCCAAGTGCCAGCATTCGCAGCATTGAGGCGCCAGCCCGTGATTTCCATGAAGTGCTGGCCGGTCGGGCACAGATTTCCGTGACCAGCAATCTTGAGGCAGCCATGCTGATTCAGGCCCATTCACAGCTTGCCATTGTTCCGGTTTCAGAATCCCGCACCCCGGCAGATCTGGCTTTTATCGTCAAGCAGGGGGACCAGGTCTGGCTTAATTTTCTCGATCACTGGATTACCATCAAACAGAATCGCGGTTTTTTTAAAATGCTGAAGGCCAAGTGGATGCCGACTAATTAGTCCGCCTGGAAAAGTAGCACATGCAGGGTTGTAAATTGCTATTTAAAACTGAAGATGGTTTTTAGATTGAGTGGACGGCGGACTAGTTAATTAATGCTGCGCATTTTTTTTAATGAATGGATTAGATCATAATCTCTTATTTTTCAGGGCGGAGTATTTAAGGGGACATTTTATCTATGAGCAAAAATCAGCGGAATTTAATCATAGCGGCGCTCGTTTTAGTTCCTTTGATGGTTGGTGGCTGCAAGGGGGCGGATTACAACTGGGGCTGGTATGAAATTCTGCCTTCAACGGAGAAGGGCGCCAGCAACCTCAAGTTCTTGTTTGGCGGTATCTGGCTGACCGTGGCCCTGTCTTCGGTCTCAATTTTTTTTTCGGTGATTGTGGGGCTGTTTCTTTCATTGCTGGGATTGTCGAGCAACTACTATGTCCGGAGCGTTAACCGGATTTATGTTGAAACATTTCGTTCTATTCCGGTGCTGGTCCTGATTCTCTGGGTTTATTACGGTCTGCCGGTCGTGCTCGGATTATCCTTGAGTCCCTTTGCCGCCGGTATATTGGCATTGGCACTTAGTGATAGTGCGTTTGAGGCCGAAATATTCCGGGCCGGCATTCAATCCATCGAACGCGGACAAACCGAAGCCGCCGATGCACTGGGGTTCAGTTATGCCCAAAAGATGCGGCACATAATATTACCTCAGGCCATCCGCAGGATACTCCCGCCCCTCGGCAACCAATTTGTCTACATGTTGAAAATGTCTTCTCTGCTCTCAATCATCGGTCTGCAGGAACTGACCCGCAGGGCCAATGAACTGACGGTAACCGTCTACCGGCCGCTTGAGATCTATACCGTTCTGGTTTTGGAGTATTTGGTTCTTATCCTGATCGTTTCATGGATCGTGCGCCGTTTGGAAGTGCGACTGGGGGCCGATGTCCAGTCCGCTCATCGCTAGTGGGGCGGGGGCGCTGCTCACCGATGACCCGCAAGTTGTTTCTGAATACCTGAATTTTGCACGCAAATGGCCTTTAGAGAAGTTTGATGACAAACTGCCGCAATTGACTTGGCGCGCTGATTGTTGCGCTAAAATTCAGGCATTATATCACTTAATCGATTTCAACTGTTTCAGATATGAGGTGTGCCCGTTTAGCTTGGATAATTTGAATTTGCGGTCCAATTTTTTGTTTCTCATCCACAGCAACCCGTATTGGCCATCACTGGTATACTTGAGCATAACGTCGGTGTGGCTGTCCGACCATAGATATTTTTCGATAGAACCATCAATCCGGGTACCTTTGCCAAACTGATGAAAGGCCGCGTCGCGCAGGGCTTTGTAATTCTCCTGTCCCTGCGTCCAGATGGATACCGTGTAAAACTGATTCCGCCAGAAGGCATAGACCACGGTTTTTAGTGTTGCCCCACCCAGTTTAAGTGAGTCGTTCGGTCGAACATATTCTATAACGTCTTGCAACCCGGAATCGGCCTGTTTTATCTCCAATCCTCTTACACTGGCGAGCGTGGCGCCCCACTTCATATCTGCCAGGCCGTCTATGCGCAACACAAGGGGCTTTCTTGTTGACAGGGACGACTGTTGCGGGCCGCTAGCGGCTCCAGCCGTTTTTATTATTTGATTGGGCGGCATTTTCAGTGCGGGTTGAGATTGAGATGCATGCATTTCGGCGTTGCTTCGATTTTCAGGGGCAGCGGGTTTTGCCGGGTTGCTGGCATCGCTTTCGATGCGCGTTACTTTGCTTTGCGGTATGCTGGCTTTCATATCACTGAGAATAAACCATACCTGATCATCTTCCTGCCAGGCTTTTTCAACCTTTAACGCGTTGCCGTTTTTTAGGAACACCGTGTCAGCCAGGGCTGTCGGGAGGATAAAATGCAGGTAAATAAATACAGTTGCTATGAAACATGTTCTGGAATTCATATTTATTTTTGCCCAAACCCTTACATGGAAACAATAATTTCGACGCGTCGATTTTTTTTACGTCCTTGTGCGGTGTCATTGGAAGCAAGTGGACGATATTCACCAAAGCCCATGGTTGATAATTTTTTTGGATCAATTAAAGTTGACTTTAGCAAGTATTCCGCCACCGATCCGGCGCGGGCCATGGACAATCCCAGATTGGACCTGAACTGACCCCCAATTAAAGGAACGTTATCCGTGTGGCCGGCAATGATGATTTCGCCCCTTGTCTTGCCCAATACCCCTCCAATTTTAAGCAGCAGTGGCACAAATTCCTTCCTCAATTTGGCTTGCCCGGTATCAAATGTGGCTTCCCCCATCATCCGGATGGTAACTTCCTCTTCCTTTACCTCGATTTCAACCGATTCCTTAAATTCTTGAAATTCAAATTCGAGCTCCTTTAAAATAGGATCAACAACATCCTGTACTTTGACCAAAACAATCGCCTGGTCAAATTCTCTGGAGATCATTTTTTGACCCTTGGGAGATTCAAAGACCGGTTTTTTACGCTGAATTCCGAAAGCATTCTTCATTGATCCCGAAACAATTCTGTATTTATTTCGGTCCATTTCGGAAAACGACAGCAGGAGCACAAAAAAGCACATCAGCAAGCTCATCAGATCGCCGAAGGTGACAACCCATAAAGGGGCACCCTCGTCTACTTCTTCGGTGATGTCCTGATCATCATCGCTCACTATGCGGCTCCTCCGCTTTTGGCTTTTGGCACGACTTTCAAGCGATCTTTTGGCGAGAGGTGAATTTTTAGCGTTTCTGTGAAGACCATACCGGATAACCCGCGGGCAATGCCAAGGGCGGCGTCTAGAATGAGATTTTTTGTTTCCAGCTCCTGTTGACTTCTCAAGGCCAGTTTATCTGCCAGGGGCAGGCAAACCAGGTTGGCAATCAGTGCCCCATAGAGGGTGGTCAGAAGGGCCACGGCCATGGCCGGTCCGATGTCCTGAGGATTTGCCATATTTGCCAGCATCTGGACCAGACCGATGAGGGTGCCGATCATACCGAAAGCGGGAGCTGATGCCCCCATGCCCTTGAACACTTTTTGTCCGGTCGAGTGACGCTGGATGGTCAGGTTGATGTCTTTTTTCAGCAATTCTTTAATTTGCTCTTCATCAAAACCATCTGCCAGAAACTGAAATGCTTTGGCTGCAAACTCGTCATCCGGTTTTTCACTTTCCAGCGCCATCAGTCCCCTCTCCTTGGCGACTTTAGCAATTGAAACCATTTTTTCCATGATCTCATCCGGTGGATTAATTTTTACCATGAAGGCCTTCATGGTGACCCGGACGGAATTGATAACATCCGCCATTGAAAATTTGATAAAACAGCTGGCAATCGTTCCACCGACGACGATCAGCAGCCCCGGTATATTAATGAAAACGAGTACGTTGCCGCCGGTAACGATTGAAAGAACTATCAATATCGTACCGCCGACAAGCCCTATGATCGTTGCGATATCCATATTAGAAGCACTTGTCCTCTATTTCAACTGATACCAATATTTGTCAACCTGCTTGTCTATTTATTTGAAATTATTTAAATTATATGAGGAGGGTTTGTAAACTCTTCGCTCCATTTTATAGATTTCCATAGAATAAATTGTTAATCTTTTGATCGGCAATTCCTTTCAAAACTTGAATTAAAATCTGAATACGTTAACATTATTTCAGGTACATAACTCCTGCTGACTATTGCTATTTAACATTTCTTAGTGAAGGAAGACCCAGAGCATCCAAATGGATAATAATTAAAACAAGCAATTTATGTGTTTCTTAATTGACAAGTCGTTGTTTTTGTTCGTATTATATTCTTAATGCTGCGTGACCACATCTGATCCTAATTTAAATCAGATCGTGGTTTCCTATTTCACAATAAAAGAAGCGTTTACCGGGTCCGGCGTTCTACATTATTTCGCGGCCCCAGATGAATTTTTTCTATTTTAAGTTTGGTTAGATTGACAATCCACCAAGGTGATACTGTGCAGAACCTTAAAAAGCAGATTGGAGAATGGGTGATGAAACCATTGTCCTATGCTCTCCTAAGCCTGCTTATTGTGTGCCAGTCGGCTATGGCGGAGAACAAAGCATCTGCTGAAAAGTTATTAAAAGAAAATCTTGCAGCCGTATTTGTGATATTACAAAAACAGGATCTTGATCAGGATGCAAAGAACAATGAAATAATCGATATCGTCAATCCGATGTTTGATTTTTCACTGATGGCCAAGCTGACGTTGGGGAAAAAATACTGGCCCGGTCTGACCCCCGAGCAAAAAGAAAGTTTCACGCAACTTTTTATCAAACGCTTGAGAGCATCATATCTCGATCGACTCACGCTTTACACAGATGAAAAAGTCCTTTATGAATCGTCCGTCAAGGTCAAGCAAAAAATTCACATCCCAACGTATCTGGTCTCGCAAGACCAGAAAATTTCCATTATCTACAAGTTCTACAACTCCGACTCCAACTGGAAGATATATGATTTAGAAATCCAGGGGGTCAGCTTAATTCGAAGCTACCGGTCTCAATTTCACGCGATCCTGAGAACCGGTACATTTGATGACCTTTTGACTAAACTAGGATCTTAATCCAGGTGACCCGGAACCGAAAAGATCTCACGCAACGACGCGAAGACGCCAAGATTTTTTAAGCAGTTAATATGAGCTCACTGCCACCTCTGCTGATACGTGCCTACGATAAGCTCATTCTTGAGCGACCCCGACTCATCCTGTTGTGTCTTCTGGCCGTGATTGCTTTTCTGGGTTATAAAGCAAAAGATTTTAGGCTGGATGCTTCAACACAAACATTAATTCTCGAAACCGATCAGGACCTACGCTACTCGCAGCTGATTAAATCCCGCTATGGCGGACATGATTATTTGTTGCTGACCTACACCCCGCACGATGATCTGTTCTCGGAGCACACCTTGAAGCAGCTGGTTCGGCTGCGCAATGAATTAAGACAGTTGAAAAACGTATCCGCCGTCACCTCTATCCTGAATGTTCCTTTGCTGGAAAGTCCGCCGGCACCGGTCAAGGAAATGGCCGGCCGTATTCAAACGCTTGAATCGCCTGGTGTCGATCGGGAGCTGGCAAAAATTGAATTTGCCAGCAGTCCGCTCTACCGGGACCTGCTGGTCAGCAAAGATCTGAAAACCACGGCATTGCAGATTACTTTTCATACCGGCGAGGCCTATCAAGATCTGGTGGTCCGAGGCGAACAGCTGCAAGAAAAACGGCGGGGCGGACTACTCACCGCGGCCGAGGGCGCAGAATTAAAAAAAATCAATGCTGAGCTTCAAAAGCACCGGGATAAAGCAAAGCAGATCCGCCATCAAGATATTGAGGCTATCCGGGCGGTTATGGACCGCTACCGTGCAGATGCCGAGCTTTTTCTGGGTGGAATCAGCATGGTCACTGACGACCTGATCAGTTTTATCAAGAAGGATCTGAAAATATTCGGTCTCGGGGTGCTGCTGTTCTTGATTGTAGCACTCGGCATTATTTTTAAAAGCAAGCGCTGGGTTATACTGCCGATTCTTTGCTGTGCTTCTTCGGCTATTGCCATGATGGGCCTGCTGGGTATGTTTGGATGGCGTGTTACGGTGATTTCTTCGAACTTCATTTCTTTGCAACTCATCGTTACGATGGCCATTGCGATTCATTTAATCGTTCGATACCGGTTCCTTGCGGTTCATAAATCCGAGGCCGGACAGCGACAACTGATCCTCGATACCGTTCGACAGATGATGACACCTTGTCTTTTTGCTGCCCTGACGACCATTGCCGGTTTCGGCTCACTCCTATTCTGCAATATTCTGCCCGTCAGGACCTTTGGGTGGATGATGATGGCCGGCATATCGGTGTCGTTGATTCTGACATTTCTGGTCTTTCCGGTCGGACTCATGCTGCTGGAAATCAAAGCCATACCGGCCGAGAAAAAATCACGTTATCAATTGACCGCCGCGCTAGCCGGATTTACCGAAACCCATGGCAATTCCATCCTGGTAACCGGCAGTATTATTTTCATCATCAGTGTTGTCGGTATTTCGCGGCTGACCGTGGAAAACAGCTTTATTGACTACTTTAAGGATACAACGGAGATCCACCAGGGCATGAAAATCATCGATCAACGCCTGGGCGGTACGACACCGCTGGATGTCATCATTGAAATCGATGACCCGGCAATGTCGCCAACTGAAAAAGGGCCCGGCATTGCCGTGAACAGTGATGATAGCTTTGACGACTTTGATGAGTTTGAAGAAGATGAAAATAATGATAAATACTGGTTTACCGCCCAAAAGATGGCGCTGGTTGCCAAAATTCACGACCATCTTGAAAGTCTGCCGGAAACCGGGAAAGTATTGTCTCTGGCAACCATGCTCAAAATAGCCGAGAAGTTGAATAACGGCAAAGCTTTGGATAATTTTCAACTGGCCCTGCTCTACAGCGAACTGCCCGAAAAATTCAAAGGTATGGTGCTAACCCCTTATGTATCGGTGGAACATAATCAACTCCGTTTCGCCATCCGGGTAAAAGATTCTGAAAAAACCCTGAAGCGAAATTTATTGCTAAAAAGGATCCGCCGGGACCTTGTAGAGAAACTGGGGTTGAAAGCAGAGCATTTTCACCTGACCGGGCTGCTGGTACTGTACAACAACATGCTGCAAAGCCTGTTTGCCTCACAAATATTGACTCTGGGAATTGTCGTCCTGGCGCTGATGGGGATGTTTTGGATTCTTTTTAGATCGGTGAAAGTCGCCTTGATTGCCATTGTACCCAACCTGCTGGCTGTTGGGGCAGTCCTGGGCTTTATGGGATGGCTGAATATTCCCCTGGATATGATGACCATCACCATCGCTGCGATCAGCATGGGGATTGCGGTTGATAATTCGATTCATTATTTATACCGGTTCCAAAAAGAATTCATGATCAAGCGGGATTATATTAAAACGCTTCATCATTGTCATGGAAGCACTGGATATGCCATGTATTACACCTCAATCACGATCATTGTTGGTTTTTCAATCCTGGTCCTGTCCAATTTTCTGCCCACCATATATTTTGGTTTGCTGACCGGGCTGGCCATGTTCATTGCCTTATTTGCGTCCCTGACGTTACTGCCGCAGTTGTTGGTCGTTTTCCGGCCCTTCGGTCCGGAAGTTGAAAATAAATAAAGGTAAATTGCGAAAGTTTTCTGTTCTCAAAGCCAGGTAAATTCTCGGCATTACGACTGATTTAAGTCCACCATCTGACGTCCGAAATTCTATAAATCCGACTTCGACCCAGCTGAGGTCGCCGCCGGCCGCATTCCCAATTCCGAATTCAATACTCTATCATCTGTCTGCCGTCTCCATCAATCCAGGTGGTCAGGTTCAGCTCCGGGGCCGGCTGTCCTTGTATGCCGTACTGCACACTGGCAGATGCACTTTGCAAACCAATTATTTTGTGTAACCTTTTAGATGGTGGCGGCTCTAATACACAAAAAATCATGAAGTATCGCGTTAAACATATATTAAACTGTTAAAAAATTGACTTGTCTGCACTGCAAAATTCAGCCGTGCCGGATAAAAGGAGGTCACAATGAATATCGATCGTTTAGTTTTTGCCGTTGCCGGAAGCTTTATTCTGTTAAGTGTAATTTTATCTCAGATTCATAGCCCCTACTGGCTGTATTTTACGGCTTTCGTAGGCGCTAATCTTCTGCAATCGTCAATTACCGGGTTTTGCCCGATGGCGGTGGTACTCAAAAAGGTTGGCGTGCAGTCGGGGCATGCGTTCAGTTAATCCCGAATTGAGCTGAAAAAGCTCAATTTGGAGTTGTTCATTATTTGTTAATTGTTATTAGAAACTACAGAATATTGAATCCTCTTTGGAGGATTCAATATTTTACCTTTTATCCTTTAAGACCGTCTAATTTTCATTTCTCAGGGCTTCAAATTCGCGCCCCATTATTCTTTACAAAAAACCAGCCGCTTAGTATAAATTTGCATCTCGTTTTAGCACAGAACTTTTTAAATGAGTTTACCATAAAACTTGCTTTTCAGTGGTTTTCCATATCTTTGCATGGTAAATTTTCTTCCGTCAACTGTCCCGACCAAGGAGCTTTAACGATGCAATATCTGCCCCAACACGATCCCGCGGTTGCCGAACTCGTCCGGCTTGAAGAAGCAAGAATTGAAGACACCCTGGATCTCATCGCTGCCGAAAACCATGCGCCCAGATCCATCTTTGAAGCTCAAGGATCTATCTTCAGCACCAAAGCCGCCGAAGGATATCCGGGCCATCGCTTTCATGCCGGCTGCCGCAACGCCGATGCCCTGGAAAGCCTTGCTAATGAAAGGGCCCGGCAGCTTTTTGGGGCGGACCATGCCAATCTCCAGCCCCACAGCGGAGTGTCGGCCAACCTTGCTGTTTATTTCTCGGTGCTCAATCCCGGTGACCGGATTCTATCCATGAAATTATCGCATGGAGGGCATCTATCCCACGGAGACCCGTCTTCAATTACCAGCAAGTGTTTTAATTTTCAGCATTATGGTCTGGATCCCAAAACCGAACGCATCGATTATGACCAAGTCAGAGCCCAGGCCCTGGATTACAAGCCGCAAATGATTATAGCCGGGGCCAGTTCCTATCCCCGGTTGATCGATTATGAAAAAATGGAGCAGATCGCTTCAAGGGTATCTGCTTACCTGCTGGTGGACATGGCCCACATTGCCGGCCTGGTTGCGGCCGGGGTAATACCCGGGCCGGTTGCCCATGCAGATTTTGTGACATTTACGACCTACAAAACACTTCAGGGCGGCCGGGGAGGAGTGATCTTATGCCGGCAGGAACACGCCAAAAAAATCAGCCGTACCATTTTTCCGGGGGCCCAGGGAACTCCGTCTCTCAATTTGCTGGCAGCCAAAGCCGTGTGTTTTAAGCTGGCTTTGGAGCCTGTATTTAAAGCACTGCAAACAAAGACCCGGGATAATGCATGTGCACTATCCGCCGGGTTCGAGCAGAAAGGCTATCGCATTGTCACCGGCGGAACCGACAATCACTTAATCCTGGTTGATTTAAGATCAAAGGGTTTAACCGGCGACGTCGCGGAAAAGGCCCTGGAGTCGGTCGGCATTATCGTCAACCGCAATGTCATACCGGGAGATCCCGCGAGGCCGGATGTCACCAGCGGTATCAGGGTCGGCGCTCCGGGTATTACGTCCCGGGGCATGGGCCCAGACGAGGTAAGTCAAATTGTGGGTTTGATGGATACTGCAATGATAAATACGGAGAACGGTGATATTTTGGACCAGGTTTCGCGGGGGGTCGCCGATTTGTGCCGGAAATTTCCGGTGTATCCATAAAATAAAAGCAATAATTCAGAAAAAAGCGTGATTTTCGAAATACGAAACTGTATTATTTCCTGGATCAGCTTTATGAAGGGAAAGTAATTTAGAACTAAGGAACTTATACCATGACCGAATTCATTGAGCTCAGCCACATTATCGAAGACGGCATGTTGACGTATACAGGTCTTCCAGGACCCAGTATCCGGGACCATTTAAGCCGGGAGGCCTCGCGCGAACATTATGCTCCGGACACAACGTTTCAGATCGGAAAAATAGAGATGGTGGCGAATACAGGCACTTATATCGATGCGCCATTTCATCGATATGAAGCAGGCAACGATCTGTCTACGCTTGATATCGCTTCAATGGCCAACCTTGACGGGTTGGTCATTCATGTGGATGAGGCTACTCGGGCCCTAAAGCCGGAAATTTTCAACGGCCGGGATGTGGCAGACAAGGCTGTTTTGATCCATACCGGGTGGTCCAGGCACTGGGGGGGTGATCGGTATTTCGATGATCACCCGTATTTAACCCGGCAATCAGCTGAGTATCTGAAATCAGCAGGTGCAGCGCTGGTGGGGATCGATTCGCTGAATATCGACGACAACACTGACGGAACCCGGCCGGCACACACGATTTTGCTTGGAGCTGACATCCCCATTGTTGAACACCTGTGCAACCTGGCTGCCCTGCCGGGCGCCGGGTTTAAATTCTTTGCTGTTCCGGCCCCGGTGAAAGGAATGGGCTCTTTTCCGGTGCGGGCTTTTGCCGTTATTAAATAATCCCTCCGCCTTCGGGGCAGAATAGCAACCGATAAGACCATTTATAATGAAACCTTTTAAAATTTTTTGCAAATTCAGACCTTCTGCGAACCTTTCCCGCCGCACCCCTCACCGCTTAATTGATAAACATACTAAAGTATACCTATCCTCAAACCGATATAAACTGACGGTATTAATTTTTTCGGGATGAAATAAAATAATATGCTTATCCAGAAAGCCCAAGTAAAGACGTAAATATAAGTATTCTTGCGATTTACTTCACCCCCACCCGGCCTCTCCCGTCCACGCCAAAGGCAGATCTCCGACGAGGGGAAGGAGCCCTGCTTCCCTCCCTTGGCGGGAGGGATTGAGGGAGGGGGATAAAATAGTAAGCATTCCTTCAACTTGGTCTTTCCGGACAACTGTGTAAAATAATAAGGAGCGCATATTGAATTTGACAAAAAAGCTAGGACTTCCGCTTGCGTTGACCCTGATTATAGTCGTTTCCGCAGCCATGGGGTTTTTGTATATTAATAGCGTCGATCAAGTGTCCGGCTTTTCCGAGGCAAGTACCGATCAAATTTCAAAACTTTCCCGGACCAATGAAACCCAGATTTCTCAACTTTCCAAGGCCAATGAAAACCAGGTGTTGGTTCTTTCACAATTGAGCAATAAACAACTTGAAAACTTTGAAATCAAGGCGGCCGAAGATCTATTCGGGTTGATTAATGCCAACCTGTCCAAGGCAATTCGGATGGGAAACAAAAGCGGCCTGCGCGTCCTTTTAAAAAGGCAAAAAATAGGTGACATTAAAGAAATTTCCGTATTCGACCGGAATGGATTGGTTAAATTCAGCTCTAATGTGGAGGTTTTAAAGCCGGAAATAGACCCGGAAATAATGAATGATCTTGCAAAAGACAAGGGTAAAATGTCTCGCAGCAACGGCAAAGGGAAAGTCGAAATCTATTATCCTCAAATTATCACTAGAAAGTGCACCGGGTGTCACTTTCACGACGAGTGGAGAGGGAAGGAAGGCATCCTCGGGGGGGTGACCTATGTTCAGATCTCAACCGATGTATTTCACAGATTTAAAGACCAGAACAAAAAAATAATGGCTGAACTGGAGGCCGAAAATCAAAAAATCGTATCGCGGCTTAAATCGGAAAATCAAAAAAGTGTGCTGCAGCTTAAAAAAATTAATGCGGCCGGCGGGTCAAGCCTGAAAAGGTCTATCATATGGGGTATGGCGGTCACCCTGATTGTGATTGTTTTCTTTACTATGGTGGCGATGTGGTCTATGGTAGCCAGGTTTGTGACCAAACCGATTAATCGGGTAATCGAGCGTCTTTCATACGGTGCCGATAAGGCAACAAGCGCTTCCGGCCAGATTTCAGCATCGAGCATGTCCCTGGCCGAAGGGTCATCCGAACAGGCTGCCGCCATTGAGGAAACATCATCTTCATTGGAAGAAATGGCCTCCATGACCCGGCAAAACGCAGACAATTCCAAGCAAGCGAACAATCTCATGCGAGAGGCTAAAGCAATCGTTAGTGCGGCAAATGACTCCTTAACCAAACTGACGGAATCGATGGATGAAATTTCAGACGCCAGCAGGGAAACATCGAAAATCATCAAGACCATCGACGAGATTGCTTTCCAGACGAATTTGCTGGCGCTGAACGCAGCCGTTGAAGCCGCCCGTGCCGGTGAAGCCGGAGCCGGATTTGCAGTGGTGGCTGATGAAGTCCGAAGCCTGGCCCTGCGCGCAGCTGAGGCGGCCAGGGATACGGCCGATCTTATTGAGGCCACGATCAACAAAGTCCAGGAAGGAGCCGGGATTGTATCCGGTACGAATGGCGCCTTTATCAAGGTGGCGCAGAGTACTTCCAATGCGGGTGAAATCGTCGGTGAAATTGACATTGCCTCCAACGAGCAGGCGCAGGGAATTGAGCAAGTCAACAAAGCAGTTGCCGAAATGGATAAAGTGACCCAGCAAAATGCCGCTGGCGCTGAGGAGGCTTCTGCTATCTCTGAGGATCTGCAAATTCAGGCCGAACAGATGAAAACGATTATAGCGGAGTTGGCGGCTCTGGTCGGTGGGAGCACGCTGCGTAAGGATCGGTTCTTTGGAAGATCTAAAAATTTGAAAAAGGACGTCGCAGACCACCAGGCTTCATCTTTATCGGATCCGCCCGGTGAAAAGCAAGGAAAAGAAATTCAGGCTATCCGCAATGAAAAAACCGCACGTTTACGAACAAACATATAATGACTATTTGGCCCGGATTGCCAGGCTCGATTTAAAATTCCTGGCCGATAAGCTTGATCTGCAACTCAGTGGTAAAGAAGTCATTATCCCATTTTTCGGCAAACTCTACCGGGTTTCGACAAAGGGAGTTGCCGATCCCACCGGCAAGCAACCCCATCTTTCCATCAGCGTCATTTTGTGCAAGTATCTTCTGATGTGCCCCATGGTTGTGCCGCTGGGGGGCAACTGGATGTCCTTTAAAGATTTCAAGGACGCCGCTCCGCTGATACAGGCGTTTTTCAATACCGTGACGCTGCCGATTGCCGAATCGTTTTCAACCAGATTGGCCGACCTTGAGTGTGCCGCTAAAAAAATAGGCGGATTCCCGCCCAGCGATGACTTTCCTTATGATCTCAGCTTGCAGTTTGATGCCCTGTCAAAAGTTCCTTTGTTGTTGCTGTTCAACGACAAAGACGAAGAATTTTCCGCCCAATGTTCGGTGCTGTTTGAAAAACGAGTTGAAAAAATGCTGGACATGGAATGCCTGGCGATGGTTGGGATGCTGTTTTGCGAATATTTAAAAAGCGGGTTATAAGGAGCAAAAAAATGCGTGCTTCAAAAATATTCCGTTGGGTTTTATACGTCGTTGGTGGATTGATTGCCGGCATCATTTTAATTCTGGTTGTGCTGGCCTTCGTGCCCATTACGATTGATCTGAGCGATTATAAGGGCGCGGTGGAGTCTGCGGCAACCCTGGCACTCGGACGGACCGTAAAAGTTGACGGAAAGATCGTCATCGCCACCTCACTCCAGCCGTATTTTTCGCTTGAAGGGCTGCGGATCGGTAATCCGGATGGATTTCAGGCCGGAGATTTCCTCCAGATGAAAAATGCAAAAATTGGGGTGCGGGTGCTACCGCTCTTGAGTGGCAAGATTCACGTGACCGAAACTAGAGTAAATGGATTGTCTGTGATGCTGGTTGAAAACCAGAAAGGAGCGGTTAATTGGACGTTCAGCGTTCCTGATGATCCCTCTCCCAAAGCACCAGCTGAACCGAAGCCCCAAACAGAAGATAGAGAACTGGAGCTGCAATCCGATTCCCTGGTAATGGCGGATCTTATTTTAGAGGATATATCAGTTGATTATCGGAGCCCCTCTGTGAAAGAACCGCTTCAATTTAAAATTGAAGAATGCACCGGCGCGATGCAGGCCGGCAAACCATTTAAACTTTCCATGAAAGGAAAGCTGCTCGATGAACCCTATACGACTACCATCGAGATCGGTTCGCTAAAAGAACTCATGGAGGAAAACAAATCTCGGATGGAAATCAAGACCGATATTGTAAAAACCCGATTTGACTTTTCAGGTGCTATCGATCTGGCACAGGTGGCTAAACGTTTGACATTAAAAGCCGCTGTGGCAGGGGATCGTCTGGACAGCCTCAACGGATTGTTAGACCTTGACCTGCCGCCGTTGAAATCGTATCGAGCCGGAGCTCAACTCACCCTGATAAAAAAACGGGCCGATCTCTCTGATTTCATAATCCAGGTGGGACAGAGCAAATTGTCCGGGAAAATGACGATTGATAACTCCGGGGCCATAGCCAAATCTAATATCAAGCTGAGGTCTCCGTTAATTCAACTCAATGATTTCGATGTGGGAGACTGGTCCCCGGCGAAAAGTGCTTCAGAGAAGCCGGTTTCTGATGAAGACAAGAAAAAGAAAAGTCCTGCGGCCGCTCCCAAGGACGAGAAGGCTGCGTCAGGTGAACAAGTCGCTGAGCTGTTAAGCCCTGAAGTGCTTGCAGAATTTGATGTAGCGCTGAACCTTAAAGTCGACAAGGTATTATCCGGCAGCGATGAACTGGGCAGCGGCTCATTGACCGCCACAATGAAGGAAGGACGGTTTTCGATAGATCCTGTGAAGTTGAATATCCCCGGGGGGTCCTTCTCGTTGGCGGCATCCCTGAAGCCGGATTTAAAAGCCCCGGAAGCATCGGTTCGGGCCGTGATGGAAAAGTTTGACTTTGGTGTTATCGTCAGGCGGGTTAATCCAAAGGTCGATATGGGGGGGCTCATCGATTTAGAGGTTGATTTGAAATCCAGCGCCGGCAGTTTTGATCAGCTCATGGCCCATGGCAACGGTTACTTTGACTTTTCCGGCCGGCTGGAAAACCTCAAGGCCGGTATCATCGACTTGTGGGCGGTAAACTTGATTGCCGCCGTTGTTTCAAAGGATGGGGAGGATGCATCAAAAATCAACTGTGTGGTTGGCCGCTGGACCATGAAAGACGGATTGCTGAAACCCGACGTATTTTTAATCGACACCTCCAAAATCAGAATTTGCGGCAAGGGACAGGTTGATTTTAAAAAGGAGCAAATCGATCTTAAAATGGCTCCTACACCCAAGAAGGCGGAATATTTCAGTCTGGCAACCCCCATCGAAGTAAAAGGCAATTTCACCGATTTTGGGGTGGGAATCCAAGCCGGCGGTTTAATTGGAACCACCGTCAATTTTATTGCCAGCCCGGTGACAACTACATTTAAGCGGCTGATCGGCAAGGAGTTGCCGGCAGACGGCAAGGATGTCTGTTCGATGCCCATCGGTCCTGAGAACCGGTCTGCCAAGCCGCCTGCAGGGTGTAAGTAGCTGCCGGGGGGGCTCGGTGAGGGGGAGAGCAGGAGACGAGCAGATAGTGAGAGCGGAAGCGGCGAGTGAGAATTGGGGACTTGCAAGCCGGATAACTGGGGATTGTCAGAATCCGGCGAAAAAAGTATGGTGGCTAAATTATTTATAATAATTGCTCGAAGAAAATTAATATTCAAATGGAGATAAAAGAAGAACTAAACTTGATGCTTGCGGTTTTCCAATCAAAGGATTTTGAACATTCCTATCGCCAGCAGAATCTTGATCAAGACAAGAGGCAGGCTAAGTTTATACTTATTGATTGGTCTTCTATATTAATATCAGCCGCCCGGCAGATTACCTTTCGCACGCAATCGCAGATATAGTTGTCCTGCTGGCCGTATACTTTCTCTTACCAAACCAGTTTATTTTCCAATTAATTTCCACCAACATTTTCACCGTCAGCAATATCATAATCATAATAAATTATAGATCATCGCACGCCTTATTGGGCAACAATGTTATACTCGTCAGCTATCTGTTCATCAATATATTGGGTGCGATCGCTGCCCGGCAAGAGCCTATCAATAAGCGCGCACAGTTTGAATTATATATCAGTGAGAGAAAGCTGAAAGAGGAATATCAAAAAGCGCTTGATGAACTTGTAACCTTGCGGGGAATTATCCCCATTTGTTCAAACTGCAAACAAATAAGAGACGATCAGGGATACTGGAACCAACTGGAAGGATATATCCAAAAGCATTCCCTGGCCAAATTCAGTCATGGTATTTGGCCCAAGTGTTCTAAAAAGCTGTATCCTGGTATTGAAGTTTATGACCCTGATAGGTGATTTATTACCTGAATTTTGCCCCCAAATAATCCTTTGATAAAACATTTAGAGAGCCAGCTTTAATCGACGTGCTTTGCAATTTCACTCAAGGTTTGCTAAGGAAATGAACGACTTACAGTAATATGTGCGCAAACCTCAAACAAAGCGGCGCTTGTGGATAAATTTACAAAGAAAAATACTACCCAGTCTGATTTTGTTGCAAACAAGGACTAAGGAGAAAATTATTACTATGAAAAAGACTAAATCAGTGTTCAGAACAAACGTGATCTATGGCGTGCTAGTATTGGTTCCTTTGGCCGTCATCGTTTTGCTTCTGGCAAAGATCGTCGAGATTCTTGAGGGAATTGCCGAGCCTCTCAATCTCCAATCGACTACCAGTGTCGTTGGCGCTATTATCCTCGCTGTTTTGCTGGTGCTTTTACTCTGTTTCGTTGTCGGTGCATTTGTCAGAACAAGGCTCGGTTCCTGGTCCCTTGAACGGTTTGAGCGTACCATCCTGAAACAGATTCCCGGCTATGAAATCATCAGCAACGCGCTTAAAGGCTTCACCGAGAAAAGAACCGCGTATCGCGCTGCGCTGGTGCGGCTGTATGGACCGGGAACCGGAGTGCTGGGCTTTGTCATGGAAGAAAACGATAATGACAGCGTAACCGTTTTTGTGCCCTCGGTTCCGACCTTGACGATGGGCAGCCTGCACGTGGTCGATCGCGAGCGGGTCACCATGCTCGAAGCCGGCAGCATCGATGTCACCAATTGCATTTCCCAGTGGGGAATCGGTTCACGAAAAATCCTCGGCAGCAGCCCACTTTGAAGTTAAACGCCATCATTTTTTTATCCCGATGGATTTAATGCGAATGCCATGGGAAATTCAAGTATTAAAGGAGAGAATTGATGAAAAATCATTATTGCCGCCATGACGCGAACGGTTGAACGCGCCCTGAAAGTAAAAAATGATTAAGACGCCGGCGCATAGGTCTAACAAGCATCTTAAGATCTCAAAAAACATTGAACAAGCATGAATATGCTATTTTTCAGGGTGGAGTCATTAAGAGGATGTAGATTTGCCAACTGTGAAAAATTTCGATGATCAGCATTCTCCGACTTGCATATGATTTTACCAGTGCTTAAATATTGTCTTAATATCTGAATCTTGGTGAAATATTATTTATTCAGATTACAATTCGGGACAAGGGCACCAAGGTGGTCGACCTTGATTTGATCGGTCGTCACAGTGCTAAATTTTTCTCCTTTTATGTCCCGATTCCGGGTATTAAAGCTGATTATCATGAAGTCGATTTCGATAATCTTTACTCTGCTAGTGAGATCGTTGATCTTGACGAAAATCTGTTGAGAACCGAGTTGGAGGACCTCCCCTGCTGCGCGACCAACGAAGACGGTACCAAAGATGGTGACCCCTTGAACCTCATTTTAATCGGAACCCGTGAAGATATCTCTACTGCCTTTGTTTGCAGGGGATGGCTGCCGGCCGAACAAACCCATGGCAAAGCGGTCTGGAAGACGATAAAATCTTTTCTGTTCGGTTCCAGATACCGATATTCACCTGTCAGTCCGCTTTATTTTGTCAACCGGCCACAGGATTTTGCCGGCCAAAAGCCGCGCCATACAGTCCATCAGCGCAATCATCTGCGGGCATGGCTCAGCCCCCTGCGTCACCAGGGCAAATCGGTATGGGTCGGTCAAATCAGCCGGGATATCGGCGTGCGGCTTACTTTCAAAACCTGGCCCCCGGTGACCCATAAGATAGATCCGGATATTGACGAAGCTAGAATTTCCCTTATCGGGGACCTGGTCTATTCTCAGCAGCTTGCGAAAACCGGGTGGGTAAAAGGCGTCGGTGCGGCAGCCCGCACAAACCCCAGGTACAATCTTACGGGAGATCCTTACTTTACCGATGGTTATCGTGCAGTCCTGGTGTTTGACCGCAGACCGCGATCGTTTATGGAAATTGACCAATTTGATTGGGAACAGCCGGTTTCGAATCGCATTGAGCGTCTTGAGACGGACCAGGAACCGGATTTTGACGAACATTAGCTCCCCAATTAGAGCAATTTAAAGCCCTGAATGTGCTATTTTCCAGGGCGGATTAATTAGGATTCATAAAGGAGTCTTATAGATGAAAAAACAACCCGCAAAATGTCCAGGATCTGTTAAAAGACATCGGAAGTATTGCAGAGGATGGTTTGAGCCCGGAGGATTATCACCTGCTGAAATCGGTTCTGAAGAAATATCGTGCGATTCAAGACGCCGGGGGCTGGGAAGCGGTGCCCGAGGGGCCGACCCTTAAACCGGGCATGACGGATCCGCGCATTCACCAGTTGCGTAAAAGGCTGGCCATCACAGGGGACTTTGAAGGTACGGTTACCGGTTCTGACAATTACGATGCAAACCTTAACGCGGCCGTCATGCGATTTCAGGCCAGACACCGTCTTAAAGCCGACGGTGCTGTCGGTAAAAACACCTATGCCGCACTAAATATTACGGTAAAGCAAAAAATTGATCAAATCCGGGTGAACCTCGAGCGCGCCCGTTGGGTGTTTCATGAATTACCCGAAGAGTACATTGCGGTGGATATCGCCGGTTTCCAGGCCTATAATATTGAAGGTAGCAACGCTAATTGGACAAGCAAGGTTCAGGTCGGAAAGCTATTTCGCAAAACACCGGTATTCAAGTCAAAAATTAAATATATCGTTTTCAATCCGACCTGGACCGTGCCGCCGACCATTCTGCAAAAGGATATTCTCCCCAAGATCAAAAAGAACCCGGGCTACTTAAGTAAGATGAAAATCAGCGTGATCGATAGAAAAGGCAGGACCGTTGATCCAAGTTCAGTCAACTGGTCGAAATACAGCAATAATTTACCGTATACGTTAAGGCAGGAACCGGGTCCCCATAATGCACTGGGGCGAATTAAATTTATATTCCCCAATAAACATTTTATTTATCTGCACGATACCCCGAGCCGCTCCCTTTACGGGCGCCAGGACCGGGCTTTCAGTTCGGGCTGCATCCGGGTCGAAAAAAATATCGAATTGGCCGAATTATTGTTAAACGATCCGGCGAAATGGAACCGGCAGAGCATTCAAGAACTGATTGATACCAATATAACTCAGAGAGTTAACCTGCCGAAACCCAAACCGGTGATGCTCCTGTATGTGACCATCTGGACTGATGAAAATGACAATATAATTTTCAAAAATGATGTTTACGATCGCGACCGGCAGGTTTTAGATGGTCTAAACGAAGAATTTACGATCTGGCAGACGCGTGCCATTAATTAAGATTTTTGCTTGAAAGATAATTCAATATCGTATAATTCTTTATTAAACGAGTGGGCCCCTGTGATAAGGTTCCTTTGATTCCGATCGAGGCAAAGAGATACTGCTATTGGGAGACGGATGAAGACTAATTTACAGGGAGAAGAAGATCTTCCCGGGGGAAGAAAAAAAGGGAGTTGATTGTTGCTCGCCGCCGGATATCGAAGATAGGTCATTGTTCCCCGGTTCGTTTGTTTAAATGAACCATATTTTCAGGTATTTAAGATGCGCTGAAATGGTTTCATGAACCTCAAGGGCCCACTCTGTTCTCACTTTTTTAGCGCCAGGATTACTTCGGAGGGAAAAAGCAGCTGCTGATGGTATTCTCTGGTTTTTACTTGAAATCCACTTTGCTGTAATTTTTCCGATAACCTGACACCCCGGCACCCGCCAAATAATTTCGGTGACATGCGGTATATCAAGCTGTAAATACCGCTGCCAAAGGTTTGTCCCGTCGTCATGTTGGCCAGAATCAGCTTGCCGTCTTTTTTTAGTACCCGCTTGAATTCCGTTAAAACACTATCCATTTCATTGAATGCAATCAAATCAAACATGTAGCTGTTTACCAACAAATCAAAACGTTGCGATTCTTCTGCAATCTTGAAAGCATTCCCATTTTTCAATTGATAATTGGCACCCGATAAAGACTGAAGTCTTTTTTCGGCTTTCTGCAACATCCCGGGGGAGATGTCAATTCCGATATTGGTGCCGCCGGGATTTTTTTTCACAATTTCATAAAAAGCCAGACCCGTGCCGACGGCCACTTCCAGGATTTTTTGACCGTCATGAATGTCCGCTAATTCGAGAGCCCGATTTCTTGCCCTTGTTTCTGCAAGTTTGCCCCAGATGTCATATGTTTTCGACAACGAATCGTATACTTGCGGTATTTCAGATTGAGATACTCTGGCGTCCATTTTCTTAGCTCCTTAGTAAATGTTTTCTGCCAGCTGAATCATGCGATTAACGATTTCATCAGTTGATCTCTGTTTTCGCGCATTCGTCATTAGTTTTTCCTTCCATTCTTTAAAAAAGTATGGTGTGCTTCGTGCGCCTAATGCCGTGCGCCGTGCGCCATTCTTTATTAGGCAAAAAATTGGTAGCCGGCAGGGAAACTTTTGTGTCTGCTAACTATCGCTTTTCCTGTATATTACATCGACACCCTTTTAATAGTTTTTGGAATGCTTCATTTCCCGGATTTAATAATTCAGCCACTTCTTCCATTGCCTCTACAATGGTAACCTGACGCTCCCGGGAAATATGGTCCAGCAAATCCGAGATCATCTGCGAACTCGCTTTGTCCAATAATTTATAAGTTTGCTTGCCTGCTTCCGTTATTTGCACTTCCACACTGCGTTGATTGTGTGCCAATCGTCTGCGTTGAACCAGATTCTGTTTCTCCAGTTTTTCAACAACCCGGGTCAGGGTACTCTGGTGAAGGGCGACCTCCGCCGCCAGTTCATTCATGGTTTTGGGGCCATCCACCAATGCCTCGAGGGTGTAGCACTGCTGCACGGTTACCGGCCCGCACATCAGCTGCTCGCGCATCAATTGATTAAAGAATCGTGCGAGGCGGGTAAACGAATTCCGTGATCGCTGAACAAGTTGCTTGCGCGCCATTTTATGTGCTCCAATTGCTTCAGGTTATATATGGCAATTCCAAATATTGCTAATATCAATATTTGCTATTAACATATATTGTTATTAGCAAATGTCAAGAAAAAAATACTGAAAGAATTTCGCAAGAATAAACAGCAGGTAAAGGAACGCCTGGATAGTCTGAAAAATTGGATGAAGGAACAGGCCAGATTTTGCAAAGCCGCTATGATTCAGCGAGTCCCCAAAGTAGCTGCGGAAACATTGCGTCTCCTTGATCAGCAAAAACTTCTCGGTCGAAACGTGTCAATCGTCGGAACAAGCCGAAAAAAGTATATCAGGTGTAGAATTACCTTCAGGTTTCGATGTCGAGTGAGAAAAGAATTAATTGGTGGGCGCCGCAACAGCATATTTTCGGATGCGGGTTCGACTCCCGCCGCCTCCACTGCAAAAGAAAAAAACGAATATGTATAAAATTTCGTTGACAATAAATGAATGATCGTTTATCTTAGGATTATGAGAACAAAAGATGATGAAAAAGACTCTGCCCTGTTTGAGGCCACGGTTAAACTGGTCAATGAAATCGGATTCGCCTCCAGCTCGGTGTCCAAAATTGCCAGGGAAGCCGGTGTATCTCCGGCCACAATTTATGTGTATTACAAAAACAAAGAGGACCTATTAGTTTCAACCTACATCGCAATAAAACTTGATCTAAGCAAGGCCCTGCTCAGGGATTTTAACGACCATCTGCCGATCCGGGATATATTGAGAAATGTATGGTTTAATATGTTTGAATATATCTCTAACAACCTGGAATATTACAAATTTGTCGAACAATTTTCCAATTCACCTTTCAGTTCTCTAGTTGATAAACAAGAGGTTGAGCAATATTTTGTGCCCCTGGTCAAGGTGCTGCAAACCGGAATAGAACAAAAGATCATTAAAAATGTGAATTTTGATATTCTCACGGCCTTCATGTATCATCCCATAACGGTTCTTGCCAATCCGGGATTGTGCCAGGACTTTGAACTGAACGCGGAAAATATTGAAACCGCATTCACATTAGCCTGGGATGCTATCAAGTTATAAAAAATTCTACCCTATTTATAAATGATCGTTCGTTTAAAACTTATTGTTAGAATAAATCGGGAAATATAAACCCAAATGAAACTAAAAATCATCCTCAGCATCATCACAGCAATTGCCGTTTTGCAGTGTGTCAGCACCGATACCCCGGTGGTGAGTGATTCTGACGATACCCTGCCGAGTAAAATAGAGGCTTCGCCTGAATATAAAGAAGGAAAATTTAACGACATGGGAAATGCACTGGATATGTCCTTTACAGACTATGTTTCGACCACATGGGATTTTTTGTTCACCAGAAATCATAGAACACCGGACACGGAACTGCCGGTTAAGCAGGTTGACTTGTCTAATTTCAACATCATAAACAGTGGCCAGTTAAACGTCACCTGGCTGGGTCATTCATCACTGATGATTAACATCGACGGATACAAAATTCTGACTGATCCGGTGTTTGAAAAGCGTGTTTCAATATTCGGCCCCACACGCTTCAACGGTGATGTGCCCCTGGACATCCGGCAGATTCCGAAGGTAGACGCTGTCATTATTTCGCACGATCACTACGACCATCTCAATAAGTACTCCGTGCAGAGTCTGGCTGAAAAGACAAATAAATTTGTTGTCCCGTTGAAGGTAGGTGCTCTGCTTGTAGACTGGGGGGTATCCCGGGATAAAATCGTGGAGTTGAGCTGGTGGCAGGAATACCGCCTCGATCAAAAATTGATGGTAGCAGCAACTCCGGCCCAGCATTTTTCAGGGCGCGGTATCACCGACCGCAATAAGACGCTGTGGGCATCATGGGTTATCAAAACGCCATCTCACAATCTATTCTTCAGTGGGGATTCGGGCTACTTCGGCGGCTTTAAACAAATCGGCGACAGGTATGGCCCATTTGACATAACCTTTATTGAAAGCGGGGCCTATGGCGAAGGGTGGCCCAAAGTGCACATGTTTCCCGAGCAGACCGTTCAGGCGCACCTGGATCTAAAAGGAAAGATTTTGCACCCGATTCATTGGGCAACGTTTAACCTGGCGCTGCATCCCTGGTACGAGCCGATGGTGCGATTAACCGCCGCCGCTAACTTTAAAAATGTCAAAACCGCAACACCGGTTGTAGGTGAAACCACCGTATACAATATGAGCATACCAGCTGCAAGATGGTGGGAACAATCAATGCAATTGTCCAGAGGTGTGATTAAATCTGCAGTTATCGAGAGTGATATTTAAACCCCCATCGGGTAGTTAAGAGTTATCGGAAGCTCTGGCTGCCGCTATGGTTCATGCAGGCCTATACGGAACCGGTGAAAACGGAAATCACATTTTGGAAAACAAGGACATACGATCCATGAAGGAGATATAAAATGAGCAAAAAGAAGATATTTCTGCTAATTCTCGGCATCGCATGTTTGCTTTTTATAGGAGCGGTTTATTCAATATCGCGTTCAAGTGTGGAAGATATCCAACCCATCTCAACACCTCAATTAAGGCAGAATTCATTAAAAGAAGTGATGATCTTTGGTGCCAGTGGAACCGTTGGAGATGGGATTTTAAAAGCACTCTTAATGGATAAAAATGTGCACAAGATTCAGGTCGTCACCCGTCGCTTGACACCCCGCATCGAAGAAGGGGTCGAAATGGGCAAGGTTATCGTCACCAGGCATATGAATTATTTGGACTACGTTCCCCTAAAGGATAAGCTGTTAACCGTCAAAGCAGTTTATTGGGCCATAGGGACCTCTGCGAAAAACGTTAGTGATGAAAAATATACCGAGATTCACGTTGATTTTCCGGTGGCTTTCTTAAAGCTTTGGCTGTCGTTGAATAAAGAGAAGCAAAAATCCTTTCACCTGATTACGGGCGCAGGTACCGGTGCTGACTCCTGGTTTCACTGGGCCAGAGAGAAAGCCAAAGCAGAAAGTGAATTAAGTGCTCTGGCCAAGGGCACCGGGTTAAGATTCATTGCTTACCGACCAAGCTTTGTAATGCCATCGGCGGAACAAATCACTTCTTTTGAGAGCTTGTTTTACACACCCCTGGAATTCACGAATCTTGCAGTTAAATCGACTCATATCGGTCAATGCATGATTGAAGTGACTATGCGACCGGAAGAAATAGGAAATGGCAGTATCCTTAATCACTCCAGTATCCGTAGTTTTGCTGAACTATATAGAGAGCGTTAAAAAATATCAAAGTAAAAATAATACTATACGATTCGCTGATAAGACTTAAACAAAACCTAAAAAAATATGCGCAGCATAATGTAATTAAGACGCTGGCGGCTAATTCTAACAAGCAATTGAAAATTTGTATTACCTTCAACATAACTGAAATACTATTTTTCAGGGCGGATTAATTAGGAGAAATCATGGCAAAACCAAATTGGGATGCTACGAACATCCCCGATCAAAAAGGCAGAGTTGTAATCATCACGGGTGCAACAAGCGGACTTGGCAAAGAAGCCGCCCGGGTATTGGCTGGAAAAAAGGCATCGGTAATCATGGCTGTTCGCAACGGTAATAAAGGAGAAGGTGTCGCTGACGAAATTCGTAAGGAATTCCCAAACGCCGATTTAACGGTACGAGAACTTGATCTTACCAGCTTGTCATCCGTTAAGAATTTTTCAGAAAGTGACTGCTGCTCATCCGGGCTGGACAAGAACGGATCTGCAGCGTCATTCCGCTATTCCCAGTCCAGCAAACGGTTTTGTCCTTCCAGCTTGCGGATTTCGGTCAGGTCCTGGCTGACTTCGAGGCATCCCCGGTAGTGTCCTTTGGCATCCCTGAGCGGGAAGTAGCGGATGTAGATAAATTTGCCGCCCAATTCGATCCAGAACGCCGCCGAGTCCCGGGATCCGGATTTGAAGGCGTCCAGGATTTTGTTGACCAGGTGGACACTTTTGGGAGGATGGCAGTTGCGCACTTCCCGGCCGATAATGGCCGGACTGCGCGGGAATATCCGCTCCGGTCCTTCGGAATAGTATGCCACCCGGTCGTTTTCGTCGACAAAGGTCAAGTCCACCGGCAGATGGGTTAGCATCAGATTGATCTGTTCCAGGGTCAGACGCCCGGTGTCCAGACCCAGCGCTCCGGCCACATCCTGCAGGACCTCTTCCGGTTCAGGGGCCGGTGCCCCGGTATCTTTCAGAATTTCGTCGGGCCAGCCCTTATCGGGAATCACCCAGGCGAAACCGATGTCCGCCTCCCCTTCTTTGACCTTGACCCACTCGCTGTCGGTGAGCATGTCCAGGCTGGTGGGAAACAGGATGTGTTCCTCCTTATAAACCATATCCCGGATGGCCTGGATGGCCTCTTTCAGGCAGGTCAAAGTTTGTGTTGGATCGTTGCCGGCAAACGCCTCGCGGGTCTGTTTCATATGGGCCCGGATGTCATCATGAATGGACCACATCACCTGGGAAGGTCCGGTGAAGTGATGGGCCTCCAGCATGGGAAAAAGCTGGTTTTCCTTGCGGGTATAGTGGGTGTTGATCTCCGACAACTGCTCAATGAGTTCTCCCAGCGCCTGACGGTGATCTTCGAAAGCCTCGGGGGTAGGGGGCTGACCCAGCAAACCCATGAGCATGCTGGTGTCACTCATGATTTTCTCTGAAGCCCGGTTTTCCTTCATATAAGTGTGAATCGGATGGCCCATCGGCGGATCCGGACGATCCTGCTCTTCCAGGGCCTCTTTGAAGATTTCCACATGAACGTCGCAAAGACGTTTGATCTCTTCGGCGGGCATGCCTTCGTTCATAAGCTCCTGCTCTATTTTGGCGATTTCAGGGGCTTCAACGCCCTGGATCAGATTTTTGAACCGTTGCTTGAGAATCTCCATATCTCCGCCGTCATGGAGATCTTTGATGATTCCCTTGAGGGCGGCCTGTCGTTCTTTGGGATCCGTCAGGGGTTCAGTCTGAGAAGCAGGGCTGGTTTCACTTGAGGTTGCATCTTGGCCGCTTTGCTTTTCGATTTCGGTCGTCAGGGAAGATATCAACCGATCAATATTCAGTCCGCTGACCGAAGCGGCCATTTCCAGGGAGGCCACCTTGCCCATGGTTTTGCGCATGATTGGATTTTTCAGGCCCTTGAACTTGGGAGACAGTGAGATTAAAAAATCTTCTAAAAAGGGAAATTGCTTCAATAAGACGTCAATCTTTGTTTTGGCGTTGAGTTCCATGGGGTGACCTCCTTTTGACGAACGCAAACAGAGTCATTTTTGGCAAGAAAAAGAAGCACGAACACTAGGATAAAGGTACTGGTACCTAACTGAAGGGTTTCAATTTTCCAATGAAGATAACCGGATATCGGTTACAGCATCTCTCATAATACACTCTGTGGTAATTGAGTCAACCTGAAATACACCGATACCAGTGGTTGGTATCTGGTTCTCAAACTGAAGATGCCGGAATCTTGTAAAATGCCACAATGTGACAAAATACCAGTTGACAAAGATAGCACAATGTGGCAATTATAATGTTGAAAAAGTAAGTCGAAGTTCCAGTCTCCGCGATGTAAATCATAAACTTTTATATTTTCAGTCCGGAGAAAGATCATGGCAACTATTTATCCTTTTCGGCAACCGGCAACCCCCCTGCAGGGGGCGAATGCAATTCACGGGCCTTCACGATTTCTAGACCAGCCTTTTTCCGCGCCTCACAATTCGGCCCCCAATCACACCTTCAATTTAATGGGCGGATTCCGCTGCCAAGGACTCGAAACGCGCCTGCGACAATGCGAGGCGGCGGCCCGGGAAAAATTCTTCCAGGCAGTTGAAGCCTTGCCGGATATGGAGTTGGAAGGCTGGTTTAGCCGCCAGCTGGAGAATAAAATCATTCCGGCCTTAACCCGTATCGGCTTTGACGAATCTTTTGCCCGCATGCTTTTTCAAACAGCTGCATCCAGTTGGCAGCGCATGGGTCCTCTGACGAATAAATGCATCCGGTTTGATCCGGATTTGATCAGAAACCTGAATGCGATACGAGAGGAAGTCGTATCAAAAGCCGGGTCAAAATCAGATACGCCCTGGATAATTCTACCGCGCGTCTACTATTATTTGAAGGAGGACCAATCAGCATATTTGTTGTGTTATCTTAAATATCTGGCCAGTGAACCTGCTTCAGAATTTCGCCGAATTCTGACGCGGGTTATAATCGAATTCGTAGGCAATTACGCATTAAAATATCGCAGCAGCACTGTCTCCGGCTGCCGGATGGATTCGGCTCTATTTTACGGATATGCCGCGATGTTCTGGAAAAACCTGAAAAATCCACCGCCAGGATTTGAAGACGATCTGATCTTCAATCATTGTTTGCGCTGGATCAAATTATTTCACTGCAGATGTACTGATCTTAATGCCGACATGACGCAGAACATCAGACAGATGGAGGCATACCGACAGAAAGTCATGCTGCTGGAGGACCCTTTTCCTTCGACTGACAATGACGAGCCGGATTTAGGCAGATTATTTGTTACGTTACGCCACGGGGGTCCCGGGACGGAGGCCGCCATCGATTTTATGGGCAATTGGCTACATTCCTCCCGCAAAGACTCCGCGGGCCGTTCATTATCTGCGCTGCTTCCGGCCGCGCTCAATAAGCTTTTTCACACAATTAAGATAAAGCTGCCGATTGAGTCTCCGGAAGTGCAAAAATCAGTGCGCAAATTTTTACTCGGCCTGCGGGATAACTTTGCGTCCGATGGCATCGATAAGTCGGGACTCTCAATCAAGTCACCGGAACAATTCCGATTTGTGGTGCGGCGCGTGCTGGGGTTGGTTGATGGAATGACTGCATCGTTGGCTTAATTCAATTTAAATGCTTGGTATAAGCCGCAAATTAACATGAATTCTCACGAAATTAGTTTTTGATTAAGATAAAATCTTTAGAGAACTTATAGCCCCAAAAGTAATTAGAACTCAGAGGTAAAAAGACAATGCTAGTTTCGGCACTGTCTTTTCTATTTTTTAGTCCCTTACCCGGACCAACCGGTTGGAGCGAAGCGTAAATCCCGATTTATCGGGGAACCCAAAATCTGATACACAAGCATGATTTTCCCATGCTAAATGCTAGCAAAGCAATCACGTATCAAACAAAGAAGGGAGGAAGACGCCGTGACAAGTGACACAGGAGCATCGGAACCAGTCGGATCACTATACGCCATCGTGCTCGACGTGAATGATCTGAAAAGTTGTGCGGAATTCTGGTCGGAGGTCCTCGGGCAGGAGATTTCGTTCAAGGCCGACAAGTACTGCCGGATCGGAGGAGGCGACCCTCCGTCTTTGTTGCTTCAAAAAGTACCGGAGCAACACGAACACAAGAACCGGGCCCACATCGACCTGGATGTCACAAATTTGCAGTCGGCGGTGCAGCGGGTAGTGGACCTTGGCGGAACCAAGCTCGACGAGATCAGCGAATACGGAATAACGTGGGCGGTAATGGCCGACCCGGACGGCAACGAGTTCTGCCTAGTCCAGCATTCGTAAACAGGATCAAACCTTGGCCAGTTTGGTTGATAACGATTCAGGGAATTACAAACTCCTTTCGTTTTATCCGGTCATCGGGATGAAAAGCTGCTGATCCAGATAGCTACCGAGCCACAGGGAGTCCGATATAACCCGGATAAATTTATCCTAAACAAATTCGATGTATTTTCAAGAATAAACACTGTGCCCGCTGATATTATAGCTGCGCAGAAAATTTTTTCTATTTTTAACCGCAGCCGGCCGATGGGCCGCGATTTTTTTGATGTTGTTTTCCTGCTTGGAAAATCCGCGGTGAATTTTGATTATCTGGATCAAAAAATGTCAATCCGAAATAAAAAAGAGTTGCGTGACAGATTGCTTTTACGGAGCGCCCAACTGGACTTCAGTCGCCTGGCTAAAGATTTGGAGCCGTTTGTTTATTCTAAAAAGGAAGTGGATCGGGTATTCATGGTCCCTGAATTTATTCAGCAGGCAATTTGAGACCGTTTTGCCTTGGGTTAAATCGTTTATTGGTTGAACCGTTATAACACATAAATGCAGCTGCTACCGATAAACGTTTCAGCTGCGAGTAACACAATTTATTTTGTAGCTTAAATACGATTGTGTTATTGGCAGTAACCTAGAGCCAGGGTATTGAGATTACCAAATCCAGCAATTCAAAGAGACCCGCCTTGAAAGTGTTTTATAGCAATTTGATATTAGCCGTTGTAAGCCTCTTGGCCTTCGTTCTGTTATCTGAGGTGGGGTCTGCCAATCCGTTTGTTTTTGGGATCCCTCCTTATCGGACGGATGCGGTTGGGAGCCCGGTCCAGCGCACCGGTTTTGTGGGTTCGGAACGCCGTGCGCAGGTGACCAGGTTGTCTGAGCCGCAGGCAATCGCGGTCGACCATGCCGCCGGCCAGCTATATTGGACTGATTCAGGAACTCACGAAATATACCGGGCCAACCTGGACGGCTCGGGCCGGCAAACCATAGTGGAGTGGACACCCAATCCCCGGGGAATCGCAGTCGCCAACGACAAGATATACTGGAGCGATTCAGGCATACACCAAATTAACCGGGCCAATCTAGATGGTTCCAGCCGCGAAATCTTATTAACCGGGTTGTCCGACCCCCAAGGGATCGCGGTCGACAGAGCCGCCGGCAAGTTATATTGGACCGATACGGGCACTCACCAAATTTATCGCACCAACTTGAACGGTTCGGGTCGCCAAATTTTAGTGAAATGGTCCCACAAGCCGCTTGGGATAGCGATCGACAGCGTCGGCAGAAAGCTGTATTGGATTGATTCAGGCAATCACCAAATTCACCGTAGTAACCTGGATGGATCGAGACATCACGTAATCGTGAAGTGGGCGCCGAATCCACAGGGTATTGCAGTTGATGATGTCGGTGGTAAGATCTACTGGACCGATTCAGGCACACACAATATCCACCGCGCGAACCTGGATGGTTCGGGATGCGAAACCCTGGTAAAATGGTCTTATAATCCGAGAGGAATTGCGGTGGACAAAAATGGCGGTAAAATTTACTGGACTGATTCTCGGACCCACCAAATTTACCGGGCCAACCTGGACGGCTCGCGGTTAGAAATTCTGGTAGCGTTGCCTAAAAGAAGCTGAGACCTAAGTTAGTTCGCTTCGCTTACAATTGGAATAGTGGAATGTTGGAATAATGGCATGATGGGTTTAAAGAAAAAATCATCGCGCCAAGGAAATTGCGGTAACTTGATCGCGAACATCATTGCCGATTATTTGCGTATAAAATTCAGGTACTAGAAAGCTGTTTTCATTGATTGGGGGCAGCAGATCGTTGTTTTTCTTTTTTTTCGCACAGCTGGTAACAGTCGCGAATATAGTTTTCACAGGCCTTCTTGCGGGTTGACATGACTAAGAAGTCCGGGCGAATGTTGGATGCGAGGCACTCGGAATAATCCTTCTCACAATCCGCAGCGCATTCCTCACCGAAATTAGTCTCATAATGGGGCTTTTGAGGCATTTCTTTGGCACAGCCCAACAACACGCCCAAGGCAATCAATGCCAACCATTTTTTCATTTTTCCTCCTTGTATCGGGTGACCATGAGGTTAAAAAATTGTTCGAACTGCAATGCTGCAATGCGCGTCTGCAATTGCTACAACGGTGGAACCCCTTAACCCCCATCGTCATCCCATCCCACGCTGCTTGAATCCGTATTATTTCGTTCTTAATTTCATTGATCGATTCCAATATGATTGCTGGGGTTCGATCGGCCCACCGGGAAGTAAATTACAGGATCGAGCCGGCAATTGCAATGCCAAAAGAAGTCCTCTCACCAAAAGGGCGGGCGCTGGACCAAAACCACCAGCCCGGATCCCAACAATAGCACAATTTTTTGCCATGGAAAAAATGACTTGAAAGCCATGGGTTACAGTGAGATACAGGGGAAAAAGATCGTCTGGTATGCGGAGGGTGAAATAGAGGGGAAGTGCCTGCAATGCCCCTATCACCACAGCCAGGCCGTGCTGGCCCCCGGATGGGAGCCGGAAGGTAGCATGAAACTCGACTGATCTGATGACGGCAACGTCATCAGCGGCACTGCGACATCCAAGTCCGGCAACCGGTCCGCAAACATCGCGTTTAAGCGAGTTCAACTCGTGTCGCCGTCCGCCCAGTGATCCGGGTTCGCCGGCCGCCGGCCTGAAAATAAGCGACTGCAGAAAGCTTACCCGGGAGATCACCGAGTAGATCCGCCCTGAAAAATACCACAATCAGGCGACTGGAAAATCCGATCCGGCTAAGCGTGCAAACCGTTCCTGATTAAACAACGGACATAAGGGGCGCCGTCTGTTGCGGCGCCCTTTATGTGAACGTTGTTTTGCCCGGACTAGTTGAAGCCGTGGCAGCTGCAACAATCAAGGCTTGTGCTGTGACCAGGAGGCCGAGCAGATAGCGGTCCCGGACCGCATAGCGCGGCCTGCGAATCATCTACAGAGCCGCCCGACGAGTCCGGGGCGGCGATCCTGCCGATCACGGTAGCCGCTTCAGTAGCAGCGTGAACCACCGCAAGGTCTGCGGTTTTTCCAGTGCCGTGGCAGACTGAACAGGTCTCAACACTGGTGCCAAGCAAGGGATCATTGCGATTTTCATTGATTAGAGCGCCGTTCTGTTCCATGTGAGCTTGATCCTCCGTACTGTCGTGACAGGCGTAACAAGCCGCCGCAGCGGGCGTAATGACCCAGTCGGTGGGATTGGGCAGGGAAGCCCCATCCTGGGCCGCGAGAACAGCAGCTCTGTCTGGGTCATTCCCATCGGCCACCCCCGTGGTCCGGTTGGTGGTCAACAGGGTGTCGTCGTCCAGCGGGACCGTAAAGGTTCCGGATTTATGACAGATCAGACAGTCGGCGGCCCTTCCCGGAAATACCACGTCGCTCCAGTTGTAGGGGTTTTGCCGGAAGCCGCCACGGACAAATTCGTAATCCGTGGTCCGCTGTGCCGCGCCATGGATGCCGTGGACCATATCCTTGAAGTTATTCGTGGCTTCTGGATATACAAGCGGGTCAGCCCCATAAGCGGCCACATTCGCAGCATTTGGCGTCTCGATTCCACGGCCGCTGCTGCTCAGGTTGGGGTTGTGGCAGAAAACGCAGATGTTCATGTTAAAGACCCGGTTTCCGCCATGGCCTTCAAACCACTCGTGGCAACTGGCGCAGCTGTTGTTGTCGACCACCTCGCGCCGGGCGTCATCACCGCTAACGGCAACAACCGCTGAAGGTGTATGCAACGGGTAGTCAGCGGCATTGTCGCCATCCGTATCCACCTGGAAGTAGCCTTGCAGGCCCACGGCCCGCAGGGTGGCGCCGGCCGGAAATGCGCTGGCGATTGTGGCCGTGAAAGTGCCGTCGCCGTCGTCAACCAGGCTGGTGACACTGCTCAGGGACACCGATTGGGGTTGTCCGGAAGTGCGTCCAAGGTTGTTGTACTCGGCAGGTTCGGCAATACCGTCGCCCTGGTCCTGGGCATAGCCCAGAAGGAAAGTCGGCCGGTTGCCGGCCGCTGTCAGATCTGCAGGAAGATTTATGAGATCGATCGGCACGTCGTCCCGCAGGATCTGGAAGTTTATGACCGCCTGGTTGGCGCCGTCAACCGTAGCCGAGTTCAGTACATATTCAATACTGGGCACACCCGCCGGCAAATTGGGATTGTTCGGGGTGGCATTGGGCGTCAGATGGACCGTTTCGATCTCAGCCGCCGTTAAATCGGGGAAAGTGGGATAGTCGGCGGGATCGGGGGCGTCGTGGCACGACGTACAGGCTGCTGCGGAGGGTACGTTCTTCCAGTTGTCGCCGTCGGGCGTCTCCGGGTCGGATCCGTCGTGGCACTTGGCACAATTGATAGTGTCCTGCGGATACAAGAGGTCGGAGTAGTCGTGTTTGGTGTTGCGGTAGCCCCAGATGGCATATTCGCCGCCGGCTTCAACCTCCGGACCGTTCTCACCGGAATGGATCTTGTGGACCATGACCTTGAAGTCTACGGTGTTGCCGCTGTTGGCATCCGTTGTGCCGGGGTTGTGGCAGGTGACACAGTACTCCACCGCAACCCGGTCACCGCCGTGGAAGCCGAATTTTTCATGGCATTCGCTGCATCGAATGTTGGCAACGATGCTGCGGGTGCCCGGGGTCGCGCTCATGTTGTTGGGAATAAAATCATATGTGGCATTGGTGGCGTTGTCGCTCACCTGCATGGCGATGCGATGGGTAAAGGACGGATCGTAGGCGATGGGGTCACCTGTGACGGGATCTGTCACGGCTCTGAAATTAAATGAAAATTTATAAGAATACGTGCCGTCGCCATTGTCCGTAAAGACGCCGCCTTCGGTACTCGCGAATTCAGTCGCGGCATGCGTGGCCTCTCCCGTTACATTGGGGGCACCTTGAGCCGGCGGCCATCCTGCAGGTGGATTCTCCACATCCTCGACTGCGTTGACATAGCTTTGCCATGCACTGGGACTTGCCGCAGGAATGAGCTTGGCAACGCTAAACCTGATGCTGTTGTCAGCAACACCTGAAAGGGGCTCTCCGTCGTCGGAAAGCCGAAAAGCAACCTCCATCGTTGCCACCTGACCGTTGTCGGTAACCGTGACAGCTTGGACCTGCGCTTGTTTCCCACTACCACCTGAGTTGCCTCCGGAGCAGCCAACCAGCGCGAAGGCGAGCAACAGCGCTAGCCCCACGGCCAAAAAACTTAAAAGCCTGCTCATCATGATAACCTCCTTCGTTTGATTTAATATTTATTTATACCCAATCTGTCTGAGAGTTAATCTCCGATCTGCCTGTATTCGAACCCGAGAGGCAATCGAAAGCGTTTTATACTACCGTTGTTTTGAATTCCTACTTCTTCAGGTAGACTTCTTCATATAGCACGATTGCCTTTTTCACGGAAAAGGTGGCAGCGCGTGAAGATATGGTTGCTCCGCTGACACCGACAATATCTTTACCCACTTGCATGAGGGATCTGCTGGACTTGCCCCGGAATTGGTTCATAAAAGAACTGCGGGCGATGGGACGACCTCGTTGTTCCTGATAACTCATCACTTTTACCTTTTTGACGGTGCCTTTGAGGTCCATGGCCGTAATAAACTCCACCGGCCCCCATTTTCCCGGTTCCTCGTCAATAATGGCCACCCCTCTTTTTTTTCCATCTTTTAAGCCAAAGTGAAATTCAATGGCAGTTTTTCCCTCAACTTGTTTTGATTCTGAGCCCTCCTGAAAGTACACTAGACTGCCGCCCAATCTTTTTTCGACGATCAACAGGTCATCACCAGACAGCTCTATTTTCTCGGTTTCAATCTGAGCGCCCTTCCAAAATACTTGTTTGAGGGCTTTTTCCTTGGTCAGAAGCGTAAAAGCAAAACAAGCCACCGTGGTGACCAACATCACAACGAACAACGTAAAACTTGTAAAAATCAAATTCCTAGACATTTATACCCTCCTCGATAGATAATATTCATTGAGCTTCCAGTACATGAAGTGCATTTTTCAATCCTTTAGAATACATGATGTCGCCCGCAGGCGTTACCATAATGGTTTCCATTGCCGCTATCTTCTCGACCCATTTCAACCCTTTTTCCGGCCCCAGAACAAAGACGGCCGTGTTCCAGGCATCCGCCACCACGGGATCCGGGTGAATCAGGGTCGTGCCG
>CACVKW010001030.1 GCA_902749685.1 Olavius sp. associated proteobacterium Delta 1 | reverse complement strand
TTTGAAGCGGTCTCCCCAGAAATAACCCCGGCGGTTATGGCGCCGGTTGTAAAACCTGGCAAAGCCAACCTTGATCTCCCGCATAAATTCGGAAAGGCTGGACAGCTTTTCACGTAAATAGGGAATCTGGCCTTCGGCAAATCCGCGGCTGTCGCCGTAATATGTTTCAAAGCGCTTTTGGATTTGTTCATCGGTAAACCGGTTTTGCGGAATCATTTTCACCAGCAAATGAAAATGATTGCCCATCAGGCAAAAACCTAAGATTTCGGTGAAATACAGCGCTGAAAATCTTTTGATCAAATCCACCATAAAATCTTTTTCAATATCTTTCAAAGGAAATCCATCCAGCGCGCTGCGGGACATAACATGATATACGGCTTTTTTCTCAGCAATAATCATTCGCGATGTCCTTGGCATATTTTG
>CACVKW010001029.1 GCA_902749685.1 Olavius sp. associated proteobacterium Delta 1 | reverse complement strand
GTATTCCAATTCTTCAAGCTGGCGGATGTGGGTTCTGATCTGGAAGTCACTCCATCCGCTGTATTCGCGGATCTGCCTGCGGTTAAAGCGGTATTCTTTCGAACTGACGCCTTTATCCTGGCAGGCTTTGCGGCTCATTTCCTGGACCAGCATCAAAAGCTTTCTCGATGAAGGGCTCAGCTCGTCCAGGGAACGGCCCAGGACGTAATTTGCAATTCGGTTGGCCTTTTCGACATCGGATAGAGTGACGTTGATGTATTCAATGGTTTTGCCGCCATAGTCCATGGCCCTGGTCTTGCGCTGGTACTGGAACAGATAGGCAATGGCCAAGATCAAATTCAGATACTTGGTGTGATCCCTGCGGGCTCGCAGGGATTTGCTGGTAAAGGTCAACAAATCCGCATAGGGGTTGAACACATGCAAGGGCTTGAGCAGTTTATTTGCGTCTTTGTGTTTTTTGATGATCTGTTCGGATTTAAGCTTGTTGATCATCCCTTCCATGGTCTGGCTTTGTCGCTGCTTGGCCAAAATCTTTTTGGTCATTTCCTCGGATTCGTCAATGGAGATAAATACAAAGCGACTGGCGGTCTCACCATCGATGTCCACCTGTGTTGTGGTGATAAAGACCATCAGCGGGCCTTCGACCGTGTTGTCCTGGGTTTTGAGCTCACCGGTCACCGGATCCTTGCCGGTGTAAGCAATGGTGATCTTTTTTGATGACTGGATGCTGCGGATCGAATACACCGCCCCGTTCATGCCGTCTAATTCCTCGATGGCCAGGATTTTATGTTTTAGACTGTCTTTATCTTTATAGAACAAGGCTTGGTCGGTAAGCCGGGTGTATTTGACAAAGTCATCTTCGGGAACCATCGAGAGCACCGTATCCTGAAGATAGGATTTGCCGGCAGCCGAACGGGATTGGATCATCACCGACAACGGCTGCTCCATCTTGCGGGATACGGCGGCAATGTAGCAAAGCAGCTTGTTCATTTCCTCGCCGGTGTAGCCGATGGTCTCAAAGTCGGACAGGATCTCCTCAAACATGTCCGGATTTTTTAAAAAGGCAAGTGCCCTGGCTTTATCAGCGCCGGTCATGACCTCTTTTGTCTCCGGCCCCTGTTCAGGCTGTTTGTAGTCTTCGGCCAGCTCAAGCAGCTTTTGGACATCGTCGCCAATGGTATCTACACCGGAACCGAACAGATCGCACAGCCCCTTGATCAGATAGGTTCGGGACCTGGCCGAGTAAAAATCCACCGTGTCCACATGCAGCCGCCGTTTGGATTTT
>CACVKW010001028.1 GCA_902749685.1 Olavius sp. associated proteobacterium Delta 1 | reverse complement strand
GTTAGATATGGAGTGGTGGGTGATATTGTTGTTTTTGATCGGGGGCTTGATATTTTTCCTTGCCCTGGGGCTGCCCATCGCTTTTGCATTTCTGCTGATTAATTTCATCGGAGCTTATTTCTTTATGGGAGGGTTGGATGGCCTGAGCCTTTCCGTACAGCAGATTTTTACCTCCCTGGTGAGTTTCTCATTAGCCCCAATCCCCCTTTTTGTTTTCATGGGTGAGTTAATGCTGCACTCAGGTATGGCCAAGCGCACCCTTGATGTGTTTGATAAGTTAATCGGAAAACTGCCGGGCCGACTGAGCCTGATTGTGATCACCGGAGGCGCCCTGTTTTCAACATTGAGCGGGTCCACCATTGCCAATACCGCGATGCTGGGGCAGATCATGGTGCCGGAAATGC
>CACVKW010001027.1 GCA_902749685.1 Olavius sp. associated proteobacterium Delta 1 | reverse complement strand
GGTACAACCTGATTTCTAAATCACTAATTTCCCGTTTATAACTGCCTGTTTTTATTAAAGGCAGTATTTGATTTTCAAATTATTTTGGACAGCAATGATG
>CACVKW010001026.1 GCA_902749685.1 Olavius sp. associated proteobacterium Delta 1 | reverse complement strand
TTGAAATCCAACTTCGCTGCTGCAATGAAGACCATTGAAAGTATTGACTGATCCTGGATTCTGGTTTCTGGATACTGGATGTCGTTGAAATTCACCGATAGTG
>CACVKW010001025.1 GCA_902749685.1 Olavius sp. associated proteobacterium Delta 1 | reverse complement strand
TACCCTATAGTTGCATAAAATTTTGAAATCCAACTTCGCTGCTGCAATGAAGACCATTGAAAGTATTGACTGATCCTGGATTCTGGTTTCTGGATCCTGG
>CACVKW010001024.1 GCA_902749685.1 Olavius sp. associated proteobacterium Delta 1 | reverse complement strand
GTTCATTGCTGTCCAAAATAATTTGAAAATCAAATACTGCCTTTAATAAAAACAGGCAGTTATAAACGGGAAATTAGTGATTTAGAAATCAGGTTGTACC
>CACVKW010001023.1 GCA_902749685.1 Olavius sp. associated proteobacterium Delta 1 | reverse complement strand
TTTTTGTAGTAACACGCCGAATTTCATTCATTCGCGTAAACCCTGATCCTGCGCAGATCTGCGGCAATTCGTGTATTTACATACCGAAAACCCAAGCTAGATAAATCATCTTTCGAGTGCGGGTTTCAGCGATTGTCCGTTGTGGCTTGATCGATTTGCTACGCTTGGAATGAAGCATGATATACGGGGGTGAGACAAAGAGCACCATGAGCGGAATTAACCTGTATTTGGTCGGCGATCCGACCAACAGCTACGGGAAGATCGAGCTGGCGCTGACCCGGGCGCTGGTGAATCAAGGGGTTCAGGTCAACCTGCGCGGTAATCTGCACAAAGAAGCGAGGCCGTGGTTGGTCGAGCATCTGGGGCAGGATTGGCTGGAAATAGGTGTCAAATCTTGATTAGTGATTAAATAGCCTTCATAATCACAAATCAAGACGCGACCCCAAATTTCCATTCGGTAAAGCGTTGTGAAAAGATCGCCAATGCCGAGCAATTAGAGCAGATGGAGGACTAAAAAATTATAATTTTATGGGCGTCCCCAAGGCCCCCTATATTCATTAAACTGAAAAATCTTCGTTTTACTTCTATGCGATTTTCATCAACAATATCAAGGGGTTTTGAATAACCGTTCAAACACTACCTAATTCAATTTACAACTCAACTACTCAGGCCTGATCCCGTTTCGGACGTGAACTTGGATCGTATCCGTATAGCGCTATTTATCCTCAAATTTTTCGAATACAAACTCAAAGTCACTATTATTATGCAGCTTGATCTCTTTTATCCCCCCTATCTCTAGCTCTTTACCGTGATCAAGGACCAAACCCTGTGCGGCGGCGCCGTTTTCTGTTCCTAGTATAGCATAATAGTAATCATTTCCTTTCTTGAAAGTTAGCTCCTTGGAAATTTCTTTTAGTTCATTATTGATGGTCTCTTTGACGGCTAGCCCCCTTATTGATCCGACACCTACTCGAAATAGGCTTTTTAGAGGATTTTTCCCTGGTTTCATTTTTTTATACTGTTGATACATGACCTCGGAGTTCCTTAGCAGATTCTTCCCTTTCGGTGAGAGTAAGTGCTTGTTAGTAATAGCGAATATCATGCCCTCCATGATTACATTTCGATACTCTCCGCCCATACCGTAGCCCAGAAAGGAACCCGTTACGGGCGCCTTGACCGTTTTTTCTTTAAATAGATCTGACAAATTATAAGGGTCGTTTTCTAATTCGGTAGAAAACAGCTCGTAATAGAACTTCCTCTTTTGTTTCTCTTGTTCTTTCAGGGACAACTCTTTTTTATCTTTCATTCGTTTCTCTCTTGTTTTGCCTTTTTTTAATGAAAGGGAGAATAGCTTTTTTCTATTACTATCTCGTTTTTCTTTTTTTTTTTCCTCTTTCTTTTTTAATTCCGTTTTTTCGAGTTCTGTTAATTCCTTAGGTGGGGGTGGCGCCATTAGTTCTTCTTCTTCTTCTTCTTCCATTACTGTTTTTTTCGCCACCTCCTTCTCCTCATTTAGGTCCTTCAAAGCGACCTTGATAGCAGCCTCCCAAGTCGTGAATGCTCTGTGTTTTTCTTTGTTTTTCGCCCACTCATTGAGCTTATTATATATTTTCTCCGCTATCTTTGTCGACGGCAACACTTTTTTTATTTTCTCGAGCGTTGATTCTTTCAGTTTCAGTAGATCTTCGTACAATCCTTTAGTATAATCTTTTTTCGAGTCACCCGCTTCTAGGATGAACAACTTTCTCTGAACGACTCCCGTCGAAGTCGGACCTACTCCACTTCTCCTTACCACATACCAATCTTTTGAGGTTACTGTTATGCCTTTCTTCGATGTTCTCCAGTCCAGTGCAGCGCTTCTGCAGAGATCGTCCGCCCTTCTCTTCGGTCCTGGATATTCCTTGATTAACGCGAAAAAGGGGTCAGAGTTTCTTGCTCTGGAGTATTTAAGTTGCTGGGTATCGGTTCGCTCATTATCGCGAAATTGTTCATTTTCATTTATGGCCTTCGGCACCAGCACATCCGCCTCTTTCTCCAGCCCCTGATCGTCATTAGTCAGGATTACGCCTTTCATCTGGATAGTCGGCTTCACCCTCCCCTGCCATTGTTGTACCACATGCCACCCTTCATGGGGTAAATGTTTTATTTGCCCTGAAGCAATATGAATATTTTTTCCTTGGGTAAAAGCGTGCGCATTAGTGGGGGCCAGTTTGGATGAGTTGTAATGGACTTTCACATTACTCATGGAGATTCCGGAGAGATTCTCCAAGCCTGATTTCAAATGATCCGGCATGCCGGCCGTGTTTTTAGGAGCATTTGACTTTACCTGTACGGTATCAGTCGGACATGTCTTGAACTTTCCCTGCACCAACTCTTCCTCTTCTTCCGGTCCTTGTCGCTGAATAGGGTTAAATTTTTTTTGAAGGAGCTTTTCTCCTTCCTTCGGTAGCTGTCGCTGAATAACATCCGTTTTGAACTTCCCCTGCAGGATTTCCTTCTCTTCCTCAGGTTGGCGTCGTATAGGCTTCATTTGGAGCTCTTCTTCTTCGGGTTCCTGGCGTTGAACCGGTTGCGGTGCAGGGGAGGTGATCCTATTTACCACCTGTTTAGCAACTTGATCAGCTTCCTGCTCGTATTTATCACCCGCCGGGGTAACTGTGAGCCTGGCCTGCAACGGTTTACTGTTGGACGACGGTGACACACTTGCACGATTGGAACTGTGCCCTCCCGATTTCGACAACAGTTTACCCGTAGCCCGGTTACCAATTGTTTTTTGAAGCTGCATCACATTTCGCGGGTTCATAATGGTGGGATTGAGACGAGATGTTTGGATTACCGGGACAGGTTGTGTTGGCGTTGCTGTCAAATCGGAGGAACGGGAGGGAGGATAGGTCATTTGTTTTTGTGCGAGATTTTTTGGGTCGTGACTTGTTATCCCTCTTGTGGACATGACGATCTCCATGAAGCTTAAACCCCAATCGAGTGAAAAAACTCAATTGGGGTGTTCCCGCCGCGGCGGGATTGTCCGTTGTCGGTTGCAGCAGTTTTTGCGATGATTGGGTATATCTTCCGGAAGTGAGATATGATCTCGCAAGTTATTTCACCTAAACCGATAGGCAATCACAAATAACCAATAACTCCCAATCGATTTTTAGCTTGAAATATTGTATTCACCGCAGAGGCGTTGCCTCCGGCCCATAGGGCCTACGCCGCGGTGGGAGAACGCCGAGGGATTTAATTTTTCGCTGATTTTTTGACCCCGGTTAAATGGTTTTCAAATTTAACAAGGTTGGGAAGAAAAATCAGCGAAAAATTCGGCCTGCGGCTTGTTGAATAGGCATCGGAATCCAGCTGCAATGAAAATACCAATCGGAAATTGTGAGTGGAAATTCCGTGTCTGGAGTCAGAGTTAAAGTATCTTATTGTGGCGCTATGGTATTTTGATTTCCTCCGAGTCCTCAGCGCCTCTGCGGTAAAACGGACTAATAATAATACGTCACCGTAATTGTGAATAAGAGCAATTACTTATCTCATTTGGTTCCGTCTACTCCGTACTAGTGCATTGTATCACAAGATCTGCACTCGATTCTGGCAATTTAAAATCCCGCTGATATAAAACAATCATTGTGAAAATTCGAAATTCGAAACAATATCAAAATCTACCGCTGCAGCGGGACTCAAAATTCAAAACAAAAAACTCTTCATCTTTTGATTTCAGCGCTAAATAGTTTGCGCTTCTTATGGCATTGCGACTGCAACGTCACTCCATTTTGCGAGCGTGTCATCGATAGTTTTGATCATTTATATTTCGGTCATTTGAATTTGTTTCGAGTTTCGATATTCGAATTTTGGATTTACCCGTCTCTGATAAACAGCTGGGTTAAATGTATGTACTGGATCGATACATCACATTGCCAGTATAGGAAACAATATTTCTGAGATAAGGCACTAGGGCACCTGAATCGTGGCCTGTCCCGGGCTGAGAATCTGAATCACCCCCGCATAGGCACACATCAGCTTTGAAGAGTCATTGAGGGCCGGCATGTTGGCCACCAGCACGGTGGGAGAGCCCGGTATCCAGGGTGCTGGAATGACGGGGGTGCAGGGCATGGGGGTCAACACACCAAGAGCCGCCGCAGTAGCGGATGCCACCGCTGGATTGGCCAGAGACGTGCACACACCAAAAGGCAAAATGTTCATAAGCGCAAGATTGTCCATGATGTTGGCAATCGGCATACTGGTGGTGACACGGTTTTTTGGCAACACCATCAGTGCAGATGGAACCGCGCCAAACGAACATTGTAGTGACGCACCACCGCATACGGCCATGCCCATTGAATAACCTTTTAGAATTTAGAACGTAAAACTTAATGGATAACGGCCGCGGTAATAGAAAAATCGCGACGACCACCCACAGGAGCGGGACCCCACAAACCATCTACTGAGCCGAGCATTTGTCATTGATATAGAATGATGCCAATTAGTTTGGTTTAAACCTAACGCTTCTAGCGGTGGACCCGGAAAGGTTCTACCGATCCGGGGGGAAAGCAGCTGTGTCATTGAAAATACGAAATTCGAATCTTGAAACCCGAAACAAATCCGAAATTCAAATATTAAATGTTCAAAACGTTGGAATCAACAAGTTGTCGCTTTGGATTAAAATTAAATACTTGGAATCCTGCAATGTTCATCGCAGCGTCAGTTACGTTGTTTAGAATTTTGCATTTTTGGTCATTCGTATTTGTTTCGTGCTTCGGCCTGCCCTGGCGCGACGGATATACATTGGTTTCTTTCTGTAAAACTGGCAAGGAGCGTTGTTCAAAATTAGCTACTTATCATTCAGGTCTGGGCCAGGGATTTCTAATTTCGGATTTACAGTGATGAAAGATTGTCCTAGCTCCCTTCAAGGGGGCTTCCTGAGGCCTTCCGCGCTGCGGGAGGAGCTCTCACTGAAAAGGGTTTTTTCCTTTTTCCTTTGGCCTTTAACCTTTAACCTTTATCCGCTTCGAGAGTGGCAATGAATCTGATCAAGCTGTCAAGTCGGTCATATTGGTATCACGAAAAGGAGCCGATACATCCCGAAAAATTATTCATCTTTTTCACTGCCTTGATTAGTAGAGGCCTTTAATTTCCCAGCACCTTGCTGCACCACATGGGTCAACTCGTGGGCGATTAACTCCTGGCCTCCGGAGCTGCCCGGGTTGTATTCGCCCTGTTTGAAAAAAATATTTGGTCCGGTGGTAAAAGCGCGGGATTGAAGTGAGGAATTGAGTGAATCGGATTCGGAGCCCGTGTGCACTTTAACACTGCTAAAATCAGCTCCTAAAGCATTTTCTGCAGGCTCACGCACACTGCCGGGAAGCGGCTGACCGCTGCCACTTGCCTGGTGAATCGCCGCCTCCGTGTCTGAATCAATATCGCCGCCTTCGAGGCCTACGCGCTGGATAGCGGGCTTTGTCATCAACTCTTCCTCCTCCGGCACCTGTCGCTGGAGAGCATCCGCTTGGAACTTTCCCTGCAGCAATTCCTCCTCTTCCTCCTGGCGATTTACCCTGAGCCTGTCGAAGGGTTTCATCTGAAGCTCTTCTTCCTCTTCCTGGCGTTGTACCTTGAGCCTGTCGAAAGGCTGGATAGGCTTCATTTGGAGCTCTTCTTCTTCGGGTTCCTGGCGCTGTGCCGATTGCGGTACAGGGGAGGTGATCCTATTTATCACCTGTTTAGCAACTTGATCAGCTTCCTGCTCGTATTTATCACCTGCCGGGGTAACTGTGAGCTTGGCCTGCAACGGTTTACTGTTGGACGATGTCGATGCACTCGCGCGATTGAAACTGAGACCTTCCGATTTCGACAACAATTTATCCGTAGCCCGGTTACCAATCGTTTTTTGAAGCTGCATCACATTTCGAGGGTTCATAATGGTGGGATTGAGACGAGATGTTTGGATTGCCGGGACAGGTTGGGTTGGCGTTGTCGTCAGCTCGGAGGAACGGGAAGAAGGGTGGGTCGATTGTTCTTGTGCGGACTTTTTGTGATCGTGACTTGTTATTCCTTTTGTGGACATGTCGATCTCCATTTTGGATTCACCGCAGAGGCGCTGCCTCCGGCCTATAGGGCCTATGCCCCGGTGGGAGAACTCCGAGAGGCTTTTTGCTTTCCTCCGCGTGCTCAGCGCCTCTGCGGTGAACAGGCCTGCATAAAGGCAAGCGGTGGTATTTCAGTCTTGCAAGAAAAAATTTTTGAGATGTCGCTTTTCTGCGCTTCCTTGGACTCGGGTACTGTCTTATTGTTTTTCTAAATTATTCTTTCTTTGCTTTAAGGTCTTGAATCTCCCTTTCGAGGTTTTCGATCTTACCCATTAACTGGGAGAAGATTTTAAACGGATTAATGTAGGTTCGACCTTGAGTTATATCATTATTAATAATTTTCTTCTTAGAGCGATCTACTTGGATTTTTCCGAGGATGACATAGTGTTCCTCCGGGAATACTTCAGGACAAGGCAGGACCTCATGGGAGCTATTCGTATTGTCTGAGGTGCCGGGATTTGGCTCTGTGGCATTCTTGGTTTTCTGCTTTGAAGGTGAAAGTCGTTTATTCAATTCTTTAATGTCAGATGACACTTTTTGGTACTTTTCGGCTTTGGATGCGGTCAGAAATTTAATGCAAAATCCTTCTTGAGTCCTCGAAAAATGACACGTGCTTTTGTCGCAATCACTCGTCGCCACGTAAGTTGGCACCGGGGTTGTCGACTTTTCATTGTGACGAATACCGATAAAAATTTCCTCTTGTTTAGGTGACGCTGCTCCCGGCTCAGAGTTTTCAGCGGGGAAGGGTTTTTGAGGTTTGTTCAAATGTGGGAAGAAAATCTCCCACAGATCGACTTTCACGGTTTCAGAAACCCAGATCTCATTCCCGTGGCAATCCAATGCCATGCCTGGCAGTATTTCGATCTGGATCTGGGTTTCATTTTCCTTCCAGAGAATATTTAGCCCGCAGACAATCCCCCAGCCGTGGAGTGTTCGGTTGATTAATTTGCGCTTCTCAATATGATAGCTTTGCTCAACAGTAAAATCTTTCTCATCCAGCAACATGCCATGAAAATAGAGTGGCCGGATGAATTTATTGTCCTGACAGACTCTGTTTTTTGAAGTGTCATCACTCATTGTTATGCCCCTTATTTTTTACTCATATACGACGTAAAACCAGCTCACAAAATCTCCGCCCTCGACACCGTTGCCGGATGGTAAACTGATTCCATCGTAGTGGCCGTCCAGCGCTCTGCAATTGTCATCAAGAATTGAACTTCCTTTTAACGTTATTTCAAAACGAACCCGATTCGGGTCGATATGGGTTCTTTTGCTCGATATTTGTCGAAGGATTTCGGAGTCTGATTGGTCCTCTGTTTCTTCCTTTTGCCAACGCTCACGAATTTTGAATTCCACCATGTCCCCCCCGACAGCGTCCGAAGTGATCTTGGTTAATGGTATATATTTTTTGATAAAGTATCCGGTACCAAACGCCCTGATAAAAGCTGTAAATACAAAGTTGTGCTCATTGATGGTTGCTAAATTCATTTTTCTGTCGAAAATTACTCGCAGTCCGTTTTTTACGATATTCTCCTTGAATTGCTGCCAGGTCATTACTTTGGCACCCCGGTCCTTCCAACAGTCTGCTTCCTTCCCGGGATCATCCCAGCTGACATATTTGATATGCGGAAGGTCGTTGTGGATACAATGGATCAGGTCGTAAAGCAAAGGGTTACTGTAAACAAGCCTTCTCTCGAAATGATGATCCAGTTCGTAAATTTTGTTTGGTTGAGGCTGCTCCGCTGTGGATTCCTGCCCTTCCTCCGGTTTAGAGATTGATTTATCAGCATTGATATCTTTATGGGAAATCAATCTTGCCAGCACAATATAGTCTCGTTCGGTGCATTCCGGACATCCTTCCTTTAATTTACTGTCAATACATTTATGAAATGATTCGTGCGCAGCATCTTTTTTAACTTTCATTTCCGAAAGCGGGCAATGTTTCCCGTATGGTTTCGATATATTGACGTCACCTTCTTTCCTGAGCACTATCCGGAAGCTGTCCCTGATACGGTTGTACTCCGTTTTTGCCTCCTGGCCGCATTCACTGGGGTGGATGTCAACCTGCTCGGTTTTGCAATCAGCATATTCCAGACAAATGAGCAGGATGTCTTCATCTTGAATTGGTGTGCCGGCACCAGATTTACATATCGATGCAATTTCGCCTTGCGCCAGGATTCGGTTTTCTTTGGGCACATCTTCACTGATCAGTATCTCCCTGCCGCAGCAGTCGATTGCTACACCTGGCATGATGAAGAATTCGTTGACATTTTGATCAGGCTGCAAGACGTCCAATCCGCAAACGATGCCCCAACCGAGAGCCATGCGGCTGATAAGACTGCGCTTTTTATTGAAATAGTTCTGTTCTGCAAAGAAATCGCGGGCAGTCATACATTTGCCGTAGTAGTAGTTGTTTCTGCAAAAGTCTGAAATTTTGAATTTGCTGCAGTGTTCATGATTTTTCTCATTCATAACTAACCCCCCCTCTGCTTAGTGCTTGATTTTGGGGCTTCGCCCCAATTGGTATGTTAAAATGTCGAAGATCCCGTCTTCAGCGGGACTGGAATAATAGCCCCGGTGAAATGTGAAAATAAGATTTCACTGGGTAAAAATAATGGGTTTTGGGATGATTCGGAAGCCTCGAAGATTTTCCATATTTTTAGTCTGTTGTCAGATATCGTTGATTGGTTGATTAGTTGATTGGTTAAGTGGATGCAAATATGAATTTATCCCCTATTTGCTAAATAATTGGACACTGATGTTTTAACAATCGTAACATACTGAAATGATAGCCATAATTTACCTAATCAACCAGTAAACCAGTAAACTATTCAACGAGGTTTGGTTGTCGAAATTCCGAAACATTAAATCAGCTGAAAACCTTTTGTCAGGCTCAAACTATTATCTATTTTTGCGGCTGCTTTTTCCTGAGAAAAGGCAACGGTTTTGCCGACAACTGAGGTTACACCGAGACGGAAGTGCCGGTAACATTTAACAAAGCTATTGATGCCGACATAATAAGGTTGACCCGTCCCAGGTTCTCCGATCCAGCCGAGGGTGTAATGCGTATGGGCGGGTTTTTCTGCATCCAGAATTCGCTTCAGAGTTCCCTGATACGATTGGAACGTACTGCGGTCCATATTGAGCAGCACCGTAAAACAATGTGCCAGAGGCAGGAAAGGATCTTCCGGTTTTGGCGCATTGGCCCGTATCGCAGTGTGGCCGAGGATACAGGCCTGGCCGAGGACAAATCCCCCTGGCGGTGTTCGGGTAACGAAGGTATCACAGCCCAGCGGGAATCGGCCGCTTAGAACCAGCGGTTTGACCATCAGCGAATGCTCCCAGATGATCGGCCGCTGGCCGGTGACAATTTCGATGAAATCCGCCAGACCTTGCGGCGTGCCCTTGCGTCTGAACAGATTGGCGGCTTTCAGAATGAACTGCTGTTTGGTTTGCGCCGGCCAGCCTTCTTCCAGAGACAGATTCAGCCAGGAGGAAAGCCACGCGAAAAATTCTACGGGTGTGGTATCCGGGTCAAAGTAGCGGTAGATCTGACTGATTTCATTTTCCAGCCCGTAAAGAACCGTCTCAAACAGCGACAGGAACCTTTCGAGGAAATCCCTGCTCACCGGATCTTCCTGATAGACGGCAGGCAAGTAGCGCAGATAGGAATGGCGCGGATAAAAGACGGTCATATTGTTGACAACCGGTCTTTGCTGTTGATCAAAGCTGGACAATACCAGCTTTAACCACAGGTATCTTTTGGTTTTTTCACGGAAAAGCATGTCATGAAAGGTTTCACCGTCCCCCGCCGGATTCGGCAGGAATTTCTCAGGACCGATCCAACCGGGTGTCAGCAGCGACTCGATCTTTGCGACTTTTTGCTGGAGGGACTGCCTGGTTTCGGTGAATATGGCGTCCACTTTCCTTTTGGTGTTGCGGTCCCCGGAAGAGGCATAATAAACCTCCAGGCCGGCTCCTTGGGGTAATGCTGCTTCCAGCTTTAACCTGTGCCACTGACCTTCATCAGGCCCACTATCCAGCGTTCTCGAATAATAGACACCCTTTGCTCCACTGACACCCAAATCCGGAGACAGATGCGCAATACCCTGATCGGTGCTGAGAAACAGATGATTGCGGCCGTCACACGCGATTGATTTAATCGATTTGATGGAATCGGGAAGGGTGACTTTCCCCAGGTGACTTCCGTCCGGAGAAAATTTATGCAGCTCGCACGTATCGGCACAGTGAAAAGCGACAAAGATGCTTGCCTCGCTGTTCAGCGCCATGCCCTGCGAATGAATCGATGCTTCTCCCTGAAAAATACCGGCGAATTCTCCGACGATATCCAAATAGTTTCCCTCTTCTGAAAACCGCATAAACCCGCATTTTAGGCCTTCATCTGGAGCGACAGCACATACAACTGTTGCGCTGCCTGCTACCAGGCCAATGGGTTCTTTGTCCTTTAGTTGTGTATTTCCGAACGGTTCACCGGCAGGGACACCGTTGTGGTCGTATTTAAAGATTTGACGTGTTTTTTGATCGAGCACAAACAGGTAATTTTTGCCATCGAAAGCCATATCAATGGGTGCTTCGAGCGAATCGATGATGTAGATGATCTGAAAGTTTTCTTTGTTGAAGGCCTGGATCCTCTGATTGCCCTGATCGAGAATCCAGAGCATGTGGTGATCCACGAGTATTCTGCCGGGGTCGCTGATTTCCCCGGGATTCGATCCGGATCCGCTGATGCAGCCAAGACGTTCCAGGGACTTACCAGCCGGATCGCAACGGTAAAAGCGATATTGAGAGTCGTCTTTTTGCAGCAAATAAAGCTGCCGACACTCGTCTACCGCAAGGGAGACAATATTCACCTGCCCTTTGAGTGCCTGTATCCAGTCTTTGAAAACAGGCGCGCCGTAAAGGGTAATTCCATTGTCCGCCTGCTCATTTAGACGGTACAGCAGGCCACTTTGCCACTGGGCCCTGGTTTTGAACCGCTGGCTTTTAAACTCCGGTACAATCATTGCCGTCCTTTGCCGGTCTTTCTTCGATACGGTGGTCGCCGGAACATACAAGTGCGCTCGGTGGAAGCCGGATGGTGCCCTCTGTTTCCTGACCGTTGCCTTGGCAGCTCAAAGACACATTGCTTGCGTACTCCACGCCTTCCACAACATCGATAACCTGATAAATTTCGGAAGGATACACCGAGCGCCCGAAGGGCCACCCTTTTTGATCGGGTCCGCCTGTCAAGGGGTGTAAATAGTTTTGCAATGCCTCCCTGACACGGTTGCGGACGGTGGCGTCGTCGTATCTCATTTTTACTTGCAGCCGGCAGCAAACCGAAACCTTTACATACGTGGGAGCGATCACATGGACGTTGGTGGTGATTAAACGGTGTGAGTTCAGATAGTTCTTGATTGTCCGCCGAAATTCCTCGCCGGGCTGCGGGGCGATTTGCTGTGGCATTGCACACGGCACCACGACGACCGTAATCGATCCCGGCACGGTGGCAAACGGATAATCCGGATGGTAATTGAGAAGCGTTTTTGCCCGGGCCGCTTGCAATCCCGGTGTCGACAGCGCCAGGCGTTCAAAATCCTCGGCGGTGATGGCCCGGTAAGTCGTGTTAAAATTCCTTCTTGCCCTCAGTTCAGCGTCTTCTAAGGATTCTTCCGCACGACCCCCGCCGGCCGGCTCGCGGTTTTCGCCCCTATAAGCGCTAAGCTGCGGTTCCAAAAAATTCCAGATTTGCCCTGGCGGCAAATTTCCTACCGGCCCCAGGCAGGTTTTGTAAAAACGGGCCCTGATCTGCTGGTATGGTTGCGGGATTTGGCCGTTTAACCCGTTTCCGAAAGTAATTTTTCCCTCTTTTGGCTCCAAGGTGTAGTGGGGATCATCCGGACCGGAATCGTTAAAATCCTCGACCCTGGTCCAATCCCGCCAATTACCGTCGGCATCCTGAACTTGCACGATCATGTTGCGCCGGACCACTTGATCGGCAAAAGCGGATTCGAACAAAAAACGATTCAGTCTCTTGATTTCAGCAGGCGAGATATTGTTCGTTAATCTTCCGATCAAATCATGATATTCGGGAGGAATGTCAATGTCTGCGAATGCACCACCCTGATACAACTCTCTCGATTCCAGCAAACGATTTAAAGCGGCAACGACATCATATTGCACGTCACCGTCGTCGAGCAGGTCATCGTCTGAGAGCAGCGTCAGGCTTTGCCGATCTATAAACCGCCGAATACGTTCAACCGGACCGGAGGTATCTTCGAGCATCTTTTTTGCAAAGTTCCGCCAATTCAGAATATCGCCAGCATACAGTCGGGAAGCGTTTTCGGGGCCTTGCGTGTAAATCGGGGCCTTCTGTAATTTGACGGTTTGGCCCGGGGTCTCATCGCCGCTGCCCAACCGTTCTTCCATGGCCGTTTCCACCTGAACTACCGCGATGCGATTTAAATCAATTTTTTTTATGCGAGGTGCTATCTCATATGAACCGTCCGCAATCCGGCACCGTATTCGCAAGGGCTCCTGTTCGGGTTTTTGGCAGTCGTCATCCGACGTCCGAAAGGAGATTCTGCCGTTTTTTATCAGGCTATTGGTCGTATCCTTCTTTACCCCAAGGCCACACCACGACCCCCGGCACCAAAACTCCCACACCAGTTTTACCATTCTTACTCCCGGCACGGGCTCTCGTTTGTCTCCTGGCGCGTCAGACAACTCATCTGCGGATACCTGAACGCTCAGGGAAAAGCCACTTTCCTCGAGCCCGCTGCGAAATTGCAGCTGAAAGTAAGCTTCCTTTAAATTGTTCTCACCGAACGGATAAAAATAAACATTACCATGGCGGTTGGCCTGAGTGTGATCGATGACCGTGGTATTGATATGCGTGGTGACCGACTCAAGAGAGTTGTCCGTCAGGAAAAGGTCTTCCTCGGTTTCGAACACCAGCCGCTCGTTACCGATGGGGGTCAATTTCGTACCTGCCTTAATCAGCGCGCCCGGGGTACCTTCTTTTACGTCAAAGTGGATGTGGGTCCGGGCCGGCTGAATGGGGCGCGGCGTGACGGACATCAACTTCAGAAACGTTTGCCGATGCCGCGCGGTTATTTGATCGAGCTGGAAGAATTGCATTTCCGCCAGCCAGGCAAACAGTTCAATTAAGGTGATGCCCGGATCGTGGATGTTGTGGTCGGTCCATTCCGGTGCATATCTGGCAATCAGCGTCCTGGCTTCTTCGACCAGCTCGTCAAAGGTCTTGTCATCGAGTTTTGGAATCGGTAATGCCATGACCGTTATGCCCTGGCTGCGAGTCTCATGTTAATCGCATGTGTCCCACTGGCGACCAACGAATCCGCTTCCACCTCCACCATTTCGGTAGAGGTTTTACCGTTGTAGGTAAAATTTAGTTTTTCGACGTGATCAACCCCTGCGGTTTTCTCCAAAAGAACGAACACGTCCGAGGCGGCAATGTTTCTTCCGAACTCCCATCCCTTTCCGGCTGGACCACCCCTCAGAGGATGAAAGAACTTTTCCAGTCTTTGGCGGACCAGACGCTCGGTCTGCGAGGTAACATCCATGGATTTCACATAAATATCCACCGAAACATTCACCTCGACGTATTCAGGGGCACCGACGAATATATGGTTCTGGGCGGCGATGGTCCCGGCGCAGCGCGATTGAAGATAGCGAGGGACCGCTCTGAGAAGTTCCAAAGACGGGCGCGGTGTGGCATCCTGCGAGTCCGGCACGATATAGACGCTCACCCATCCGGCTTCGCGCTGCTTTTTGTTGTTGGTGTTGGCCAGGCAGCGGACTTTGGCGACCTCCCGCGAGGCTTCTTTTGCCAACCATTCAAAATCTTGGAGGGTAACCGCCCGGTTGCGGTGGCCAATCTTGGCCGGACCGATCTCCAACATGTCTTCGAGCGTCGCCGCGTCCGACCCGCCGCCAGCCGGGGCCGGATTGACGACGGCGTCAACCCCGGCAATGGCCGATGCCAGGTTCTGGATCTGTCCGGCCCCGACATTTCCCGCAAAACCGCCGCCGGCCTGATAGAAAAAGGCCCGGATGTTGTCCGCTCCGGCCGCCGGAATCATTCCGTTTTTTCCGTCGCCAAATTGCAGCTCGCCGGTGGCGCGATCCAACTTGTAGTGGCGGGAATCCACGCCGGAGTCGGCAAATGTTACGACTTCCTTCCACGATACCCAGTACTCCAGTTGGCCGGATTCATCCGTTCTTTCACGAATGACATCTTTGCCAAACCGGTCCATAAGTTCATCTCTCTCTTCGCCGGTCAAAGCTTCACGCAGCCGGATTTCCTCGCCCTCCCGCACCGGGACGTTTGAGAAACGAAATACCTGTTTTTCATCCCCGCTGCTGGAGCCGAGAATCTCATCCAATACGGTCTCGACCTGAAAGGCCCAGGTCGTGTTGGGATAGATACCGCGCAAAACAGGCAATTCATCGTCATCGTAGCTGCCCTCGGCCAGCGTTCCTTTGATCCAGTAAAGATGACGGCCAAAGCGGGACAGGGCGGAAAAGTCTTCAGGAAGCAGCAATTCCAGATTCTCGGGTTTGATCAGCGCCTCGGTTTCATCCTTGATGCTCACCGGCGGCCATCCATCTTCATTGCGGTATCTCCAAACCATTCGCGGTTTGCGTTTATCGGTGAAAGCGATCTCCCTTGCATCCAAGAAAATCTTTATGGGAGCGCCCTTAATTTTTTTTTCAAAGCCGAAATAAATGGTTTTTTGCCGGTCCTCCAGACCTAAAAAAGGAAGAAAATATTTGTCCGGCATTCTGCAAGCGGCGGTCTGATCCCTGTAATCGAGGTTGTTAAAGGTCAGACACTTATGGGGAAGCTGTCCTTTGGTCAGTTTGTAAGAAATGGTCAGTTCGATAATGCGCGGCGGTCGGATGGGGGTCTTGGTGGGAACTAGTTTGGTTATGCTTTTTTTATCCGTGACTTTGACGGTCTCCGCTGAAAATGTCTCACTGCCGTCGTCACCTCCGACAATTCTCACGCGTATCCAGATATTTTCCTGGCCGGACACTTCCGTTGGTTCAATATCTTTGGGAAGTTTAAACTCAATTTTGCCATCTTTCAGAAAATCGTAGGTGCCGTCCTTGAACCCATGTTCCTTTTTGAATAACACCCACCCTTTGCCATCCCAGTATTCCCACGAAAAGCGGTCTGTCATCGATTCGACTTCATATTTGTATTCGTCCCACGTCCAGAGTTTCTTTAACACGCGGTATCCATCGCCCTGTCCCGGGAGGTTATCAAAATCCCGACGAAGGTCGACCTTTAGTTTTTTACTCTTTCCGTCATACCCGACTGTTTTGAATACCCGGCCCTTCGCCTTGCCTCCTATGATTTCAACGATGCAGCCGGTATACCCACCGTCCTTGTCCGATGCCGCCTGATCAAGGGTAATGAGTGCATTTGCGTCTTGAACGGTGCCTTTGAGATTGTCGATTTGATAACGGTCTCCTTTAGTGGGCTTCTTTTGGGGGTCCCAGCTCGATTCGAGGGTAGCCTCTTTTTTGTCTCCATTATATTCAACAATTTTGCGAGACGTGTATTCTTTTTCATCCCTGAGGATCTTAATCATTAGTCCGACGTAAACGCCACCATTTGTTAAGGCAAGTTCTTTGTCGAGCTTGATCTTTTTATCATCTACATTCCGTACTTCGCCCTTATGCCCTGTCTTAATTTCGTAAGAATACTCGAGCTGCTCGGAAAATTGAGCCTGTTGCAAGTCTTCAGCTAGTGTTGCCACTTTAGTCTTACCGTCATACGCCTCTATTTGGCAGGTATAAACAATTTCACCAGAATCCTTGATGACAATTTCAAGTCTCTCATAGGCCTTGTCGACCTCGAGGCCTTGGTCGTCGAGGGTGACCCTTACACGGGAAACTTCTGATAGTTTTCCTGAGTGAAGTATTTTTTGGCTCCCCCGGCCTTCAACAATGGAATTGTCGTCGCTGCCGCAGTAAACATAAAGGGAGTAGCAAGGCGGATCCGAATTATCGATGGGGGTGGCAACCACAAAGGGGGAGTGACGGAATTTGCTTTTGCCTTGGAGACGATGAGGAATCCACCCATGATCGGTACATTCCCATAAGACATTATCATGGTCGCGCACAAAGATATGCTTACCCTCATTCTCCATGGGATTTTCAGGACGCTGGACGACCCCATGGGGACTTGATGCAACGTTTATCGAACCGTCAACCTGCGTGAGTTTTTGCCAGATTGAATGTTTTCCTTCATCTTTGTGGTTTTTCGGCTGTGCATCGAGCTCCCATAGGTCTCCTTGCGCGTCTTTTGCGAAAACCTTCGCGAATATCTTACCCTCTTCCTCGTTGCCATGATTGTTCAAATAGCATATTGCAAAGGGCCTTGAATGGATCGCGGATTGATCGACTGGCCCGCTGTAAACCGTTGCCAATTTATGATTTTCGAACTCACGCAAATTACCACTCTGGTCCCAGACGAATACTTTGACGCCCGTTTCATGTTGGGCGGCGAATGGAGAAGCGTTCAACTGCCCTTCAGTTTTCGGATCATTGCACTTTGTCCATTCCATTGCCTTTGCCGTCTGATTGGTTCTCAAATCGCGCGTCAGGCAATGGAGGTTCCCTGCTTTGGTAACAACAAAAACGTTGATGACCTGATCATTAACAACAGCGGCAGAAGGATCGAATTTGACGGGGTCTCCGTTATTTTCTTTTTCGGGCATTCCGTGGTCGAGCCATTTCCATTCGGTGCCGTCATAAAATCGCTCCATGAGTTGCCCATTATCTGCTTTCACGAAAACACCGAGGTAATTGGTTGCTGAGACAACACTTGGAGAACCTTCCGTGCCGGCTTTGTTGTCGGGAGCTGCTAAAAGGGTGTGAGGCGGAAAACCGTGGTCTGTCCATTTGGGGGCTATTTGTTCCGCAGGATCAAATTCTACTTCAACCAGTCTTCCCCGGGTCCCCCGGCCGAATACCTTGATTTGGTTTTTGTCCTCAGGGATAACGGCCGCGGGAGTGGCGACAATATCAAATGACTCTAGTCGAATATCTATCGTTACGTTTGCATCTTTTTTGGAAAATACCTCCTTGCTGGCCAGATAGAATTTGTCATACATGCGGGGCAGGCTGCCAAAAGGGAAAAACGGCAGGGCCACATCAAGCGGCGTATCATTGTGAAAAGCCTGGTCTGCATAAACCGGTTTTCCGGTGGATTCCACGCGAAATGTAATTCGATCCAATTCGGGCAATTCAGGAGGGGGGGGCTTTATCAACTTGCATCGTATCCAGCGATTGCTGATTCCGTTGATCTCCCGCTCTTTGATTTCTCCCTCCCCTTTGATCAACTTAATTTTGCCGTTTTGGCTCAAGTCCCGGCTTCCATCGGTTTTGACGTAAAATTTCCGCCAGGCTTCTTCTTCTCCTCCTTCAGCATCGCCCCAATATTCCCAGGAAGAATTCAGGGATTGCAGGACGGCTGGTGTGCCCGGCAGATGCTTTATTTCAAGGGTAAAGCAGGAAGCACTTTTGACACTGAAAAGATCACTGTGGCCGAGGTAAAGGATGTGCTGCTGGAGGTTTACGTTTTCAAAGAGGAAGAATTTGTTGTTTTTTTCAACAAGCGTACCGGGCGAGTAGCCACGGCTCAGTTGCCCGGTAATCTTGACAATGGTGCCGTCGATCTCGGAGATAACGACATGCTCGACGTGATCCCCCTGAATGATCCTGAGATAGTCGCCGGCTTCCAAGCCGGAATCGTGGTCCAGTTGAAAAGTGTTCGAGGAGGCAGGTGAAAAGGTATTGATTTTATATGAAATTTGGGCAGGTGCCGGCAAATTGCGGTCCAAAAAGCCGGGGGGCGGTCGATAGATGGCGTCTGCGGCCGGATCCACACTATACACCGCCTTGAGGGCACTGGGGGTTGCCAGCAGATTGCTTTCGGTTTCAAACGGCAACTCACCCGGAGCGTCCGGGATTTGCGCCACCGCGCGGGTACGGTGGGGGATGAATATTTCCGTTTCGGTGCCTTCTGCCAGCTTGAACGTCAGCGGCACCCTGGCGGGACGGGCCGGCAGCAGCTTGATGCCGAGCATGTTCAAAAAGGCCACGAAGTTTTTTTGGGGGGTTTGGTTGAGCCGTTCGATGACGTCCTCGGCCATGTGGGCGAAGATCTTCAACAGCGCGACACTCGGATCTTTTTCATCAGAGGCCTGCCATTCCGGCGTATAATGGGGCACCAGCCGCTTGAGTTGAGCAAGCAGTTGACTGAATCTGCGGGTGTCGATCTTGGGCGCTTTTGCGTTCATCCGGTTTAGATGCCCTCCGTCAGGTAGAACGGGTACACGAGATTGAACTCATTGTTGGTTTCCCGTACGCGATAATCGATACTGACCATTAACTTGCCTTCATGGGCCTGTTGCGTGGACACGTCCAGGTCGAGAATTTCAACGCGGGGCTCCCAGGTCACCAGGGCTTCGCGTACACTGCTCTCTACCAATCCGATAGTCGCGGTGTTCATGGCAGCGAATACCAGTTCGTGGATACCACACCCGAAGTCGGGCCGCATGACCCGCTCACCCTTGGCGGTGGAAAGGATAATCCAGATGGCCTCCCGGACGTCCTGCTCGTACTCGGACATGGCGACGCGATGCGTCGAATGATCCATTCCTACCGGAAACTTCCAACCGCGACCTAAGAATTCTCGGGGCACTTTGAATTTCCTTTTTAACCCATCAACACCGCGAGGCGGGTGTGAGCCGAGACTGTTGGTTATTGGTATATCCGTGGCAATTTGTGCTACGGCGACATGTACAATGCAGGAGTGCCGGAGTAATGGAGTATGGGAGTGTTGGGTTTAAAAGCGGAAATAGATCTGATTTTTACTCTTTAACCTTTGGTTATGCGAGAACCAAACATGGTTTATATTTTTCCATTATATCAACCATTCATCAATCCATTACTCCATCACTCCAATACTCCAGTGCTCCAGGTACTATTAACCACCTCCTTTGATAAAGAGCGGAGGACAGCCGTTTACCAATGGTGGAGATTTACACCCGTTTAGGAGTGCTGGCGTAAGTGGCAGGCAGGTTATTAATTGATTTTCACCAGCGTACCCTGAATTGTCAGGGTGCCGCTTGATTTGATTGTCATGGCAGCACCGGCCTCGATATCGATCTTTTGTGATTTAAGTTTCAGGCTGAAACCGCTCTCGATGGTCAAGCTTCTCTGGGTGGAGTCTATCACAATGGAATTGGATCCGCTTTTGTCTTTTAGGAGAATCTTCTCCGATCCGACCGAATCATCCAGGACCAGTCGATGGCCGCCATTGGTGTGAATTTCAATTTTTTCCTTTTTTGACTGACTGTCGTCGTTGAAAATGATTTCATGCCCGCTGCGGGAGCGAATCTTTCGAATATTGTTTTTGCCGTCGCTGTTGGTTTCCGGAGGCGTATCGATTCCGTTCCACAAGGCACCGATTATATAAGGATGCCGAATGTCATCACGCTCAAAGGCCACCAGGACTTCATCGCCGACTTCAGGCAGAAAGAAGCTGCCGCGTTGTTTTCCCGCCATTAATACACTAATTCTGGCCCAGTAGCTTTCATCCGGATTTTCTCGCCAGGGAAATTGCACCTTGACCCGACCCAGTCCTTCAGGATCTTTGTAATTGGTGACAATGCCGACCGCGACCCCTCTGACTTGCCCCGCCTCTTCCTCCTCCTGTTTCTGCAGCAGATCCAGCATGCTCATATGGTCGTATCCTTCACATTAAATGCTGTTTTATAGCCGGAAGCGTTAATTGTATGGGTGGCTTTTTCTATGTAGTAGGTTTTGCTGAACACTTTGCCGAGACCCAGGAGTTCGATATTGGTATCAGCCCGGATCTCAGGGATACCCACAGACTGACCGCTGCCCTTGACAAATATCTCGGAGCGTTTCCTTAGAATGGCCTTTGCCTGTCTGTCTGCTTCCTGTTGAGAATACACGGGCTGGCGAATCCGCAAGACCGTATCTTCTTTGTAGATCGAGGCCATCACGTCCGCGCCGCTTCTTCTGCCGCTGTCCCGGCCGAGCTCATCGCCTTTTTTGGCTTTGCCGACGATCTCCTTCTTGGATTTCATATCCCAGCCTCTGACCTCGACCGCAGCAATCTGCTTGGCCAGGTTGACGTCGGGTGAGAAGCTTATCAGGCCCTTGCCCCACTCGAGGGTCACCGCAGCACTTTCATTGCAGGAAGGCTCCTTGAAAAACAGGGTGTCATTGAATACGTAAAGTTCAAACCCGTTCCGATCTGCCAGTCTCTTGAGGAAGTGGTAGTTGCTCTCCTGCGTTTGTTCGACCCTGGGATGGATGACCTGAGAATCTTGCACGTCTGACTTGAGGTTGTGTTCACTTGCGATTTCACGGGCGACCTGGCTGTCTTTCTTGGAGTCCCAGCTGCGGGATTGCCGGCCCTGCATCATGCAATGGGAAAAGTCAAAACCGCTCACAGTTATCTGAGGCACACCGCCTGAGGGGAAATCGACACTGACAGAAGTGATCAGTCCGAAATGCATGAGCTCCAGTTTCTTGATGTCTGTGTAGCCCAGATGAATCTTTACTTTTTTGCCAAAGGCCAAAAGGCTCATCAGCCAATTGAACTCGCGATTGGTAAGATCAAACCCATTGTCGATCGTGAAAGAGAAATGATCAGCGCCGTCGAGGATATTGTCAACCTGAACGCTGGTGACTTCCATTTTCTCGGCCAGAAGGTCCTTGCCTTCAACAAGGATCTGAAAGCCGGGCGCATAGAAAGCCTGGTACTTTTTTTCCAGCCCTTCGATTTTCATCTACTTGTCCAGCGGCGGTATCACAATTTCCCGGCCGGCTTCTAATTTTCGGGGATTGTGGATCTCATTTTTTCTGGCAATCGTGCGCCACAGCGCGGCAGCACCGTATTCTTCAGCAGCCAACAACCACAAGCTGTCGCCTTCCTTGATGACTTTTCTCTTGGTGCGATCGGCTGATTCCCGACCTATTTCCTGGAGCTGTTCGGTGATGGTTCTGTATTCTTTGAACGTGACGTTCAGGGTTGCGCGAACCGGTGTCCCGTCATCGAGGAACATGGTAAATTTTTGCGTCAGCCGCTCAATAATGGCTTTAAATTGAAACTTGCCCCACACAAACCGGCAAACCGGCGGGGCATGCAACTGAGAGTCGATATGCAAAAGGGCAACAAGTTTATCCGTGTATTTTCTGATGTCTTCGCCCTGTTCATAGGTGTAGGTGTCGAAGAAAAGTTCCATGCTCAGCGAATCGGCATTACCGGAGGCAAATTGCAAAAGCGGGGTTTCAAGTCCGGGCACTGAATTGCTTTGAAAGGTATTGCTTTTTTCAACCGAATATTCACCCGGGTTAAACAGAACTTCGATGATCTGTCCCTTTTGTTTGCCGTTGAGCGGCTCAATAAACGCTTTTTTTAGATTTTTTACCGTCATGATATAGAGCCGGAGTGTTGGAGTACTGGAGTATTGGAGTGTTGGGTGTAATTCAGACCTAGATGTATAAGCCGCGTTTTAGACCATATCACGATATGATCATTTGCTTGGTGATTGCAGTTGGGCAAAATCAAATTCAAGTCAGTGCGTGCAAATCAGATAGACCACCCGTCTTGGCCCGGAAATGTGGTTTCCAATACTCTGATACTCCAATCCCGCTTGCAGCGGGACTCCTGTGGTTTAATTCCAGAGCCCCCTCAGGGGGCAGTTCAAAGCCGGGCCCTCTGGGCTCGGATTCCTTACTCGTGAGCTTGACTCACAAGCCTCGTCTTTCCCTTTCGGTTTGGATTTTGCGCTCTATCTGGTCATATACTTTACCGGCCAGTTCGTTGATATCAACAGCGGGAGCGTGTGCCGTGCGGTCTCCTGACACTGAGTGTTCGACATTTGTTGCGATGTCGCCGGCAGCTTTCGTTACCTGGGTGGTGATCTTTTTTGGGGGGCGTGCCTGCTGCACCTCAGAAGGATGAACGCGGGATTGACGAGAGCTCGCTGTTTGATTAACCGAGTGAACCAAACGGGGGTGATCCGCATAGGCGGGTGCCGGCAGTTCAGAAACCTGCCGGCTTTCATTAAATTGTCGGTAATTCCGGGTGTGCAAAATTGTCGGGTAGATGTCGGCCGACGGGGATAGACGGTTTGTCTCTGCTCGGGCTATCCCGCGGCCGCTAATTGGCAAAGCTTTGTTTATTCTCAGCGATGCGCTTTGCGGTTTGAGAATGGAGTTGGTCAAATGATAGCGACCTTGGCCTGCAACGAGACTTTCGAGAAAGCCGTAATTTGACGATTTTGTAAAATTTGCATTCAGTGATTGCAAGAGCTTGTGATCCGTAAATTTATGGTCGCCGCATATATTGAAAAAGCAGGTTGGCTGGAGATAGTCACGGGCGACCGCTGGATTCCCGCCTGCGCGGGAATGACCGCTGAGCGACAGCAATCTGTCATACCCGCGAAAGCGGGTATCCAGACCGTGCAGTGCAAATTGGCTTTTGTAGATAGCCGGATTACGATTATGAGATTTGTTGGCAGCTTCAACAATCGGATCAACCGCACTGAATTCTTGCGTTCGCATTGGTTGTGGTTGTATTCGCCGGGCTAAATTTGAAAAATAATGCGTCGCGTTTTGAAAAGACAAGGGGTTCGAACCGGCTAAGGGATGACCCATGCTTGATTCGTTTTCCACGGCCGCAGACGTTGGCCGGTGCTCGATCCCGCTAATCTGCCGCTGTTTGTCGGGCGCCAATAAAATCCTGGTAAAAGTTGCAGGAAAAACCGCCTCGTTTACCGAGGTTTTCCTGGGCATAAAGGCTCCGACAACAGACGACAACCCTTCTTTTTGAATCGTTTGCCATTTTTTCCAGACGTCGAGATGGACTGTTCTCAGAAAGGATCGTCTGCGTCCCGGATCGGATTGAGTAAGAGCAGCTGCCTTCACGGGATGCAATAACTGATCAATGGGCATTAACGCCTTGCTTATCGATTGCCTTCCGGCGACAATTGACCGGGCGGGACCGGATAATGCTGAAATCAAGGCGGTGATTTTATCAACGCCGCTTTCGAGGATGAGAGGGGAAAGCACCAATTCTCTTTTCGGTACTTTGGTGTTTCCTTGCGGTTGAAAGGTAGCAAAAAAGCGGCTTGAAAAAGTACCGCTGAGAGAGCGAACCGCGCGGCGGAATGATAACGAGCTAGCCTTACGCAATAAATTGATCCATAACGGACTCTCGTTTCCGGCGCTAAGGTAAGATTTGCCGGCTGAATATTTGTGCCACTGATGGGCTTCGACTTTGGAAACCAACCTCAATGGCATCGACAAGGCAATGCGAATATTGACCCAGGCTTGAAGACGAAAATCAATGCTCTCATGCTGCATCACCGTCTGCTTGGAGATAGGATCCCCTTGCTGTCGCCGGGCAAATACCACCTTGGCCGGCCCCATCAAGCCAAGACCTCTTGCAACAGTGTATTTTGCAACTATCCAGTTTGAAAATTGCGGATTGACGCAACCTGTAAACGCTGGAGCGGACAGCAGTTTGATCGTTGCCTTAAAGCCCAGGTTGCCGTTTGTTTCTGGTTTCATCATCGCGGTGATGGTATGGAGTTTTTGATTTACCCTTTTTTCATCCCCTGGTGAGCAAAATCAATGCTTTCTACGGCAATTGTGTTCCCGAGGCTATTGAGATCCGTACCTGACCACTTTATTGGATAAGCGTCGATGAAAACCCAGCGGCATTGTTCATTCCCGATCTGATCTTTTAAAACAACGGATATTGTCTTTGGATCAATTTTGCCGTTAACCACCTCCTGGTGCCAGCGCCACAATTCCTCTGCGTCCGTAATGCCTCTTTTCAGGGTTAAATTGGGGTATTTGGTGATTTTGACCAGATTATGAACGTAGTCATTGATACCCCCTTCGCGGAATTCTTCGGTTTCGGTTTCTGCCTGCAGGCCGGAGATCTCTGTAAAGCCCCCAATCTCGGTACCTCCGATCTCTACCACGAAGTTGAACACGGCATAAGGGTCCTTATTCGTCCTCTCTGGCATAAGAATTCTCCGGATCAAACATCGAAAATGTTTTCAGGTTCGCCATTCAATTGGCGGTTGATTGCGGAAATCTCCCGGCACCACCTCCGTCTTTCCCGGTGGTCCAGGTTCATGATTTCTGCGTGAGGCCAGTGAAGGTAATACCCGATAAAGGCCATCTCCTCATAGAGGCGCTCGAGGGGATAGCCGCTTATACTCCCCCCAGATCGTCAACCGGAACGTCAAAAGCCTCATCGCACTTCGGGCATAACGCTTTTACCTTGAGGTTGCCGTTGCTGTTAGCGCTCTGGTAGATTGCCTGGAGATAGGACAAATCCGACGCGTAGAGATTTTCAATAACCCTCGGATTGATATCGGGCAGCCCGCCCAGCTTCGTGATCACGCGGGAAAGCACAATGATCGTGAGATAGGCGGGATTTTGCTGCACCCTCGGGTCCTTGAGAGGCAGAATCTCATCGCCGGCGGTCGCCAATCGCATGACGCCATCCTTATGGAGCGTACCATCATTGTCCAGATACCCTTTCGGGAGGGTAAATTCGATTTCGGTCTGAAATGTCATCTTTTAGGTCTCCTTTTCAATAACGTCAGCTCTCGCGGGTGACCCCTTCGTTGCAAATTTCAAGGGTTTCAATGGAAACGTCATTGGCGGTGGCGTTCAAGTCCATTGGCGTGTATTTCGTCGGCCAAGCTTCGGCTATTTGGAAACGGGCTTTATCCTGACCGGCCTCATCGACAACAACAATTGCGATATTTTTACGCTGAATGTCGCCATCCACGACTTGCTTTTGCCAGTTGTACAGTTCCATTGAATCGGTGATACCCCATTTCAAAGTGATGTGACCGTACTTGGTCAATCCCGGCAGCTTGCGCACGTGAGTCGGTTCATTGCCTTCACGATAATCGACCGGATCAACTGTAATGTCAAAACCGGCGACTTCACGGAATCCGGCTTGCTGTATTCCGTCTATCTCCAAGCGGAACCTGAAGTTTCGTAAGGGATCATTTCTGGCCATTTTTTTCACCTCCGTTGTGTAAAGACTTGATATTTAAATCTCTTCTAATTCCGATCCACCCGGATACTGGGTGATACGAAAGATCACAAATTCTGCGGGTTTCACAGGCGCGATGCCGATAATACAGATTAAACGGCCGTTATCGATATCGTCCTGGGTCATGGTGGTTCGATCGCATTTTACAAAAAAGGCCTCTTCGGCCTTCGTGCCCATCAGCGCCCCGTTTCGCCATACCGTGGTCAAAAACTGGGTTATAGTTTGTGTGACCCGGGCCCAGAGTTTTTCATCGTTGGGCTCGAACACCACCCATTGAGTACCCTGTTCAATAGACTCTTCAATAAAAATGAACAGACGCCGGACATTAATGTATTTCCAGAGGGTGTTGGTTGAGCAGGTTCTGGCACCCCAAACGCGGATGCCCCTTGCCGGAAAAGCGCGCAGACAGTTCACCCCGCGAGGATTGAGGATATCCTGCTCACCCTTGGTAATCTTGAACTGCAGTCCGGTGGCGCCGGCAACCACCACATTTGCCGGTGCCTTGTGAACACCACGTTCGACATCCGTATTGGCATAGATTCCGGCGATATAACCGGAGGGCGGGATCAGGGCCTCCTGATTGGTTCTGGGATCAAAAATCTTAATCCAGGGAAAATAGAACGCCGCATAGGTCGTATCCTGAGGCGGTCGGATGTTGGCGACTGCGGCTAGGTTGTCTTTGGCAGGATTCGAATGCAGGATCGCGAAACGATCCTTCCTTTGGGTGCAGTCGGTGATAAGTTCAGCGTCCAGTGTCTGGATCATGTGGTGATCCGGTGCGCAAACGATTGAAATCTCGTCAATCTCCGCAAAGCCTTTCAGCCCGGTCCTGTGCGTCGTGCCGTCAGGCAGAGGCGGCAGCATCCGGCCTTTATAGTCATCCAATCCGACCGGCGAACCGTCGCTGCCGGTGTCGCTAAGGAAATCCAATTCTTTTTTTGAGGGATTCGCAATGTTGTCTTTTTCCAATGGTGAAATTTTGATCAGATTAGATTGAGCATTCACCCGCGTTTCAAAGTAATCGATCGAGGTGGAATCCGCCGTGAGATTGTCGTATACTTCAATGAGCGTCGGATCACGTCGGTTTGGATCGGTGGCCTTAGAGGGGTCCGTCGGGTCAACCGGCGGGGTCGGTGGAGGCACATCCCAATACATTACGGTTAACTTAATTTTTTGGCATGGTTCGGACTCCGGATCCGGTTGCAGACTTCCCGGCTCTATCTTCACTGCAATTCGGTTGCCCCAGATTCCGGGACCTGCTGCCTCGATGTTGACCGTATCATGTGCTCCTGACATCGTAGCGCCGTCCTGGGGTGCTATCCGCGCCACAAAACAGCGTTGACCGCCATTTTTAAAGAATCCCTCCACCGCATACGGCAGGTAGGTGACGTCTGCCGGAAGGTAACCACCGTAGATTCTCTTGAATTGCTCGAAACCTGTTATAAAGCGAGGCTCAAGCGGTCCTCTCATGGTGGGTCCGAGAAACCCGGCGGTGCTGGTACTGACCCCTTCAATCGGCTTGGCGCCGATTTCAAACTCCTCAACATATACACCCGGCGATAGATATTCTGGCATGATTCGTTCTCCTTTTTTTATATTTTGATTTTAGATAGTTTCGTTAGAATTTTTTCCCGTCGATTTTCCCTATATTTCTCCAACTTTTTTTCTTTGGCCGACAATTTAGCGACTGCATTATCATGCTTACTTTTCTTGGCTCTAAGGTCTGTGGTCGCATCGGATACTTCCTGCCATGCTTTAACCAGTTCATTTTTTAGTTCCTTTTTTTCAATGATCAGCCCTTTGGTAGCTTGAAAAAGCTGTTCGAATTCTTGCATCAAAAATCCCATAATCAAAATTTGGTTGTCTTGTTCTTCTTTGTCTATGCTTTTTTTCAAATTTTCCAGTGCCTTAAGATTGTCTTCAACTGTTTTTTGTCGCGATTTTAAAGCATTCAGAGAGTTCGTTTTCTGTTTGAGTGTCTTCTCGGCCTCTCTATAAGGACCCAAGGCGCCTTCCCGGCGATTTAACCATTTTTTTACTTTGCGCTCCAAATTGCTTAATTGATCGTTAATCTCCTTTTTTATGTCGTTAATTTGGGCCAAGTGGTCACCAACTGCTGAATAAACCATCGTAGTCTTGTGCCGCCGATAGGTTTCCAGCTCGTCTTTTGTGGATTGAATATTGTCCAAACTGTTTTCGTACGTTTCAGTAATTTTTTTGAAATCTGAGATTGCCGCTTCCAGTGCTTTTTCATCATCTTGGCAAGCCTTCAATTCTTCGCTCAGATTCTTAAACTGCGCGTCTTTCTGCTTAAGGCCTTCTTGTAGCTTTTCGAGTTCCTGCTCTAACGCGCCTTCGTCATTGTCGCGTTTTTTTTGGGGGTGTGTGGATTGTGATTCATCAGGAGTACTGGAAGATTTGTCTTCTTCATGTTCGGGGGGGGCTCCTTCGCTTGCTTTGTTGTCCCCCTGGTGTTTACTTTTTTTTTCCATTTTAAGTCTCCTTTTTTACGATCTTTATTGAAAACATTGACTCCTTTTTCAAATGCCGTACGAAGGGTTCATCTCATAAAAGCAGTTGTTTTGAAAAATTATAAAGTTGAAGCGATCTATATTTCGATTGTCGTGTAAGTCGTCTTGCCGTATTCAATTTGGACTTCTCTGGCATTGCTCAACACGGGGAGTATGGTCCACAGTCTCAGAACACTTTTTTGATCGATTTTCCGGCCACCTAGCTTTTTGCCGTTTATTTCTATAATCTTTTTTTTTTCAAACTTATTCATGTAGAGAACAAATTGGCCGCTTCTGTTGGCTGCAAATTCCAACTCGGTTTCTCCACTGGCGGTGTTCCGCGATTCCGTACCTGTGGTGGAGCTATCGGTGATACGAACAATGGCGCCGGAAACTGGTTGAATAATGCCGTTTTCCTTTTTGATGACTTCCCCGCGAATCAGCGTTGCACCCGATGGGAAAGGGTAGTTTACATCCGGCAGCAGATCGACTGACGCGATCACAGCATTGTCTAACCTCCTGATTTTGACATCTTTGTCATTCTGGTTCTCAGATGGAGAGGAGAGTAGCGGAATAGATACATCGAACTTTTTTTCGAGGTAGTAATCCGACTTTATTGAAACCCTGTAGTTCCCTTCGTCCAGGTTCAAATAGACGAAATTACCGCTCGGATTCCTGACGACTTTGCGTCCGGAATTTTTTAAAGACAGATCAATCCCGCCGAATGGTGTCAGACCCGTTGCGCATCGGTCGAAAAGCCGGATCGCCAATGACAAACCGCTGAACGTTCTTTCAATAATAGTGAAATTTGAAAGGTCGACCATGGCTCTTTACGAAATCAGAAGGCACGGGCCTCCCGTTCCCGCACGCGTTCTGCTTCAGGCTGCGGTTCGGATTCGATAAACACCGGCGTGACTAAATAAAAGGCAGCAATCCGCATCGGGGCTTCCAGTGCCTGCCAGATCTGTGTTATCGTCTCCTGGGTTAAGGGATTCATTGAGATTCGCAATTGCTCGGCCGTACCATCCCGGCTACCCTGTAGATCTGCTCCCAGCAAAATGGATTTTTCCAGCAACGCTTGCATTGCCCGGCCAAGCAATCTCAACGCATCCTTTTCTTCCTTGCTGTTTGGCGTCAGCATAAAATGCAGATCAAAGGGTTGCCGCCTCACTACGTTGCCATTCGACGTCAAAGGCGGGAGGTTCTTTAAATCTGCATTCTCCTCAATTCGATAAAGAAAAACATAAAGCGTATTCTGATCCCCGGTTTCTTCAATCTTTTTGGGTGCCTCGAGCTTTACCGATACCTCCAAAGTATCTCTGATCGCATCTTCCAATACGCTGCGAAGCGTCTCACCGACATCCCGTATTACGTCGTAGCTTGAGTTCGGCATTTGATCTTCTCTTCTTCGATGTCCTGCCGCGACAAGGCCAAAGGGAATTTGCAGCAGACTGATTTGCAGGCAGCTGTACGATTTTCGCAATCGATATCGGCGGCTTTATCAAAAACGTATTTGTCCATCTCGGGATTCTGGTACAGCAGACCTAAGCCGCTTTTTTGAAAATTCCTTGACGATCAGGCATATTCCCGAAAGGCACCGAAATCAGCCTTTACGAAAAGTTTGCCCATCTTCTGAAATTCCCTCCTGGTTGCCTGTATGAGATGCTGCATGGTTACAGAACGGCCATTTTCGGCAGCGAAAAAGGCAGCATTCAGGGCAATATTTCTTATGGCGCCGCCGGCCAGTTCGAATTGCTCAGCCATGAAACTTAGATCAACCTCCGGCGATAATGGCGTGTTTCTCGGCCAGATGACTTGCCAGATGCGCAGCCGATAAGCCTCTTTGGGGAATGGGAATTCGACGATAAAACGGATACGGCGCACAAAGGCTTCATCGACATTTTGCATAAGGTTTGTCGCCAGGATGGTGATTCCTTCATACTCTTCCATTTTCTGCAGCAGATAAGCGATTTCGATATTGGCATAGCGATCATGGGCGTCTTTCACCTCTGAACGTTTGCCGAACAGGGCATCGGCCTCATCAAAAAATAGGATGGCGTTGCTGGCTTCCGCTTCTTTAAAAATTTTGCTCAGATTTTTTTCGGTCTCTCCGATATATTTGCTGACCACCGTTGAGAGGTCGATTTTATATAAATCCAGCTGTAATTCATTAGCCATTATGCCGGCGGCCATGGTTTTGCCGGTACCGGGAGGACCGTGAAAGAGCACGGTCAATCCTTTTCCCAATGATAGCTTGCGATCAAAGCCCCAGTCCCCATAGACTTTATGTTGATATTTCACCTGCTTGGTGATTTCTCGAAGCTGGGCTAACTGGTCGGCCGGGAGCACGATGTCGGACCAGGTGTCTGGCGGCTTAATTTTTCGCGACAACTGCGCCAATTTGTGGTTGGAATGCGCTCGACAGGCGTCATAGAGATCTTCCATATTGACTTTGCCGTTGTGGGGAGTCCGCCAGCGGGCAAGATTTCTGGCTGTTGCCACAGCGTCTTGAATCTGGCCGCCGCTGAAGCGGAACTTGTTGGCCAGATCCTCCACGCCAACGTCGGTCTCAAGTGGGGTGTCGCCATTTAACGATTTGTGCCACAGCTCCAAGCGATCACTGTAGCGCGGACGAGGAAACTTTATCCGAAAAAACGGGGATTCATGCAAAGCATCCATCGGCTCCCAGGTTCTGTCCCCAGCCAGAAAGGCCAAGCCTCGCCGCTCTTTCAGTGAGCGAAATAAGACTTGCAGCGCGGCACGTTTATCATCAGCGAGAAGCGCATCGAAGTTGTCCCAGTAAAGGGCGGCATTCTGTAAAAGGGACTCGCGGGACACTAAATTAACAGCTGTTTCAAATGTCATATCACGATCGTTGATTAAGGATTCAACGTCTACAGACAAGAGGCGAATGCCGACCTCTCTGCAAAGGGCTTCCGCTGTGGTCTGTTTGCCCACCCCGTAAGGTCCTTGGAAATAGAAAATCGCGCCTTTTTCGGTCGGATCTTTACCGTCGACCAGCTGTAACAGGCGGTCTTTGACCGGGGGTGGCAATTGGAGATCTTCCAGTGATGCCCGGGGAGAGCAAAGCCGGGAGTGGACGGCCAGGCGGCCATCGATCTCATTGGAGCCGAGCAAAAAATTCACCACCCGATCATCTAGCTTGACATATTTGCTGATCAGCGGTGGCTGGAGGTGAGACGGATCTGAAAAAAGATATACCAGACGATACTTGATTAGAGGGGCGGACGGTGCAAAATACTTTCGCATTGTCAATTTTGATTTAAACGACGAACACAGTAAACTGAGGACCAAGTCCACGCTGGGTCGCTTGCGGGTCACATCGTCCTGGAGGTAGGCATAGAGCTTTTCATAATGAAGTTCAAGTTCCGGGGCCAGGCAGAGCATTAATATGTCCAAATCAAAAGACGAGAGACCGAAAAGTTTTTTTAACTGCTCCAGGCGCAATATACCGCCGGCGCTTATGCAGGTTGCTTTGTTTATAGAAATCTGTGCCTCGAGTGCAGCGAGGTGTTCCTGAAAGTGTTTTAACTGGGAAGGCTCATCTTCAACCGGACTATCAATCACAACGTCTTCAGCTAAAATTGCATCAATTTCTTCCTTTTGGATACACAGCCCGCGTAACGGATCGCCGGGATCCCGACCCTTTATTCTGAATTTGACGACCTGCCGGCGGATCAAAAGATCAATGCGTCGGAGTTCATCGAGAAGATGCTCCAGGCTGGAATGATACCCTCCAATTTGTGATTCTTGCTTCATTTCTCTTGAATTATTGCCAATCGCGGATGATCAGAATCTTTTGATGTCTTTGGACCATCGTTAAAATAGTCTCCAAATTGATCCGCATGTATAGCTCCGCTCCCTCAGTTCCAAATTAAACTGATTGAAAACGGGCAAACCCATGCATGGCCAACCATAAAACACTGCGCCTCGGCGCGTCATGCTAAAATGGCCTGGGATTGCGCCTGATAGCGGATAAGGGATTGTTTTAAATCCAAATTCGAACTTTTCCGAACTCCTTGTGATTGCTAAATGTTGGGCGGCATCAAGCCTTTCCCCAGCAAATAGGACATGATGAACTGCTTGACCTCTTCAAGATTTTTCAAATGATGCCTGCGGCCACTGGCGACATGCTCGACTACCCCACGCCAGATTGGCCTAGCATTTTCAAGCTCCCTCGGCTCGAGCCAGAAACGGACAATAAATGCTTGGGTGTTGTCTTCGTTGGTGTTCATTTTTTTATTTCTGAAATCGCTGCAGATTTGACCTCCCGTTTTGCTTGATGAGGACAAGCCGACAGAAGGGGTTCATCCTTTATTTGAATCGACATTAACCAAGTGAGCTATAGTGCACCTTGTTTACAGCACCGGTTTCACTTTTGCGTCACATTAACGTCACCGGGGTGTCACAATAATCAGTTTGCTGGATACTGGATGCTGCTGCAGGAATGTACTTTTCGTGCAAGCAAATTGCTCAAAGTCTAAGGATATGATCGATTCTATTGGTAAGAGTAAGGTGTTGCGGGGTGTGGATTACGAGTTGCGGAGGCAATGAGCATGGGGTAAAGAGCATAGCGCTAAGTGCAATGATCTGAAGGCATAAAACAAATGGTATGGGACAGAAGGTGGACGGTCGGTGGTAAAAAGTGGATTCAAACTTTGCGATACGTAATTGATTCGCTTATTCCCCCACTTTGACACCTTCCCATCTTCTGACCTTCGCCTTTTTTCCCGCCTGCCGCATGCTTACCGCGCCATAGCCCCGTTCTTTTGGGACGACGGCGGGTCCTACTTCCACATTCAAAATTCTCGGTTCTTTTTCCTCCGACTTTTGGCCCATTATAGCCCTTTCTAAATTCCTGGCGGATCGCCGCAGTTGTTCCGTCGATTTCTCAAAATTCTGCAAGGTCTGCTGAAGTTGGTTTAAGGCCTGTTGGGTGCTGACGATGTCTCCCTGTGAACCGGAATTACCTGCCCTCTGGGAAATCTGGTTGTATAGGAATTGGGTTTCCTCCATGGGAGGAACACCCAACTCTGAGGTTAGTGTCTCCAAACAATTCTCATATTGTTTCAAAGCCAGGGCTCTTTGTCCGCATCGGCAATACAGTCGCATCATTTCTCTATGAATCTCTTCACGCAGAGGATCGAGATTAAGAATGTTCCGGGCACATGCCAACCCCTGTTCATAGGCCGCGTGATGGCTGTAATGATAAAGGAGGTAAATTTGACCACTCACATACAGTGATCGCAGGCGTTCACGTTCCCGTAGGGCCCAGTCGTCATAGAACCCTTCCAACAGCTCACCCCTGTGCAGGTTTAGGGCTTTCTCCAGTTGGCTTACGTCTTTAGATTTGAGGGATTCATGGGGCTTGGCCAGAATATGCTTTACCTGGTTTTCAAATACATCCACATCGAGCCAGTGATCGCTCTCCGGGTTAAAGCCGACTTCCCCGCTGGGTGTCGTGACCAGATAAGTACCGGTGGGGACGTGATCGGGTTCCAAAACTTTTCGAAGGCGCCAGAGCGTGGTGCTTAAACAACTGCGTGCCCTCTTTTCACTGGAGTCTCCCCAGAATAGTCCGGCTAAAACAACCCGGTCATGCAGACGGTGACGAAAAAGTGTGAGGTAACCGAGTAAAGCTTTGACGGCACGACCCATGCTGTTGCCGGTAGGTAGTCCCTGGTAAGTGACTCGAACGATTCCTAGCAGACTTATCCTTACTGAACTCATTTGGATACCTCCAAACTGTTTGAGATCATATCGGAAAAGCTTTTTTCCTATACTAGATTTAAATCGGAAAAGCATCCCCCATTTGGGGGATAGTGTCTACTTTTTACAGTTCCTGGGGACAGATTAATTGATGATAAGTAGCCATGACAGCCGCCTGGGTGCGATTATTGACGCCTAGTTTGTTAAATATATTGATGACGTGGCTCTTGGCGGTGTGTTCGCTGATGGATAATTTTCGAGAGATTTCATGATTTGTGCGGCCTGCCGTCATTAAATGCAGGACTTCGATTTCACGCCCGGTGAGATTGGAATGATTCTTTTTGCAGTCATTTTCACCTGAAGAAGTGTTTCCATACCGCTTTAATTCGAATATCTTTTTTTCCAGGTTTCTAATTTGCTTATCCTGTTTTTGCTTGAGGAGTATTTTATCTGTAATATGGATGCCGTAAATCATTGTATAGGCAATTTTATTACCATTGTCATGAATGGGAACGGCTCTTTGCTTACACCAGACCCGGCGACCTTCCGGCAAATCACAGCTTTTCTCTATACTGCATGGCTGGCCGGTAATTTTAACTTTACTGACAAGGCATTGGGAACACGGTTTATTTTTTCCGAAAAACATCTCGTAGCAGACTTTTCCAATTATATCTTTCCGGCTCAGTTTGTGCTCACCGGCTTTTTTCCGATTAGCCCAGAAAATGCGATACTCGCTGTCGATTATGCTTAAAGGATCGGTCAGGTCTTGCAGAAACATATTGCATAACTGAACCAGATTATTTTCTATCGATATTTTGGATACGGGCATAACATTACACCTTGCCGAAAAATAAAAATTGGATGATTTATTTCGCAGGAGCTAAAAATTACATCTGATAAAAATGAGGGACCTGTTTAGCACCTCCTTTGGTTTGCTCTTCAGGTTGAATTGAAATACTTAAATTTGATTAGAATAGAATGAAGTCAAAACCGGGATTACTTTGATTTTGACTAAATACCCTGCTATCCTAAAAGTCAAGAAGTAATTGTTTTTTATGATAAATTTTTATGCTAAATGAAAATTAAGAAAAAATTTTCTCTTATTGGAGAAATATTGGTCAGTAATAGGTTATTAGGAAAGATTTAGGGCCAGGTGTAGTATCTATATCCTCCTTTTAGAGTATTGGTGAAATGCTAGCTTACAATCAACTCCAGCGTTTTACCACTCTTTAGATTTACCAAACCTTCTTCGCAAATTCTCAAGTAAGGAATCGCAGCTCCGGTGAGTGTGATCAAGGTCAGCAATGGATCCGGGAAGGACACACCGAGATCGGCTACCGCCTTTTTCAGTTCCCGCAATCGCGCTGCAATATCTTCAATCGGCAACTCCGCCATGATTCCGAAAACCGGCAAGGGCAGCTCGGCCAGGATCTTCCCATTTTCATACACCACGGCCGCCCCCTGAAGCGCGTGAATACGATTGACGGCAGCCGCCATATCGGCATCGTTGGTGCCGACGACAATGATGTCTGATGAGTCCCAACCTGCGCTGCAGGCCATGGCGCCGGATTGGAGGCCGAAACCTTTGATTAGACCGACGGTCGTCTGACCGGGATTGTGGGAGCGGTCAATGGCAGCCACCTTGATTACATCCAGAGTGACATCAGACTTGATTTCTCTTCCAGTGATCGGCCATTCCATTTCAAGTTCGGCGGTAACCAGGTCGGTTACCATGTTAATAACCCTTAAATTTATGGTTCCGGTGCCTTCCGGGGCGGAGATGATGAAATTCGAGGAATCGAACTTTTCCGCCAGATTCACACTGTTCAAGCTTTCATTTGAAAATGTGTGATTGCGGGGGGAGGTGGTGGGCTTACCGTCCCGGGCGATCACTTTGCCGTTGCTGATGACCAGCCGGGCATTGATGGTTTTTATGTCCGGAATCATCATCATGTCGGCAAAACGGCCGGGAGCGATGCCGCCGATTAACGTGTCCAGGGAAAAGTGTTCGGCCACGTTCAGGGTCGCCATTTGAACGGCCGCAATGGGATCAAAGCCGTAGTCGATCGCTTTTTGGAGTACATATTCCATGTAGCCTTTTTCTATCAAGTCCCGCGGTTCAATGCCGTCGGTGGAAAGAACCAGACGTCGCAGATCGATGCCGCGGTCTTTTATGCGGGCGATCTCCTCCAGATCCCGCCGGATGCTGCCTTCGCGCACCAGGATGTGAAGCCCCAGGCGCAATCGTTCCAGGACCTGATCGGCATTGATTGGTTCATGACAGGAGGTGATTCCGGCGGCCACATAGGCGGCCAGTTTTTTATCGCCGGCGCCGGCCGAATGTCCCTCAAGGGTTTTGCCGGCCAGCAGGGTCTGTTCATACTGCGGGAGTATGTCTTCAGGATACTGCAGGATTGCCTGCCAGTAACTCTCCCCCAAACCGATGATGTCATCTCTTTCCAAAAGCTTTGCCAGATCCTCCCGGGCTACACCGCGGGCGGCGCTGCTGATGGAAACCATGGCCGGGGCGGTTGCCAGGATTTTGATGGGTTGGTCCTGCAACGATTCCAGAAAATCGACTACACCGGCATAACCGCAGACCGGGTAGGGCTCCAACGATTCCGTAACGACGGTGGTGGTTCCTCCTGCCAGGGCGTATCTTAAAAATTCGGCGGGGGTAAACATCCAGGCAATGTGGGTGTGGCCATCGATCAAACCCGGGATGATGGTCTGACCGTCGGCATCGATGATCTCGGTCTCGGGGCCGATGGCATCCTTCGCGTTTTGGCCCACATAAGCGATCCATTTGTCCTTAACGGTGATGGATTGATTCTCCAGGAGTTCAGCGGTGTAGACATTAACAACTTTGGCATTTATTACGGCCAGGTCGGCTTTTTCTTCTCCTAAAGCTACCTTGATTAACTGCGAGGTTTCTTCAACAGTTTTCGGTCTGAACATACCGGATTTCATCATTTGCGTAATTCCCTTCGGTTAATAACTGTTTGAATTTATAATAATAAAAATGAATGGAATCGATTTTAATTTTTTTTGACAGGATTGACAGGATGAACCGGATCTTTTCACGGTTTCCTGAAGAAACCGTGAAAGTTACAATCGCCTGAGGGCGAACATTAAGCTATCTCAAATTCAATGGTCAGAATGCTATAATTTTCAACTATGTCTGGCAGCGACCTGAACGGGGCATCAATCAAATACAAATTCCGCGAAGCGGATTGGCTTTTTTTTCTTTCATCCGGAAAGAAATAAAAATAAATATCCACAAAATTCTGTAAATCCTGTCTAAAATGGGTTTTTATAAGATCGAATCCATTCCTTACTTTTCTTCTCAACTTATTCAACTCAATAAACTTTTACCCCGTTAAATTTTACGCAGGAAACGAGCAAAGCGCATTTATCAGGGGCAATCAACACACAAACACCTCCACTGGTACTTTACTAATCAACCGCGTTCCAGTATCCGTCACCACAAAGACACTTTCCACCCCGGCCGTGAATTCGTTTTCGTGGACGAATTTGGGCTCCAGGGCCAGGGTCATGCCGGGTTGTAATTGATCGTTGCGATTGCGGGCCATAATGTAGGGTTCGATGATTTCCAGTCCGATGCCGTGGCCGATAAAGGATACTCTGTGTCCCGGGGCTCCCAGGTAGGATTCGGAGAATCCGAGTTTTTCAGCCAGCCGGACCGAAAGGTCGAACAATTCCCCCACGGTTGCGCCCGGTTTGGCCTTTTGCAGGATGCTGTCGTGGATTTCGATGGCAGCGCGGCACATTCGCATGGCTTTTTCAGGCATGGAACCAATGGCAAACATGCGGGTTTCGTCCATGTGATAGCCGTTTAATACGGATCCCAAATCCACCATGATCGGTTCGTCGGCACAGAGTTTTTTGTGACCGGCGCCGACAGGAAATGCGGCCGAGGTGCCCGCGCCGCTGGCCGGTGAATCCAGCAGACCCGGCAGGCTGCCGCTGCGGCCGCTGAGGATGTGCCAGGGATAGCCTTCGGTCTGGTAATGTCTGACCCGGATCCGGGCACCATGTCCCAGTTTTCGGGCATAGGTTTCAAACATGCCGGCAAATTCCATTTCCGTCAGCCCCGGTCGAATTATCTCCTGCATGTATTGATAGGTTTTGCGGGTCATCTCAGCCGTGCTTTCCATCTGCGCGATTTCCCAGCCGGACTTTATCCGTCTCACGTTTAAAATATGAGAAGATCCGTCCACGGCTTTTTTGACATCAAAAATACTTTGATAAAAGTTGAAATCATTAACCGGCACAACATCCAGTTCGAAGCCCATCACTTGCGGTATACGGCCATAGTAATCGATTATTCTTGCCGGTATCTCTTTTATTGAATCGATCTTGCTAATATTGGCTAGGGAAGATTCGGCAGAAGCTCTGGGAAAATACTGCTTGATGAACAACAGCGGTTCGCCTTCTGCGGGGATGTACATAAACCCATTCTGGGACGTTCCGGAAAAATAGAACAAATCGACCCGTTGAACGATGAAGAGTCCGCCGATGTCGGTTTGCTTGAGTTCTTTTTGAATATTCAGCGTTCGCGTTCTGATTTCGGATGCCGGAACTTTGAATTGATTGGCGAGGTCCATTAATTAATCCGCCCTGAGATAAAGATTTCGCATATTTATGGAAGTTGGAATTGGGAATGCGGTTTGCGACGAGCCGTTCGATCCTGAGCTCGTGGCCGAAGAGCTCAGTCGAGCCGTATTCGGAATTGATCAAAGGATGAAACCCGCATTGAAACTCCAGAGACTTTTAACACTAATGAAAATCATTTGAAAAGAAAAAAGTTGGAGTTTATAAGAGTCCATTCTTAGGTCAGATTAGCGGGAAACCATGGTAAGTGAAAATACTTAATTGGAATCGGCCTAAATTAAAAGATCTTGCAATGGCGTTTTACCGGGAATAAGATATACGAAAATATTTGGTTGCATCCTATTTCGCGGTTAAAAACCGCTCCCACAGACCCTTCATAAACTGGTGGGAGTGGCTTGTAGCCACGATAAAAGGGCCAGAAAAAGGCATCTTAAGCTGGGTTGCAAAACGGATTCATCAGAAGTTCTAGCAAAACCACGCCAGGCGGATAAAAATGAGTTTTGGAACCAATTCTAATCACAGCACGTTGAGTTTTTTTCAGAAGAATTCTAATGAACATTGCCACAAATTTGGAAAATGCAGCATTTTATTTTCCTGATCGCTGTGCGGTGATGGATGGTGACAGACAGATTTCCTACCGGCAATTTAATGCGGATTCGAGTAAAATAGCTGCCGCACTGGTGGTTGCCGGTGTACAACCTGGTGATCACGTGGCCTTGTGTGCGCGAACTCCTATGAGTGGCTGGCTTTTTATTTCGGGGTGCTGAAAGCCGGGGCGGTGGCCGTGACCTTTTCCCATATGCTGACCGCTGCGGAACTGCCGCAAATAATTCGCGGCCCGAACATTACCAAAGGCTATCTGAATAACCCGGATGAAACCAAATCCGCATTTTGGGGCGACTGGTTTCGCTCCGGCGATATCGGGCTGTTTAATGAAGACGGCTACCTGTACATTGTGGATCGCTTAAAGGACATGATCATTACCGGCGGTGAAAATGTTTATCCGCGCGAGGTGGAAGAATTGCTCTACACGCGTCCGGAGGTGCAGGAATGCGCAGTGGTCGGGCTGCCTGACCGAGATTGGGGCGAACGGATATCGGCTTTTATCGTTCCTCATAAAGAGCAGCAGCCGGATCTCTCCGACAGTCGAGGATAGCATAAATTCGTACTTCATCGTCTATGACACGGTAATAAGCTGCAAATGGGAATCTTTTGGAATGAAGACGGTGATATTTATCAAAATGGATACTATGTATTACTGAAGCTTGTAAATATAATGATTCAACTCGGCATTTATGCTTTAGCCTTCGAAATATCAATAGCCCTGCTAATTTTAACCGGCTGATCGGAAATCGGCAGATGCAGGATCGCAGCCGCCACGCCCAGCAAAATCGCCAAAATCCAGACCGTGTCATACGAGTTCACCATATCGTAGATGCGTCCCCCCAGCCACACACCCAGAAAACTGCCGATTTGATGGCTGAAGAATACAATTCCGTACAGTGTGGATAAATAGCGGACGCCGAATACCTGGGCCACAATCCCGCTGGTTAACGGAACGGTCGCCAGCCACAAAAATCCGATGGCACAGCCGAATGCGATTGCGGAATAATTTGAAATCGGTATCACCAGAAATAGCGTGATGACAACCGCGCGGCTCAGGTATAGGAAACTTAAGAGGTATTTTTTCCGCAGGCGATCTCCCAGATAACCGAACAAATAGGATCCGAATATATTGAAAAGCCCGATCATGGCCAGGGCGGTTGCGCCGGCCATTTGGGACACTGAGTTGTCCGCCAGAAAAGCCGGTAGATGAGTGGCGATAAATGCGACATGGAAGCCGCACACGAAGAACCCGGCAGTCAGCAGCAAGTAGCCCGAGTGGCGGCGGGCGCGGCTTAAAACCAAAGTGAGCGATTGCGGTTTTTCCTCAGCTGCTGCGCTAGCATTAGCGGCGGAGACGGCAGTCTTGCCGGGAAAGCCGATGGCCAAAATTGCGGTCATCCCCACAAAAACAGCAAGCACGGCAAAAGCAGTTTGCCACCCTGCAGATGCAATCAACCACTGAATTCCAGGCACGACGGCGAACATCCCGAAAGATCCGGTGGCCGTGATGATACCGAACATCGAACTGCGCTTGTCCGGCGCAACGGCTTTGGCTGCGGCTCCCAGAACCACGACATAAGAGGTGCAGCCGATGGCAACACCTGCCAGAACACCAAGGTTTATATATAATCCTGCCGGGCTGTTGGTTGCAGACAGCAGCAGAAAACTGGCCGCATAGAGCAGGCCGCCCCCTGCCGCTATTTTGCGCGAGCCAAACCGGTCGGCCAGGATTCCGATCAGCGGCAGCCCGAAAAGCAGATTCTGCCAGGCAATAGCAAGACTGAATGTTCCCCGACCCACCGCCAGATCTAATGTTATCGGCTGTAGAAAAAGACCGAAGGACTGACGGGTGCCCATGCTGATGAAAACCATGAGGGCGCCGCAGGCGATGACCGGGAAGGTGTTTGTTTTGTTGTTCGAATTCATATTCAAAATTGATTGCCGATCGCGAGTCCGCGGCGCGTTTGTTGTCAGCTGTAAGTTATAAGTTGTCTAACGTTCCCGCGAGGCTGAGCTGTTTGGCAAATGGTGCAGATTTTTATCTAGCGTGTTCTCCAACCGGATCGATATCTCGACAACATAGGCATTGATGCAGTTGCGATCAAGTAGGGTCGGTCACGATTCGACTGCCTCCGATAGGCTCCGGCCCCGAGCATGTCGAGGGACATTCACCAAAGTCCGTGCCGACCCGATCTGGCAGGCACGGAGGCCTGCCCTGCAATGAATATGCTCCCATTGGGAATCTGATTCGCTCAATATTAGAACCTTAAAGGTCAATTTTGTGCATTTTGTGCAAAAAAATTGTATTGTGACATTAAATCTTCAATCTTCATTCTTCAATCTTCAATTCCGGCTTGTCCGGGCTGGGTTATTGAAGCTTGACTTGAAATTGCAGGCGGGTTATTTGGTCCCGTTCAGCTATCTTTATTTAACTGATCTCGTGCAGGATTTTGAAAGAATAATATGCAGTATCTAAAAAACCGATGGCAAGTTGAAGCGGGCTACCGGCAAGTGCTCGTTGTCGCCATCCCGTTGATTCTGAGTACGGCGAGCTGGTCGGTGCAGCACTTTGTGGACCGGATGTTTCTGGCCTGGTATTCGCCGGAGACTATTGCGGCGGCCATGCCGGCCGGTATGCTTCACTTTTCGATGGTCAGTATCTTCATGGGCACAGCCGGTTATCTCAGTACCTTTGTGGCTCAATATTATGGTGCCAAACGGTATCATCGCATCGGGCCCGTGCTCTGGCAGGGAGTCTATATGTCTTTGATCGGGGGGCTGTTGATCCTGATAGCCATACCCTTTGCCGAGCCTATTTTCAGCCTGGTGGGACACAGCCCACTGGTCCAACAAAATGAAGTGGAATATTTCCGGATCCTTTGCCTGGGTGGCGGTTTTTACATTGCGTCTTATGCACTCTCCGGATTTTTCAGCGGCCGGGGTAAAACCTGGCCCGTGATGTGGATCAATGTTTTTACGACGGTCGTCAATCTCATCCTTGATTATGCGCTTGTATTCGGACACTGGGGTTTCCCGGAACTGGGAATTAAAGGTGCGGCTATTGCCACTGTGGCAGCCGGTGTGTTCTCGTTTCTCCTGTTTTTGGCGGTTTTAGCCGGCGGGAATACCAACCGAACCTATTACACCCTCAAAGGCTGGCGATTTGACAGCGAGCTTTTTATCCGGTTGCTGCGCTACGGGTTTCCATCCGGTGTCCAGTTTTTCCTGGAGATGACCGGTTTTACCGGGTTTGTTCTGGTTGTCGGTCGCCTGGGGACCGCCAGCCTGGCCGCCACGAATATCGCATTCAATATCAATACCCTGGCCTTTATGCCGATGATTGGATTCGGCATTGCCATATCCGTGCTGGTCGGTCAGTACCTGGGCGCCGACAAACCCGGTCTGGCCCAGTCGGCTGCTTATTCGGGATTTCACCTGACGCTGGCCTACATGATCGCCATTGGTGCGGCCTATGTGCTGGTGCCTGATATTTTTGTCGCACCCTTTGCGCATCAGGCCGATCCGCAGACTTTTAACGAGATTTATCGATACAGTATCGTATTACTGCGTTTCGTCGCGGTATATTCTATATTCGATGCGATGAACATAATCTTCTGCTCCGCCATAAAAGGCGCCGGCGATACCCGCTATGTGATGTTCGTGTCGGTGCTTCTTTCGGTCTTCGTGCTAATTGTTCCGGTTTATCTTGTCATTGAAGTTTTCGAATTCGGACTGATGTTTGCCTGGGTGCTGGCAACGGCCTATGTCACTTTGCTCGGCGTGGTTTTTTATCTTCGGTTCCTCGGCGGTAAATGGAAAATCATGCGTGTAATCGAGCAGGAGGTGCCGGTGCCGGCGCCGAAGCTCAGGCCTACCAAACTGGGGCGGGTGGCGAAACTGTAAAAATGGGACACGGATATTTGAAGTCGGATTTCGGACCCGCCGTCGCCAAGGCTATGTCGCGGCAAGTATGCTGAATTCGGAACTTTTAAGGATGAAATCCGAAGAAGTCTTGGCTTTTTCGTAATCTATGCCGGAATAGTTACGAAACCTGCAGTCGCAAAATGGCTATCAAAAGCGAAGGCTTTTGCGATTTTTAATTCTCGCATTGCGGCAAAACTGACAGCATCGGTGTAGCTGAAATCTTGATCTTGGTACTTTTCTAATATTTTCTCTGCTTGGAATTCCAATACGGTGTCCGAGTAAATCTTAGTTATCCGTGGACTCGATGAGAGATTGTTCAAAAAAGAGACAGCGGGTTGATATCCCAGTGCGCGGCGGATTAAACTGTAAGTTTCAGCAACTACGAGGTTTGTCGTCGTTAGATGAGGATACTGTTTCAATAGAGCCGGATATTTTTTAACGGCTCGCGTATGATGCTGATCGGTTCTGTCGGCCAACGCATACCACGCACCCGTGTCGACAAATATGGTACTGTTTTTCATTCGGGATTTCGCCTTTACGATTCAATCAGATAGTCATCATGCTTGGCCGCTATGTCCTTTTTACCCGAAGCACCCAGATTCATAAGATTCAGAGCGGGGTCATTTTCCAGGGGAAGACTCTCAAGATATTTAGCAATACAATTTCGAATTGTGGCAGCCTTAGACGTGTTTCTGGCTTTAGATAAAAGGTCAATCATTTTAAATTGATCGGGATTCAGATAAATTTGAATTGGAATTTTTTTTGATTTTTGCATAGCATTAATTCCTATGGCATTTTATTTAACATATTAATTTATGCCACAAAAAAAGATGATAGTCAATCAATAAATGAAATTACGAGTTCGGGTACTCAACGAAGGAGCTTGAAGAAATGAGGAAAGATGGATAAAGTCATCATTGATACCTCGGCCTGGATTGAATCCTTCAGGCCCGATTCCGCGAAGTCTTTCCAGCATCTTGTCAAAGGCCTGCTCCATCGTGACAAAAATTTTGACATGATCGCCCAGAAAACTAAATTAATAATTTTGCGTTGAAAAAGTTCTTGAAAATGAGCCTGTATCAAGTACCCCCACCGCACTAATCCATGCTCAACTCAGCTATTCTTTTTCAGGCTCTTGCGGCAAGACTCCGGCGTCCTGCGCCTCCTTGACAGCGGTTCCGGCCTTGGCAGTTGCTTTGGCGGCTTTGCGGGCCAGTTTGCCGGCCTGCTTTTCAGCTTCCTCGGCCTTCTTGGCGGTTTTTTGGACAGTTGCCGGATCGGCAGCTTCAGGGTCTTTTTTTATTTCTTCAGCTTTTTTTCTGGTCGTCTCCGCCGCTTCGACTGCTTTTTCAGCCTCTTTGAGGGCTTCTTTTTCTTTTTTTTGAGCCGCTTCCAGCGCATCCATAACCTGCGCCTTCTCACCGGCTTCGCCTGCTTCAGGCTCGGCATCTAATTCAATGTCTTCGGCAGCCATGACCATTGCGACCACCGGCAAAAGGAACAGGCTGTCCTCCACCGGTTTGCCGAACGTGTCGGCGACCCGATTGTTTATCAACCTGAATGGCAGAAAAACAAGGGAAGAATCCGCTGAATATTCAGCAACCACATCATCATCCGCGGTTTCAATAATTTCGGGCTCAGCCTCGATGCGTACTTCTTCGAGCATTTGGTGCAGACATTCGGTGGTCTGACATTCGGATTGGCTGGAACCCACGGCCAGTAAACGAATCCTGGCATTGCTCCAAAAGTCACTGCGCGTCATCAAATAAGCCATCAGAAGCATCAGACGACTTGTGGCATCGTCCCGCCACCAGACATCGACCGTAAGGTCTTTACTATCGGTTTTTGTCAGGGCGGTCCATTTATCCGGTTTGGCATCCAGGATAACGAGGTTGCAGTCATAAAGACGTGCCGCTCGCAAATTTCTGATATAGTTTTGATCCTGCAAATTCAGGATTCGATTCGGCGACTGCCCCAGCCAGTTCAGCAGAATGGTGTTGGCTTTTAGCGCGCCAACACCGTAAGCTTGTACAATGGATTGAAAACTGGATCGCAGGTTCGGAGCCACCACTACCAGGGGAAACGCACTGAAGCCTTTTTTTATCAAATCACGCTGAAGCTCTTCTTCGGCCTCCTGTTTTAATTTCCGCATTTTAACCCCTTCGCCTTCCAGCAAACGAACTGCGGTTGTCAGGCCGCTTTCGCCCTCGACCCAGGAAGAAAAGCGCAGCAACTGAGCCCGGCGTTCAGGATTATCGGAAAATGCCAGAATTTGAGGGCGCCAGTAACGTGGATGTTCAGGGTTGCTGGCGGCTGCCAGAAGATTCTCCCGGATCAACTGAAGATGATAGGAGCGGCGGCTGTCCGCCCAGCGAGCGGGGCCGGCGGTACGCTTGAGATATTGAAAAATAGCAAACAGAACGGCTAGGGCAACGACACCTGCGGCTAGATCAACGGCCAACATGGCCCCCAAACATGCCAGGGCACCGGCCAGACTCAGCCACTTATTAAAGTAGCGAAATCGGGGGCGAAAGGACGGACTTTGTGATCGCGCTTCAAAATAGGTGGCGTAATTTAACAGGCCGTAAGAAATTAAAAAAAACATCGACACCACCGGTGCAATCAGGTTGAGTTGACCGTATGCGACCGTTGCGTATGCAATTCCTGCCGAAAGTAAAACGCCGCGTCTGGGATTTGAGGCGGGCCCCGAGCCCTTCGCAAATGGATTCAGAAAAGGGAAAATTCGATCAGCGGCCAGGGACTGCAGAATGCGGGGGGCACCTAAAAAAGATGCCATGGCGGAAGACAGGGTTGCGGCAATGACACCGGCGGTTATGAGAGTACCAAACAAGGCCACTTTCTTCATGGCCCCATAATCGCTGATCATCACATCAGCCGGCAAAGCGGCGGCAAATAATACCGAGGATAGAAAGTAGACGACGATGGACACGCCCACCGCTGCAAACGTTCCGCGGGGCAGGCTTTGGCCGGGATCTTTTAAATCCCCCGACATGCTCACACCCTGGGTGAAACCGGTGACGGCCGGAAAAAAAATCGCAAATAATACCCAGAAATTCAGGCCTGTTTGAGGTGATGACCAATTCTTTGCCAGCAGTTCCGCATCCCAGCGGATAAAACCACCGATAAAAAATGAAATGATCGCTGCAAACAAAACCGCCATGACCACATATTGAAACTTTGTGGCCCAATCCGCTCCCAGCCAGGCGAAGATAAACAGAAAAGAAACCGCCGATACCGCAATAATCTGGGGCAGATAAATTATGTCGGTCTGAACCAGATACGCGATGACTTCGCCGAAGCCAAGGCAATAAAATGCAATTGAAACGGATTGTGCCAGGAAAACCACTAGGCCGATGGCACCACCAAATTCATGTCCCAGGGTGCGCGATATCACGTAGTAATCGCCGCCCCCTTTAACCTTCAGGTTGGTGGCAATGGCTGAAAGAGACACACTGGTCAGCACGGAAATGCCGTTGGCTAAAAGCAGGATCAGCAGTGCCGGACCCAGCCCGGCGTTGCCGACCACAAAACCCAGCCTGAGAAATAAAATAATGCCCAGGATGGTTAGGACACTTGGTGTGAAGACACCGGCAAAGGTACCCAGGGTGCCTCTGGAAGCAAGGGCTCCGGATTTGGCGTGCAGGGTATGCCCGGGGGGGTCGTTTTCCACGGAAAGGCTCTCTTGATATGCCTATTCAGGCATAATGGTAGGGATTATGCGCCGCCTATTTTTGCGGTACAGATTAAAATCGCTGTCCAGGGTAAATATGCGGCTCTCCGGGTGCAGTTCGCTCATCTTTATCAAACATGCACCAGCTAAAGAAATTGGGACCGATCGATATTTCAATAGCAGATTTTTAACCGTTTGAATATGCTCATCCAGATGAAAAGAGATCGCTATTATCTTGCGCTGGATCATTTGCATAACCGAATCGATACCGGAGCCAGTCCCCGTCAGTAAAAAACAGGCTTCAGATATTACGGCTTCACAGGTCAACATGGATGGCTGGATTTGATTCCAATGCTCCAGTGCCCAATGATGATATTTGTCCCTGCGATTTAAAATGGCAATCAGGGGGCCCGTGTCCAGGATAATGTTATCTTTCACCGGCCATAACCCTTTAAATGCTTCTTGTTATAGGAAAGATCCGAAGGGCCTTCAACAGAGCCGATCAAATCTTTTGCCAAATCAAAACATGAATAAGGGGTAACTGTATCACTGGATTCGACGATTTTATCAAGGGCAGCACGGATTAAGGCAGATTTGCTTTCACGCCTCTTGGCAGCGACAGCAGTCAGTTTAATGTCCAAGCCTTCTGGAACTTTCACTGAAATTGTTTTCATTTTTTCCCTCTAATTCCCAGCGGTATTATTGTGATGTCGCCATTGTAATACCAGGTGCAACCCATGTCAAGCCACCAAATTTTGGTATAATCTTGAGAGAAAGAAATCAAATGTTGCCTATCTCTTGCGGCGAATATTTTATTGTGTCACCCTAATTCATTTCCAGGGATTAAATAGCCTTACGCCACTATTTTTCATACCACCAGTATCTCGGGTAACCACCGTCATGTCATGCACAATTCCAATTGAAGCGATCAAACTGTCAATGACCGGCATTTTAGTTCCAGTCAATTCAGATGATGCCTGAATTTTACCCCATTTTTGGGCGGCTTTAAAATCAATACCCAGAATTCGTTTATCAAATCTTCGGATCAGTTCTTTATCCATCCATTCCTGAAGATTGTTTTTTTTTCGCGAATTTGGAAGCTTTGATATGCCTTTTTGAATTTCACCAACCGTCAACGAACTCAGAAAAAGGCTCTCATCCCGGCAAGAGCGCAACCATTTAATTACCTTTGAACTGGGTTTGGGTTTGATCATTTCTGATATTACGCAGGTATCCAATAAATAGTTCAAAGATCAATCTCCCTTCCGATATCTTTATCCCTTGTTAGATCGATTTTAATGCCCTTTAAAGGTGACTTGCTAAAGAAATCGACAATGTCCATTTTGGGTTTGGTTAATTGCTGATAATCCTCAACTGACATGATAATAACGGTTTTTTTTCCCCTGCGTGTAATTAATTGTGGTCCATGCTCAAGTGCTTTTTGAACGACTTCGCTGAATCGGTTTTTAGCATCTTGTAGCTGCCAATGTTCCATCATAATTTCCCCCTCTAACCAGTGCTTTTGATTTTATTAGACTAGACAGTCTAGACAGTAACCTATATGGATTCCTGTGTCAAGGGGGATGGGATTTATCCGCGGCCTTAAGGGGTTGAATGTCGGCTAAACTGCCAATTTAGGTCACTCTACTCAGAATAATCGGATTTACTCTGAATCCGTTCCTTCAACCCTTTGATCAGGGCTGCGCAGACCTGGTTGGCGTCGGCCACGACAGCGACATCCGCCATTTTCATCATGGTGGCATTGGGATTTTTATTCACCGCGATGATAAAATCGGCATCGGCAAGGGCGGCGGTGTGCTGGATGGCGCCGCTGATGCCGAAGGAAAATAGAACCTGGGGTTTGATGTTTTTGCCGGCCTGGCCGACCAGGGCGTCCTCATCCACCCAACCGGCGTAAACGATCGGCCGGGTAGCACCGACTTCACCTGAGAGCAGCTGGGCCAGCTCGGATATTTTTTTAAACTTCAATTTGCTGCCCATGCCGCGCCCACCGCACACGACGATCCTGGCCTCTTCGAGGCGCTGGTCGCGCACCGGCTGGCGTTCATAGGCAACCAGACGCAAGCGATCTTTGGGCAGTTTTTTAGGCATCGGCAGGTGCACGACTTCGCCGTGCAGGGAATCATCATGCGGGATCTCCTGGAAAGTTCCGGGACGCACCGTGGCCATTTGAGGGCGATGGCGGGGCGTGATAATTTCAGCAATGAGATTGCCGCCGAATGAGGGCGCGATTTGCAGCAGGTTGCCGTCTTCGGTGATCTCCAGCCCGATACAGTCGGCTGTCAGGCCGGTTCCAAGGCGTTTGGCAACCCGGGGCGCAAATTCCCGGCCAAAGGATGTGGCTCCGATCAGGATAATTTCCGGCTGATACTGCCCGGCAAGTTTTTCCATTAAGATAGTGTATTTTTCCACGCTGTACTGTTTCAGGGCGGCATCTTCAACGACCAGAACTTTGTGCGCACCATGGGCAATGTATTCAGCCACATATTCGTCAGTCTCGAAACCGAACACCACGGCACAGACTTCGGCATTTAGATTGGGTGCCAGGTCATTGGCTTTGGCCAGAAGTTGAAGTGTTACCCGGTTCTGGAAGTAATTTCGATAGTCGGCAAAAACCCATATGGATCGTTTTTCTTGGTTCATCTCTTCACGGTTCAGAGGTTCAAAGGTTCAGGGTTCAAAGTTCAGAGGTTAAGGATTCAAGGTTCAGGGTTCAGGGTAAAGGGAAAAGCGAACCGCAGAACCGCAGAATATCGAATATCGAATTTCGAAGGCTGGAATCGCTTCGCTCAGTCTAAATGAAAAAGAGATGAGAGCTGAGGACTGAGGACGGAGCGGATGGCAGTTTCAATCGTCCGAACTCTTTTTAACTCAGTCCTCGTTACTTAGTCCTGATGAATGTCCTTACTTCGACATTCGATATTCAGTATCCGATATTCTGGGTCTTTAGATCACGTCTTCAGCGTGATTCGCTGTTCAACTTACCGCTACATTTTCTTCAGATCTTTTCCTATGGCGCCGCTTATTTTTTCCCCGTAGTTGTCGAAAATTGCGTTGACCACTATCTTGGCCGTGCCCTTTAAGACGACATTTTTATTCTCGGCGGTGGGCGAGTACACATTGATAATTTGGGTCGGGGAGCCCTTGCGGCCGATTTTATTTAAATCCAGCTCGATATCTTTGGCGCCCAGCATTTTGATTTGCGGGCGGTCATAGGCATTGGCCAGGCCCTCCAGTGAAGGGTAGCGCGGCGCATAGGAGCGGGTCATGATGGTGACCAGTCCGGGCAGCTTCATTTCCATGATCTCCAAAAAGTTGTCGGAGACGCGCTGCATGCGAACCGTGCGGCCTTTAATCTCGAAGTCTTCAACATAGGCGGCGGCCGGAATATCCAACTCTTCAGCGAGCTGGGGGCCGACCTGGGCGGTTTCGCTGTCACTGGTGTAGCAGCCGCAAAGGATTAAATCAAAATCAGGACATTGTTTTTCGATAGTTTTTGCAAGGGTATAGGAGGTGGCATAGGTGTCGGCGGCTGCAAATGCCGGATCTGTCAGCAATAATCCGCGGTCCGCCCCCACGGCCATGGCTTCATAAAGAACTTCCTCGGCCATGGTCGGGCCCATTGTGATGGCAGTGATTTCACATTTATGCCGGCTCTTTATCTGCAAAGCAGCCTCAAGCGCATGGGCACAGGCCGGGTTCATCATGCCTTCGGCCAGCTCGCGCTTCAAGGTTCCCGTTTTCGGATTCCATGGCAGCTCGGAGACCATGGGGACCTGCTTTATACACACAATGAGTTTCAACATTGTTGGACTACCTTGATGTATGGTTTACATTTAACCGTCTATGTTTTCACCAAATCACAAATTACAAGCACCAAATAACAAACAAATCTCAAATTCAAATATTCAATGACCAAAACTTAAAGCCATATTTTAACCTACTGCCATTTCTGAATAAATGGTGATAGGGTAGTTTTTCAGCATTATGAAGATTTATCCGCTTTAATATTCTATTCCACCTTTATGTCAATTGAGATAATACCGATCTCGCCACCACCATGCGCTGGACTTCGCTGGTGCCTTCGTATATTTCGGTAACCTTGGCGTCCCGGAAGTAGCGTTCCACATCGTACTCCTTGCTGTAGCCGTAACCGCCGTGTACCTGCAGGGCCAGGTTCGTCACGCGCGTGGCGACTGTGCTGCAGTAAAGCTTGGCCATGGCGGCCTCGGCACTGAAGGCCTGGCCGGCATCCTTAAACGCACAGGCCCGATACAGCAGCAGGCGTGCAGCATCAATTTCAGTAGCCATGTCGGCGATGTAGTTCTGAATTGTTTGAAATGAAGAAATGGGTTTTTTAAACTGCTGGCGTTCTTTGGAATATTTCACCGCCGCATCGAAAGCCGCCTGGGCTATGCCCAGCGCCTGGGCGCCAATTCCAATCCGACCTGTGTCAAGGGCGTTGAGCCCGATCTTCAGTCCATCTCCCGGCCGCCCCAGCAGGTGGGATTCCGGCAACCGCACATCTTCGAAAAATAGAGAAGATACCTGGTTGGCCCGCATACCGCACATATCTTCCAACTCACCGACTGAAAATCCCGGCATGCCTTTTTCGACGATGAAAACACCGGCACCGCCGCGCCGGTCGTCCAGATCCATCACGGCGAAGGTCAGCGCCAGGTGACAGACTCCGCCGTTGGTGACAAATACTTTGGTTCCGTTGACGACATATTCCCCGCCATCATATACAGCGGTGGTCTCTACAGCACCGGCGTCGGAGCCGGCGTTGGCTTCGGTCAGGCAGAAGGCACCGATATATTCACCGCTGGCCAGGCCGGGAAGAAAGCGCTTTTTTTGTTCTTCAGTTCCAAAGCGGACAATGGGGTAAGCCCCGACGCTGTTATGGACCGTCACGCAAAGACCGATGCCGGCGCACACCCGGGACAGTTCTTCCACTGTAATGGCATAACTGATGGTATCCAGCCCCGCTCCGCCATATTTTTTCGGCACCTGGAGGCCGAAATAATTCAGCGGGCGCATTTTCTCAACCACTTCCCATGGAAAACGCGAATCGCGATCAATTTCGTGACTGATCGGCCCCAGTTCAGTCTCGGCAAACTTGCGAACGGTTTTGCGAACCGCCTTATGTTTCATACATGGATTAAAGTCCAAACTGCTCTTCTCCTGCTTTCTTTGGGTAATGGATACGACAAAAATCAAAATATCCAAGGTGGGGTTATTTGTCAACGCCGATTGTTTGCGCCCTCGCAAATTTGCTGTTGACAAGCGCTAAATATTGCATAGCTTAAATTTATCCCTGATAAATCCGTCCCGAAAAGAGCACATACAGGTTGTCGTTTGCTCGTTGAGAACTGATATAGCCTGTTAGCTTTGAACGCCGGCGGCTTAATTATTTAATGCTGGGCTACGTGGCTCTGGCCGTCGATCTTTATGACGGAAAATCAGCCGGCACCCGGGATGAGGCCCGAGCGCTGGCGTCCGGAGTCCGGCAGAATGTTCCAGCCGCATTCGATAATCTGAAAAGTGCCGTTTCATATCTAAAGCGCCGGAAATATGTAGACTCTGCAAGGCTTGCCTCGATTGGCTGGTGTTTCGGGGGCGGCTGGTCCTATCAAGTTGCCAAAAACAATCTCGGCGTAAAGGCATCCATTATCTACTATGGGTTCTTTAATCCCAAAGATGATCTCAGCAAGATGAGAGCAACCATACTGGGGCATTTCGGCAAGAATGATCGTGCTATCAAGGTGGACACTGTTTATGAATTTCAGGCCAAATTAAAAACTCTAAATGGAGATCATGAAATCTATATCTATGAAAATGCCGGCCATGCGTTCGCCAATCCAGGGGACAGATACAACAAAGAGGCTGCCGAACTTGCCTGGGATAGAACGGTTGTTTTCTTGAATAAGTACCTTTAGGCGCTAAGGGTATTTTTTTCTTGCAGCGTGTTGTAAAAAACTGATGGTTTCAGGTGTCAGGTTTCAGGTGTCAGACCAGCCGGTGGCCGCCGGATTGGCCAGTTTAATCGAAGAAGAAACTACTCAAAATTGTAGAGTCCCACTATGAGCGGGATGCCTGCCGGACCCGGACGATCGTAACGCCTCGGAATATGGTCGGCACGGAGGCCGACCCTACTTTACTTCGATAATCGATATTCTGCGGTTCACTGTGATAAAGCTGACACCTGACACCCGAAACCAATACTGGTTGCTTTTCGGCAAATGCGCTATGCCAACCTGCCCCACTACTCCGCCAGCACCTCTTTCAAAGCCTTTACCACGGTGTCGATTTCTTCTCTGGAGATCACCAACGGCGGCAGCAGCCTGATCACCGTGGCGCCGGCCAGAAGAGCGATAACCCTTTTGTCCATGAGTTTGTGCACATAGGGTCCGGCTTTTTCTTTCAGTTCAACGCCGATCATCAGGCCCAGACCCCGGATCTCCCGGATTTTTTGGATCTCAATACGCCGCAGTTGCTCCTGAAAATAGTCTCCCAGGGTTTTGGCATTTAGCACCAGATTCTGTCTTTCAATGACATCGATGGAGGCCAGGGCCGCTGCGCAGGCCGTGGGATTGCCGCCGAAGGTGGAGGTGTGGCTTTTCAGGGGCACACTGACCCGGTCGTTGCATAGCACTGCCCCCATCGGCAGGCCGCCCGCCATCGATTTGGCCAGGCACAGCATATCGGGGGGGACCAATTGCTCGCAGGCAAACATGGTCCCCGTGCGACCAAAACCGGTCTGCACTTCATCCATGATCAACAGGATATGGCGGTCGCTGCAAAGGTCGCGGATCTTTTGAAAATATTGCCGGTCGCCGACCCGCACCCCGCCTTCTCCCTGAACCGGTTCCAGTAAAACCGCGGCGGTCTGCTCACCGACGGCCGCCTCGAGTTTATCGAAATTGTTGTAGGGCACATGCTTTAATCCCGGCAGCATCGGGGCAAAGGGCTTCTGGTACTCCGGACCCCAGGTGGCGGCCAGGGCCCCCATGGTCTTGCCGTGAAATCCGCGCATGCATGCAATGATTTCCGGTTTGCCGGTACTGGACCGGGCGAATTTAAGCGCCGCTTCATTGGCCTCAGCGCCGGAATTGCAGAAAAACACCCGATTCAGGCTGCCGGGCGCCAGGTTGACAAGCTTTTCGGCCAGGCGCGCGCGCACCGGGTTATAGAACATACTGTAGCAGTTGCCCAGGGTCAGGTATTGCTCATACACGGCCTTTGCCACGGTTTCATTGCCATGGCCGATGTTTGAGACTCCCACATTGGAAGCACAATCAATGTACTCACGGCCCTGATCATCGAACAACCGGGCGCCCTGGCCGCCGGCCAGGACGATGTCCCGGCGCGGGTATACGGCAAGTTCATATTTTTGTTCCAGTTCTTTTGTGCTCATTCAATCACCGTTCCCTTTCCGGCCAGCGCATCTTTGACAGGGTGCGTACTTCGTCCGTCACTGATGATTACCTTTGAGGCCCCATGTTCAAAGAGCTTGCGGAAAGCCAGCATTTTGCGCTTCATTCGACCCGCTACCTGCTGTTCTCTGGCATCAAGTTCCGATGCGGGGATGTTTTTAATCAGAGAGGCTGAATCATTTTGATCTGCCAAAAATCCCGCAGCCTCAATCAAATTGATCACCGTATCGGCCTCAAGCGCCTGCTGCAACACTCTGACCACATCATCGTTTTCGGTGTTAATCGCCGCATTGAATTCGTCGATAATCGGGACCGTCAATACCGGGACATATCCATTGTCGAGCAGCAACTGCAGCAGGGCCGCGTTAACCGTACGGGGTTTGCCGGAAAAATCCCTGACAATCTTCAGTTTTTTGCCCTGGTAAACCCGAATACCTTTGTTGCGCTTGCCTTGAACGATTTTGCCGTCCAGTCCGCTCAGCCCCACGGCGTTGATACCGTGTTGCTGACACAACTCTACGATTCGCTTATTGCGTAATCCGGCATAGGCCATCATCATGACATCCAGCAGTTTTTCGTCGGAATACACACTGGTGTATCCTTTAACCGAAGTGAGCACCTGCTTTGGCTGTCCCAGATCCTGCGCCAACTTATCCCGCAGCGCATTGGCCCCGTGCACAATGACATAGGGCTCATCGAGTCCGGCCAGGTCTTCAATTATGCCGGCAATATTAATCGTGCCGCCGCCGCCGATTTTTACTATAATCATTTACCAGACCCTCACTGAATCATTGGCAATTTTTTGCCAGTTTTTTTGGCCGGGGTAGGGGGCCGAACAGATTACCAGTTCCCTGCCTTCCCGATAACGCAAGGTGAAATAGTCTTTGCCCTCAGTAAAATAGCTGGAGACAAAAATCCCTTGGTCGTTGACCATGATAATATTCATGCCCCTGATGTAGCGTGTTCGTTTGCGGATTATGCCGACCGCTTTTACCAGGGCCTGCCGGGTGTCGCCCTGATCAAAGCGCCGGATATAGTTAAAAATTTTTTCAGCCCCGATGCGTCCTTGTTCCCGGATTTTTACCCCGCGCAGCTCGCCGTTAAAAATATAGACGGTTCGGCCGTCGAAAAAAGGCATGTTGTTCTCGACAACGATGTCTTTATCTTCAAAGGCGCTGCGGGCATGGGCCACCAGCAGTCGGGTTTCGTCGAATTGATTGAAATCATCCTGCCAGACGGGATTGATGTTCCTGTAAAATTTCCAACCGGATGATGCATCCAAATAGGCACACCCCCAGCCATGCCCCTGGTATTCTTTGCTGTTTTCGGCAATTTCAGCGAATTGTTTCAAATGGGGTGCGATGGCGAAAGGTATTTCAGATTTTATGGTTAGTAAGCGACACACGGTGTATGATTGAAAATTGAAGATTGAATATTTAAGGATAACTTCCATTTAAAATTTTATTTTTAGAGATTGCAGAGCAATGCCACATAACGGATTTCCAATTTACGATTGAATGTTTGGCAAAATAATGAACATTGAATAGTATATATCCATAAGTAAATCCAGTGTCGAACCGAAATTACCAGGGTAATAAGGTTTTTTTTAAAAAGGATCCGCCGGAGGCGACCATAAATATTCAATATTCAATATTCAATATTCAATTCTAAACAGGGTGTAGTCCGGCAAATTCCAACCCGGCTGTTTCTTCGAAACCGCACATAACGTTCATGGCGTGGACGGCCTGGCCGGCGGCGCCTTTCATGAGATTGTCGATGGCGGAGATTACGACCAGGCGCGTGCCGGACAACTCGAAGCCAATGTCACAGTAATTTGAGCCCACCAGGATCTTGGGTTCCGGGTATCGATAAATGCCCTGCCTTTCTTTGACGATTCTGATGAAAGGTTCCCGGCCGTAAACCGTGCGGTAGGTTTGCCAGATATCTTTTTCGGTGGTGCCTTCCCTGACAAAAAGATGGGCGGTTAGCAGGATACCGCGGACCATTTCGATGGACGTGGCCGAAAAATGGATCAGATTGCCCAGCTCCTGCTCCATCTCGGCGATGTGCCGGTGGCCGGTCGGCCGGTAAGAGCGCACACAACCGCTTCTTTCCGGATGGTGGGAGGCTTCACTGGCGCTGTTGCCGCCTTCCGAAGAACCGCATTTGGCCTCGGCCACCACGGGCATGGAGGTGTCCACGACATCCTGTTTGAAAAGCGGATACAGCGGCAAAATGGTTGCCGTGGCATTGCAGCCGGCACCGCTGATATACCTGGCTGACTTAATCTCCTGACGGTGCAGTTCAACATTGCCGTATACAAATTCACCCAGGACGGCCGGCTGGGTATGGTCCACCCCATACCATTTGCCATAGGCCGCGGGGTCTTTCAACCTGAAATCGGCTGAAAGATCAATGATCCGACCGGCAAGCGAGCTGAATGCCTCAAATTTCTGCATGCAGCGGGTATGGGGCAGTGCGGTAAACAGCAGATCAGTTTTTTCCAGCTCCAGAACGCTGCTGAATTTGAGGGAGGTCCGTTTGCGGAGATTGGGATGCAAGCGTGTGACGGGCTTGCCGACAAATCTTTCCGAAGTGCACTGATGAACTTGCACTTGCGGGTGCTGCAACAGCAAACGCAGCAGCTCACCGCCACCGTAGCCGGATGCGCCGATTATACTTACTTTCATTTGCGCCCTACCTCCAGCACATAATCTACAATTTTGCCCGGAATGTTAACTCCGGTGACATCGATGCTGTTTCTAAACTCCATGGTGTAATTGACTTCATTGATGGAGTAGCCCTGGTCTGTTTCAAAGACATCGGCTGCGACAACACCCCCTCCGCAGGCTTTGGCAGCCCGCACTGAGATGTCGTGGAGTTCTTCGTTGATCGGGCAGTTCGTGGTCGTGCCGCCGCGTGCCGTGTTGGTAATCCAGTGATCTGCGTGGCGGTAGATGGCTGCAATGCATTCATCGCCCACAACAAAGCTGCGGATGTCCTTGCCCTTTTTTTCGATATATTGCTGGATATAGAAAATGGAATGGTGATAGCTGCCCAGAATTTGTTTGTGCTCCAGAATGGCTTCGGCCGCATCCCGGTCATTCACTTTGGATATGAGTCGTCCCCAGGACCCGGTGGTGGGTTTAATGACACAGGGATATCCCAGTTGATCCATCGCCTCGAGGGCCGATTCGGGCGTAAACGCCAGAAAGCAGCGCGGTGTCGCCACACCTGCTTTAATCAGCGCCTGGGTGGTCAGAAATTTGCTGCCGCAGATTTCGGCCACCTCGGGAGCGTTAACGGTCGGGATCCCATGGTCACTGAAGATCTTCATGGCGTGCACGGCCCGGGAGTGGTTGACGCAGCGTTCAATGATCACATCAATATCAAAGTCGTTCGTATGGAGATCAAAGAATTGCTGCCGGTCATCGATTTTGAATAATTCCAAACCGTTGCGGCTCCTGAACTCCTGTAACAGGAGCTTTTCCTCTTTTCGAATGATTGAATGTAAAAAACCAACTTTCATGTTGCACTTCCTTTCCCGATATAAACGGGAAAATGGCCACGAAGGCACAAAGCAAAACAGTTTGCTAAAATTCAGCTTAGTGACTTAGTGTCTTGGTGGCGAAATTATTTTAACGCAAAATGCACCAAAATATTTACTGAAGGCCAATTACTACCAAAACTGGCGAACAAGAATGCCTAATCCGCCTATGCCGACTATCTTTTTAACAATTTGGAATTACAATAAATTCCATCCCGTCCTCAATTACATGGCGGGATGGGATCGAGTCGTAGGACTCAGGGAGCCTAATTTCTTGAAAGTTCCATTGTTTACTCGCCCCAGTCTTCTTCTTCCAGGGGAGCTTCCTGGAGACTGTCTTTGCCGGTTACTTCGAGTTCAGATCCGCAGTCTTCACAGGCAATGATTTCCCCTTCTTCGGCATCAGCCTCCAGGGTAATGCCGGCTCCACAAACAGGACATTCTGCCATTTTCTTCACCTCCAATAGATTATTTTCTCGCCCCAAGGCGCAAATTAAAAAGCGGTATAATAGGGTATAGTGAGGCTTTTGTCAAAATTAATATACAATAACCGTAACAATTGGCCCTAGTCTTGAGGCAATACTATGTTTTTTCCAGATTTATGTCGATAAGATTTAAAGGCTGGGTTCGGATTTTCGAATTTTGGTCATTGGAATTTGTTTGTATTTTGTGATTTGACATTTGCTGCTTAAAAAACACCAGTATTTCGAATTCCTATAAATCGATGAGTTTTTCCAAGTCTTATAATAACATGGGAAGACTATCCCTCAGGTTTCTTGCCGGCGCTTTTCCTCGCTGCGGATTTCCCGTCGCAGCAGTTTGCCCACTTTGGATTTGGGCAGCATGTCGCGGAATTCGATATAGTGGGGGACTTTATAGGATACCAGGGTCTGGCGGCACCATTTGATAAGATCGTAGCCGGTGATGCCTTTAATATCTTCTTTCAACACGACATAGGCCTTGATGCGTTCGCCGACTTTTTCATCCGGAATGCCCACGGCGCAGGAGGCGATTACAGCCGGATGCTCCTGGAGGGCGGATTCGATCTCCGAGGCCGACACCCGGTAGCCTTTGTGCTTGATGGTATCCACCGTACGGTCCACAAAAAAGAGGTTGCCGTCTTCATCCATGGACATAATATCGGCCGTGCGATAGTAGGTGTCACCATCCAACTCGACAAACGATGCTGCGGTTTCCTCAGGTTTGTTCAAGTAGCAGGTGGCCATATATTCCGAAGAGACCAGCAATTCTCCGGGATTGCCCGGCTCTACCGGTTCAAGTGATGCCGGATCGACGATTTTGACCTTTTTGCTTTTGACGATGCGGCCGGTGCTTTTGGGCGGGCTTTCCTGATCTACCGGACACATGGAGACACCGCCGCAGGTCTCCGTGGCGCCGTATCCCTGATAAATCGGGATACCAAATTTTTCTTTCCAGCGCTTGCTAACCTCAATCGGTAGGACGTCACCGCCGCTGAAACAATATTTTAATGAACTCAGATCATATTGCGCCAGACGGACATGTTCTAAAATCATGCGATACAGGGCGGGCACCCCGATCATGGTTGTAGCTTTAGAACGCTGAATGGAATCAAAAGTGGCATCGATGTTGATGCGCGGCTGCAGGATTAAACTGCCGCCCGTCAGAAGTGTCGCCAGACTGCAGGTTTGCCCCAGGATGTGGAACAGGGGGGCGTTGCCCATGATCACATTGTCCTCAACCGGAATAAGCGGCTCGCTCATGCGGATCTGCTCGTCGGCCGAGACCAGAAAAAGATCATGGGTAAAGGGCACCCCTTTCGGAAATTTGGTCGTGCCGCCGGTATACAGTATTTCGGCGATGGAATCGCCATTCTTGCCGCTATCCTCCACAGGCAATGATGAATCTTTGGGTCGGGAAAGCAGTTTTCTAAACGAATAGGTGTTTGGGTCCAGAGCGATTTTTCCTCTGGGAATTACATCGAACAGAAGGCCGAAAAAACGTTTCCACCAGGGCAGCAGGTCAGCCATTCTGGCAACGATGACCTTTTTAATGCCTGTTTCAGGTAAAATAACGGTCACGTAGCCAAAATTGGTGTCGGCACAGATAATGGCTTCGGCCTCGCTGTCGTTGGCGATGTAGCTGATATCGTGCGGTGTATATATGGGTGTGATAGGGACTGCGATCGCACGGATTTTTTGAATTCCAAGCCATGAGACAACCCAGTGGATACTGTTGGGAATATACAGCATGACTCTCTGGCCGGCTGTGATCCCCATATCGGTCAGGGCTGAAGCAAAGCCATCGGCCAGTGTCCGGATTCTGCTATAGGAATATCGGGTTCCAAGGTAATAAACGGCGGTGTGATTGCCACGCCGTTCAGCGGTTTCCGCGAAATTGCCATAAATGCTCTTAGATATATCCATTTTGCTCCGGCATCATTGCTTAAATTCCAAAGTAGGCAGATTTAATCTCGGGATTGTCCATCAATTCTTCTCCGGTTCCTGCTAATGCCAGCATGCCGTTTTCCATAACATAGCCACGGTCAATAATCGGCAATACCGGCCTGGCAAATTGTTCGGTAATCATAATGGTAATGCCGGATTCTTGCTTGAGATTCGTGATGGCCTCGATCAGCATGGTCTGCATCATGGGGCTTAAACCCAGCAGTGGTTCATCAAGCAGCAACAGAGCAGGTTTAAGAATTAATGCCATCCCAATGGCCAGCATTTGCTGTTCGCCACCGCTTAAAAATCCGGCCTTACGTTTTTTTAATGGTCTCAGGGCAGGGAAGATGGCGTAAACTTCCTCAACCCTTTGTGCCAATTCGGATCGCTTTACCTGGTGACCGGCAATTTTCAGATTTTCTGCTACATCGCTTTCCGCAAAAATAGGATGCCGCTCTCTGGACAAAACCAGGCCTTTTTTCACTCGCTCAAAGGGCTGGACATCGGTAATGTTTTCACCCTGGAAGAGAATTTCACCATAGATGGTTATTCTCTCTCCGCCTTTGCGCTGCTCTTTGATCTTCATGTCTATGATGAGACCTGAAATCGTGTTCATCAACGTGGTTTTACCGGCGCTGTTGGAACCGATCACACCGATAATTTCACCCTGATCGATAGTCATGCTAAAGTCGTTCAGCGCGATGGCGTTTTCAAAGAAAACCATGAGGTTTTTAACTTCAAGCACGATTCTTTATCCGTATTATGATTACTTGCAAGATATTAAGGGTATAAGGCTTAAAATGTAGGGTTTAAGGTTAGAGATTGATCATATTCACTCAATTTTATACCTTACACCTTAGATATCTTATTACATTCCACATTCCGATACTATTCGCTTCCGAGATAGGCCTTTTTCACGGAATCGCTTTCCATGACCTCGGCGGCTTTGCCGTCAGCAATTTTTTCTCCGAAGTTGAGCACAACTATCCGATCGGCGATCCTGAATAGTTCCTTCAAACGGTGTTCGATCATGATAATGGATTTGCCTTCCTGGCGCAGTTTCTCGATGATGGGAACAATGCTGGCGACCTCCGCCAGGCTCAAGCCTGAAAACAGTTCATCCAGAATGATCAGATCCGGATTGAGGGCGATTGCCTTGGCCAATTCCAATCGTTTCAGATAGCCCTGGGGCAGCACACTGGCCGTTTTGTAGGCGACGTGGGCATCCCGTTCAAAGCCGACCTCTTCGAGCAGATCCAGTGCTACCGCATCCCGATCACCGTATTTACCACCGGTCATCTGTTTGACCCGGGGCGAATACAGGGGAATAATCATGTTTTTATAAGCCGGTAGCTGGTAAAATGGTTTGACCATCTGAAAGGTTCGGGCGATACCCAAACGGACGATTTTATAGGGTGCCTGACCGGTAATGTCCCGACCGTGATAGAATATAGTACCTGCGGTGGGCTTCACAAAACCGGTAATCAGATTGACGGCCGTGGTTTTACCGGAACCATTCGGTCCAATCAGTCCCATCAATTCCCCTTCAGCCAACTCGAAGTTCAAATCGTGGATGGCCTGTACACCCCCGAAATTTTTATAAAGTTTTGATGCTTTGAGCAAAGGTGATGCTCCCATTATTCAACCTCCACCCATCTTTCAAACTGGTGATATTTGCGTTGGATAAAATGAAAAATGCCTTCCGGTATTGCCACTGTGAAAATGACGAGAAACAACCCGTAAAGGACTATTCTGAGACCTCCCAGTCCCCGTAAAATTTCCGACAGCGGTACCAGAATAAAAGCTCCCAGCATCGAGCCCGCCATGGTACCGATACCACCGACGACTGCCGATGCAATCGGCAGTATAGAATAATCCAGCGCAAAAACCGGCATGCCCACAAACAAATACACATGGGTCAGAAAGGCGCCTGCAAAAGCGCCGATGGAACTGGCGATAAATAAAGCCTGAATTTTAAACCAGTAGATGTTGATACCGGCGTTCATCACCGAACGGTCGTTGTCGTTGATTCCTTTTAATACCAGACCAAAATCGGAATTCATCATGCGCCGGAATCCAAACAGGGCCGACAGCAGAACGATGATCAGGACATATATCTCTACCCATCTCGAGGGCAGCGGGGACAGGCCGCTGAGACCTTCGGTACCCCCGAAAATGCGCGTGGCCTCGATTATGCGCACCAGCATCAGTGGCAATACCAGGGTGACCATCGAAAAAAAGATACCGCGCAGTCTTAAAACCGGAATAAGAAAAGCGGTGCACAGCAGCCCGCCGAAGATGGTTGCCAGGGGGATGGTGATAAAGGGCGGCCATCCCCAGTAATGGTTCATGATACCGGACAGATAGGCACCGGTTCCGAAAAACAGGGCCTGCCCCAGGGAGATCATTCCGGTTTGGGCCAATATGTCCCAGCTTATGGCCAGAAGCGCAAATATGCATACAGATAGCAAAACCCGCTGCCAGTAGAGGCTCAGGGCCAAAGACAAGACGATCAAGCCCACAATCGGCAGCAGACGGGGGGCCGCTAAATAGAGCATCTCCCGCCAGGAGGATAATGCAAAAATATCGCTGGATCGGGCTTTGATGCCCCGGTCTATTCTCTCTTTGCGTTTTTCCATATGATACCCAACAAGTTGGGAGTTATTAGTCATTGGTAATTAGTTACTGGATAATGGATGACATCCAATATTCCGTCCTAAATTCGCGCAATAGTTTTGCCACCAAGACACCCAGGCACGAAGAAGAGAATCTAAGCTTTCCTTTTTCCAACTTCCGCATCCTTGCCGCGGCATAGTCCCACCCTTCAGGGACGACGACGGGTCCCACTTCCGACTTCAATAAACTCGTTCCTTTACTCCATGCCCTATGCCCTCTGCGCTATGCTCTTTAATTTCCCACTTCCGCATCCCACATTCCGAATTCCCTATATTCTTTCTTCCAGCTCTTTTTGCACACCAAACAGGCCCGAAGGCTTAACCACCAGGATGGCTAAAATTGCAATTAACGGAACCAGCATCACCCAGTGGCTTTCCAGATATGTCACGGTAAAGGTTTGGGCATAGCCAATTAAAAAAGAGGCTGCTACAACCCCACCGGTGGACCCCAGGCCTCCGACAATACAAACGGCCAGGGCGTTGATCAGGATACTGTAGCCCTGCTCAACGTTAATGGTTCCCAGAGGTAATATGACGATGGCTGCAATGGCAGCATATGCGGCACCAAAGGAAACACTGAGCATTGCTACCCGATCGGAGTTAATTCCCAGACTCAGCGCTGTCCTTTCATCCTGGGCAATTCCTCTAAATCGCAGACCGGTGCGAGTATGGTGGGTAAAAAACCAGAGAAAACCGGCCATGGCGATGCCGATGCCGACGATAAATACGCGCTGCATGTCGATGATCACCTGGCCGAATTCAATGCTGGTGTCAATGAAGACGGGCAGTGAGTATTCAAACCCGATAAATCCCAGGTATTTGAGCAACTCCAGGATGGCTAGTCCGATGCCGAAGGTGGCGATGACTTCGGATAAGGGCATGCCTCTAATTCTAAGCAGAATAAACCGGTACATCAGTGCGCCGGCAGCAGCAGTTAATGCCACTGCCAGTATGACCGCCAGAAAATAGGGTAGGCCCAGGGAGTTAAAAAAAATCCAGCAGAGCAAAGCCCCCAAAATATAAAGGGCTCCGTAGGCAAAATTGGCCACGCCACTGATGCCGAAGGTCAGGTTGAATCCCAGTGCCACCAGCATCAGGATGACGCTGTTCACAAAACCGTAGACGATAGTATTTGCTAACATGAAAAAAACCAGAAAAACCTGCCCTCCTTTCCAAAATGCAAAGGAGGGCAGGCCAGTTGGGTGTTTTCGTTATTTGTTAATGGTTAATCGAATGAAATGACGTCATCATTAAATCCAAATAACTAATAGCCATTAACTCCTAAATGAGACCTTTTGGCTCATTTAGGGTGCTACCGTTTTTTGACCCATGATGGCAGGACGATTTCACCTTCCGCCAGGCTCTTCGGATAGACAATCTTTCTTTTACCGTCATCGGTCCATTGAAAAAAGGCGCCGACAGCGGTTTCAGCCGGGTCAGTGCCATAAACAACCTGGTGGCCCTCATCAAACCGGATGCGTCCCATAACGCCTTTTCTGTCGGTCTTTTCGATTTCAGCCACAATAGCATCCGGATCCAAAGAGTTGGCTCGCTCGATGGCCTCTTTCAGGATGTAAACCGATTCATATGACGGTGCCGGGCCGTGGCCGGACTGAATCCCCTTGCCGTAAGTTTTTTTGTATTTATTGTAGAAGTTTCGGGCCGGGGCATATTTCTGGGAAGGTATATTTCCCAACTCAAATATGGCATTCATCAGCCCGCCGATTTTACCGTCAAAGGTATCCCAGGCAGCCTCACCGGCCATGGGTGAAATAAATCCGGCAATCAGTCCCGGAACTCTGAGGCTTTTCCACTGTTTAACCAGCACACCGCTTTCAGGCATATCAAAACAGGTAAACAGCACGCCGGCACCTTTGCCTTTGGCTTTCATCAAGGCCGAGGAGAAATCGGAAAAACCGGTCGGGAATTGATCATGGCCGACGACTTCCATCTTCAAACCCGGATACACTTTTTTCTCCATTCCGCCTGCCGTTCCTCTGGCCCAGGCAACATCCTGGTTCATGATGTAGACTTTGTCAAAACCAAATTCCTGCTTGAGGGTTGCGTTGGTCCCGGCCAAAAGTTTGACCCAGTAGATTACATTTAAGGAAACCCGGAAAACATATTTGTATTTTTCGGGATCCTTTTTTATTTTAGCTTCGGTCGCGGGGCTCATGGCTACCGTACCCAACATGGGCATTTTGTACTTGGCGAAAATATCCATCCCTGCCAGCAAAGCCTCGGAGCGAAACGGTCCGACCACGATCGCGATCGGTTTTTGCTCCAGAATCAACTTTTCTAAGCCCAGCAATGCCTCGGGCACCGGAACACCCGCAGCGGCATCGCGAAGATCGGCGGCCACGACTTTAAAAGGTCTCTTCTCTCCGCCGACCATTACACCGCCGTTGGCGTTTATTTCGCTTACCGCCATCTGAACCGCCTTATGCGATTCTTTGCCTTCCAGAAAACCTAATGAGGTTGGCACTCCGATCACAATCGGCTCGGCGGCATAGGCAGCCGGTCCGGCAACTAACCATGCGAAACCTACGAGTAATACAATTCCAAGCAAGAATATTCTACGTTTCATGGTTCCCTCCTCTGGTATGAGATTTCTGCTGTCCTCCAATGAAGATAGCAGGTTTTAAATAAAATAGTGTAACTATTGTATGGGAAGTGCGCGCAGCAACCAACGCCACGGACAGATAATGACAATGCTGAGAATGGTCTATAGAGAATATTAGATATTTTCAGTAGCTTGAATAATATTCAGCAACTTATGCTCATATTTTAATTAGGGTCCATTCTAAATAGCTATATAGTAGCTATCTGAAGCCTTTGTCGAAGTCAAGGAAATTTTCGCACATTTAACCGGCCTTGAAGGTTAGCGGTATTATAAAGTGGCTGTTGATGAGCTGATTCTGCCGTGATTGCCAAGCTTGCAATGCGAAACGACAGGAATTATGTTAGTTTAGTTTGCCCCGGCCTGGCATCGGGAACTGGTGTTCGATATTCGATCCGCCTTATTGTTCACTATAGTGAACAATTATTTATTTCTTATTTTCAGTAGAAATAGATAAGAACCAATGATTACAAACTTATATTAAAATTCACTTGACAAAATAAATGTTAATGGTAAGATCGAAGTCGAAAAATGTTCATCTTAATGAACATCTTTGCGTGGAGGTATTCAATGAAAATTCAACTAGAATCTATCGGGTTGCCGACACTATCGAAATTACTCGGTAAAACGTCTCAGATAGATATGCCAGACGGAACCGTAGCGGATGTTGTATCGCATATTGTGAATCGCATGGGCCAGCCGGCACGTAAAATTCTGCTGGACCAGAAAGGGCAGCTGGATCTTTCGATTCAGGTAATGGTCAATGATGAGGGCTTCCTGGCCAGAAACGAGTATTCACAGCGGATTCTGCAAGACGGGGATAAGGTGAAGTTTATGCTGCTCGTGGGAGGAGGCTAGGCCCCGTCTCACTTCCTTTCGAACCTTTTTATGGTATGGAGGACAGTGGCCCATCCTAGTCTTATTAACCATCATGATTGAGACGGGGAAATCCGCAAGACTAAGCTCGAAATACGAAATCCGCCTGAGGCGGGGAATAAATTGCCACAAAGGCACTAAGTAAGACACGAAGTGAAACCTTTGGCTTATATTTATCTTTGTGACTTTGTGTCTTAGTGGCGATCCGCTTGAGGCGGATTTCATAAAATGCAAGGAGTTCACAACTAAGATTCTAATGTTAAAAAACCGCCCCGAACTTTTCTTTTGAATTTTGAAAATTCGTATTTTAATATTGTTTCGGATTTCGAAATTCGTTTTTCGAATTTTTAACCGTATGATTATAAAATCCACTAAATTATCACGGTGAAACGTTATGCCTTATTTTGTAGTTAATGAAAAATGCAATGGTTGCTTGTCCTGTGTGGAAAATTGTCCGGCTTCGGCCCTGGATTTTAACGATCGGGACGGCAGGCGAACACTCAGGCACAATATGACCAAATGCGCCCGCTGCGGTCAATGCTGGCGGATATGTCCGCAGGAGGCCATCGAATTTCAGCATCTATTGGTCGGGCAGTGGGATGATGTGGTCACGCTGGATCTGGTTCATTGCCAGGTGTGCGGTGAGCCGCTTTATTCAACCCTGTACGAGCAAAATTTGGCCGGCAAATTGAATTCAACCACTGAGGCACTTTGCCCGCAGCATCAGCAGCGGCAGGCCGCATCGAGACTGCCACTTATAGCCTCGCGCAAGGCAAAAAAATAAATGGGGGACAAATGATTGTTGGCGATTTAAAACCACTGGCAGAAATCGTGTCTGCCATTAAAGAATATAAACAGGTGCTGGTCCTGGGTTGCGGCAGCTGTGTGACCGTTTGTTTATCCGGCGGCGAGAGAGAGGCTGAACAGCTGAGACACGAACTTTCTCAAATCCGGCATTATGAGGACACTCCGCCTAAATTTGTGGTGGACTCGATTCTCAGGCAGTGCGAGGAAGACCTGGTTACTGATTATCACACCATACCAGAAGGAACAGATGCCATCCTGTCTCTGGCCTGCGGTGCCGGTGTGCAAACCCTGGGAGATGCCTTTGACCCGCTGCCCGTGATTTCAGCGCTTAACACAACCTTTCTGGGGGCCTCGGCCAAGCCGGGAATCTGGGCCGAAATGTGCCGGGGATGCGGTGATTGTGTGCTGAACTTTACCGGTGGTATTTGCCCGGTGGCCCGATGTGCCAAGGGCCTTTTCAACGGCCCGTGCGGCGGATCGCACAACGGCAGCTGCGAAGTCGGTCTGGATACGCCCTGTGCCTGGGCCATGATTTATTTCCGGCTCAAGCGGCAGAATAAATTGCACTTGTTAGAAGAGATCCGTGCGCCCAAGGACTGGCGACCCGGCGGGGCAGGCGGGCCCCGCAAGCGGGTGCGAATCGGACTTGGGGATGGGACTAAATAGGTTTGAGGAACAGCGAACCGCAGAACCGCAGAATATCGAATCCTCCTCCGGCGGAGGATTCGATATTCTGCGGTTCGCTTTTCCCTTAACCCTAAACTTTATACCCTATACCCTGCTTGTCCTTCGTTTTGTCCCGTCGAAGCTTTTGCGAAGCGGGACGCCTGAAAGGCGAAGCAGGAAACCTCTGAACGGGGAACCTCATGCACACATGGAAATAAACGAACTAGAAATACTATCTGTTGGGGTCGATGTCGGAAGCTCAACCAGCCATCTGGTTTTTTCGAAACTGCTACTGAAAAGAGATGAGCGGTCGGTTAGCCGGCGTTTCAACATCGAGGAAAGACACATTATCTATCAGGGCAGTATTGTCCAGACCCCTTTATTGGATGACAATACCATCGATATCGTACGATTGACGGAATTTTTTAGACAAGAATATAAGCATGCCGGCATCGATCCGGCCGATATTCAAACCGGTGCGGTTATTGTTACGGGCGAGTCTGCCCGCAAACAAAATGCCAGGCAAATCGCCGAAGCGCTGTCCAATGACGCCGGAAAATTCGTGGCGGCGACTGCCGGGCCTAATTTCGAGAGCTTAATTGCGGCCATGGGTTCGGGGGCGGTGGCCCGCTCAAAGGCTAATAACAAAACCATATTGTCCTGTGATATCGGCGGGGGAACCTCAAACATTGCCATATCCCGCAATGGGGAGACGTTGTCGACCAGCTGTGTTTCTGTCGGGGGGCGGTTGCTGGGCGTCGATTCGAAAGGCACAATCTGGCGGATCGACCAGCCGGCGGCAACGGTAATGGAGCACCTCGGGTTAAGGTATGATATCGGAGATTCAATCTCTAAAGCGGAAATCGAATCAATAGCCGCCAAGTTTGCTGAAATACTGTTGGAAGCCATTACGGGGCCCGCAAGTTCCGCTCTTGCCCGGCAGCTGATGCTGACCGCTGACCTGGATTTTCCCAGCCGCATTGATGAATATGCGTTTTCGGGAGGCGTGGCGGAACTGATGTATGGCGGGTTGAACAATTTTAGCGATATCGGTCACATTTTAGCCGACAAAATAAACATGCTGGCATCTGAATTAACCGCACCCGTCATAGAACTGCCGGATAAAATCAGGGCGACCGTCATCGGTGCGGGCGCTTATTCTTTATCAATTTCCGGGTGTTCGGGCTTTAAGGATGACCAGGTATCGTTTCCGTTAAGAAATGTACCGGTAATCCGGGTGGATGTCGATCAATCCAAGTTAAGTATCGAACACGTCGTATCCCAAATAAATACCTCTTTTCAAAGATTTGATCAGGACGAAGGTGAAGAAATTCTTGCATTATATTTTAAGGATCCTGTCAGGGTTTCTTATCCTCAGCTGGAATTATTTGCCCAATCGATTGAAACGGCACTTGCCAACACAATTGAAAATAACCTGCCGGTAATTTTGATTTTCGAAACCGACATTGCGTGCAGTGTGGGAAACGTTATTCGGCGGGAAACGGATTTAAAGACGAACCTTTTGGCCCTCGACGAGTTGAAACTGAAAGAAGGCGACTGGATCGATATTGGTGAACCTCTGGTAGGAGATCAGGTATATCCGGTGACTGTTAAATCGCTCGTTTTTCATGGGAATTAAACAGATGACTTAGATAAATCATCTGCGGGATGCGGTATTCCGTTAACTACTTCGGCAGTCAATACGGTAATAGGCGCTTGCCTTGGGATTGCGCGGTTGATAAACGCCAAAATCAATTTTAGCGATATCGGCCACGTTTTGGCCGACAAAATAAAACGGCTGACTTCTGAATTAGCAGCAACCGTCGTAGAACTGCCGAATAAAATCAGAGCGACCGTCATCGGTGCGGGCGCATATTCTTTGTCAATTTCCGGCTGTTCGGGTTTCAGGGATGACCAGGTATCGTTTCCGTTAAGAAATGTACCGGTAATCCCGGTCGCCTGGCGAGAGCTTGTCTTTGAAATGGACGGCAACGGCCGGGAAAGGATTAACCGGATTGCATACGAACTGTGCGTGTTTGAAGCGTTTAGCGGAATATTACTTTGCAAAGCAATTTGGTGCATGGAATCAGAATCTGTTAACCGAATGGTACGTCCGATATGGCGGCCGGGGGATCATGATCTACTGGCACGTGGAAAAAGGCGCCGCCTGTATCTACTCACAGCTCAAAAGTTGCTCATCTTCAGAAGTCGCGGTAATGATAGCGGGCGTGATGCGCCATTGCACCGAAATGGCAGTGGAAATGCAATATGTCGACACGCATGGTCAAAGTTATGCGGCTTTTTCTATTTGCCATTAATGGCAATGATTCCATTGCCCCTCCCATCATAGCGCGCCGCGGCCAAGGAAATTCCTCGCTTAAGTCTCAATTACAGTTTGCCTTCATATAATATCGATTCAGGCAACAGCCCCTTGAAAAATGAATATTTGTTGACAAGCATATGATGCATTGTTTATGGGTTTCTTATGAGTAGACCGTGTCGTATTGAATACGAGGGCTTTATACCACCTGCTTATCAGTATAACCGAAATTGGCAACGAATCGAATATTGCAGACAAAGTTCGATCGTCTTAATTCACTGTTCAATCTTTGATCCCTTTCTTTCCAATTGGTAGACAAATGAGGATAACATGGCCAAGCTAAGAAATAGAGATATCCAGAAAGTCATCCAGCTTTTTGACAACGAACTTCTTTCGATTCCCCGGGTTAGCAAGACCGACAAGATGAAAATGCGGAAAAAAATTGTTAATTTGGTACAGCCAGCATTGAAATCGTCCACCATGAAACCAGAGGTCTTTATAACTGAGATGGAAAATAAACTGTCCAACATTTTACGCCAATTTATCGACAGCTATGGCTTTCATAACCGGCTGACCGATGCAGTTCGTAAAGCGTGTGAAAATGCAGAAGAATCTTCGACGCCTTCTTCACCCTCGGATGATCAATAGGTCATCGGTGTGTAAAACCAATTTGAAGACAGATGGCGGATGACAGAGGACAGAATGCGGCCTGGGACAAGCTCAGTCGAGTCGAAGTGGGAATTCGGAATGCGGAATGAAAACCCCAAAATTCGCATTGGCTACCAAGATACCCAATCGGCCTGGACAGCCAAAAGGGGTGCTGACAGTTAAATCCAACAGCGGCATTCGGGTTGTGCCAGCGCTCCCTGCCGTGTGGGTTCCTGCCCATACCCGTCATCACATCGAGGTATCCTTATCCTGCTCCTCAAAACCGAGGAACTGCTCCCTTGCTACCCCACAGATACCCTCGATTACCTGGATCACCTCGTCATACACATTTGGGCTAAGTCCACCACCCGTTTTTGTGCCCGTGAAATAGATTGCACTTATCTCATGTTTGGTCATCCATTTGCGAGTTAAAGCGATGGCGTGATCCAGAGGATGTTTGCTCAGGTTGACATTCAAGTAAGGTTTGTCGTTCTTCTCAGCTATTTCTCTAACCGCCCTCGAGCCGATCACAAGCTGCCCATAGCTAAGGACAACAGTACCTTCGGAATCCACAATATTTTTCTCCAGTCTTTGAAAATAACTGGGATTGTCAATTTCTTTAACGTTGTACTTCTTTGCCAGGATACCACCATCTATTTTTCTGTCCTTGTAGCACCACCCTGCATGGGGTATGTCCAGCCTTATGGCGGCATCAAGGGCAGCTATCTCAACACCGGGCTGGCCTCCTGAGATGATTTTTTTGATCATTGTCCACCCTTTTAGAAATACGCGGCCAGATTTTTAAATTTGACAGATTATCGATTTTTTCAAAGATTAGATGCAACCGAATTTTATTTAATGCCCGCGTGCATAAAGGATTGCACGAATTGCCTTTGAAACAACAGGAAGGCAATCAGAAGGGGGGCAACTGACATCAACGTTGCCGCAGAAATGATTGACCAATCAACGCCGGATTCCGGGGCTCCGAAAATGCCAAGTCCGACAGTTAACGGGCGAGTTTCCACCGAGTTGGTTACAACCAGGGGCCATAGAAAATTGTTCCAATGGTGGCTTATTGAAACGAGGGCATAGGCGATATAGGTCGGGCGAGCCAATGGTACATAGACCCGCCATAACACACCGAAGACCCCGCAGCCTTCAAGACGGGCCGCTTCCTCGAGTTCCTTTGGCGTCGATTTAAAGGCCTGACGCAGCAGGAAGATGCCAAAGGCGCTGGCCATGTATGGGAGGCCGATCCCGAGAATGGTGTCGATGAGGTCGAACCGGGCCAGGGTCCCATAGTTTTCAACGATCAGGATTTCCGGCGTAATCATCAATTGAACTAAAACCAGGGCAAAGGCTAGATCGCTGCCGAAGAACCGGTAGCGGGCAAAGGCATAAGCTGCCAGCGTGCACAGTACCAGTTGCGCCAAAAGAATTGTAGTGACCAGGATGAACGTGTTGAAGGCATAGCGCAGAAACGGTGCCTGAGACAGGGCTTCGCGCAAATTGTCAAGGGTAAGCGGTGCAAAAATGTCGAAATGCACCGCGTATTGACTGGGATGAAATGCCGCCCAAAATGCATATGCCAACGGCGCAATCCATAACAGGGCCAGAAACCAGGCTGCACCTGTCTCCAGAACGTTTTGAAAATTAAAAAATGAGAAACGGAATGTTTTCATCGATAATGGACCCGTTTGTCCAGGACGTAAAACTGCATGAGCGCCATCACGGCTAAAAGACCGAGCAGAATGACGGTCAGGGTCGCAGCGTAATTGGTGTCAAAATAAGAAAAGGCACTTTCAAAAATATAATAAAGCAGCAGGTTGCTGGCGTTATCAGGCCCGCCCTTGGTGAGCACAAATAAATGATCTACCAATTTAAAAGAGTTAAGCACCGCGTTGATCATCACGAACAGCGTTGTCGGCATCAAAAGCGGGAACAATATCCTGCGGAAATAGTACCAACGTGTCGAACCTTCCAGCCTGGCAGCTTCCTCCAGTTCCGGTGGGATGTTCTGTAGCGCCGCCAGATAGAAGATCATGAAAAACCCGGCCTCCTTCCAGATCGTCATGACGATGATGGCCGGCAATACGGTAGCTGGATTCCCCAGCCAATTATGGCCACCGATCCCGAACCAGCTTGTCGCCTGGTCTATAAGACCGATATCCGGCGTGTAGAAGAATAACCAGATATTGGCAACGGCAATCATTGGCAGAATGGTCGGGGTAAAATAGGCCATGCGGACCAGAGAACGGCCCGGTATGGCCCGGTTGACCAATAGAGCCATAGCGATGGCCAGAATAATCGAGGTCGGGATAGTGCCCATTGCGAACCAGGCATTGTTGGTGAGAACTTTCCAGAAAATGGGGTCGTCAATCAACATTTCATAGTTTGCCAACCCCACGAAGCGGGATGGCCGGATAGCCGTTCCTTTGGAAAATAGGCTGTCGAATACGGTGGCGATGGTTGGATAGTGGGTAAAAGCGATTAATAGAATCGCGGCCGGTGTCAATAATAACCAGCCATATACGTGCCTCATGATGTTGCGTGACATCGCTTATATACCTTAATAAACGCAGCAAACCGGAAAGGGGGGCGGGGAGCAGATGACTTCCGCTCCCCCTTATTATCAGATTTCAGCCCCGCCTCTGGCCGCGGAGCGGCCAGTAAAATCGAAAGAGAGACTCTAAAAAAGCGAATATCGAATAATGAATATCGAATGTCGAAGTAAGGGATTCTATCGATTTCAGCGAAAAAATAGAAAGAGCGTAGCCATACCTCCCTTCGAAATTCTGCGGTTCGATATTCAATATTCTGCGGTTCGCTGTTAAAATCAGATCCGGCTTTCGAAATGGTAATTGTGGTCGAAATCGAGACATCAAATAATGGAGTCTCATACTATCTTATCGATACTGCTTCAGCAGTCGTTCGGACAGGGACTGCGCCTCTTTAAGAGAGGTCGCGGGAGATTTCGCACCGGTCAGAGCGGCTTGAATGGCATCGTCCAGGGCTTTGCGAATTCGGCCGGTCTGGTAGGTCGACAATTCGGCGGTGGCAAATTTAAGCTGGTCCCGGGCCACAGCGGCGTACGGGAAGCCCTCAATATACGCTTTCAATTTGCCGGTTTCATACGCCGCCTGGCTGATACCCATGTACCCGGTCTTCATCGACCATTCGGCTGAACGCTCGGGACTGGTCATGAACTTGATCAGCCGCATGGCCGCCTTGCGTTCTTCAGCAGACGTTTTTTTAAAAATGTAAAAATTGCCGCCGCCGGTCGGTGTACCGCGCCGTTTGCTGGCCGGCAGCATGGCAACGCCGAAGTCGAACTTGGCCTTTTTCTTAACAATTGTCAGATTTCCGGTAGAATGCCACATGATGGCGGTTTTTCCCTCAAGGAAATTTTGGCGCAGCGTGCCCCATTCGATGGTATCCGCGGGCATAATCTTGTGTTTTGCGCCTAAATCCCGCCAGAATTGCAAGGCCTCGACAACGGCGGGGCTGTCGAAGTAAGTTTCGTTTCCAGCATCGTTCATCAGAACCTGGCCGTTTTGCATCGTCAACGCGCCGAACATCCAGTAGGGATAACCGGTTGATGGAATCATCGCGCCCCACTGGGATCCGTCCGCTTTGGTGAGCTTTTTGCCGACGGCGATCAGCTGTTCCCACGTCTCCGGCGGCTTGTTCGGGTCGATACCGGCCGCCTTGAAAGCATCCTTGTTGTAGTACATAACGATAGTTGAGCGTTGAAACGGAATGCCCCAGGTTTTGCCGGCGGTCCGGCCGTTTTCCATTAGTGTCGGGTAGAATGAGTCCAGCCAGGCCTTTTCTTGCGGGGTTTCGACGACATCATCAAAGGCAATAATCGCATCCTGCTCGATCAATTCGTAAATATCGATGGAAAACATTACCGACAGCTGGGCCGGCTTACCACTTTTCAGCGCTGCAAAGGCCTTGATCCGGGCATCGTTGTAGTTACCGGCGTAAATAGCGTTCACTTTGATGTCCGGATTCTCTTTCATAAAATCAGCAACCATGCTATCCACAATTTTCGTCAATGGACCCCCAACGGCAACCGGATAATACATGGTCAGTTCTGTTTTGGCTCCAGCCATGGGTGTCGCGACCAAACAGGCCATAACTGCGACGATCAAAAGTAAAATTTTTAGTTTACGCAACATTTTTTCCACCTCCATTTTGTTTGAGTTGTTGTTTCGCCTCGCACGGAACCGAACCCTCGGTTCCGGCTCGCACAATCTGAATCCGGACACGCCTAACCGCCCTCCCTTATCCCTTTTTCATTGAACAGGTGTGCCGCGTCAGGAGACCAACTGACCGTAAGCTGATCACCCGGTGCGATTTTGGCCCGTCCATTTATTTTGGCGAGCAGGGTCTGCTCCCCATATACAAGACGGATAATCGTTTCAGCCCCCAAGAAATCAATCGCACCAACCCTGGCCGTCAAGCCTCGTTCGCTTAATTTGATTTTTTCGGGTCGGACACCGACGGACCAGCCCCGGCTCCCTTGCGGGACCGCGATTTGGCCGCCTGCGGCAGATAGCGCCGTCCGGTCTTCAACCAGGTCAAGCCGTATGAGATTCATGGGAGGGGATCCGATAAAGTGGGCCGCGAATGCGGTTTCGGGGTGTTCGTACAGCTCGTGAGGGGCCCCGATTTGTTCGATGCGCCCGCTTTGCAACAACACGACCTGATCGGCCATCGTCATGGCCTCGATCTGATCGTGGGTTACATAAATCATGGTAAGGCCGAGCTTTTGTTGCAGGGCGCGAATCTCGTCGCGCATTTCGTTGCGCAGTTTGGCGTCCAGATTTGATAGCGGCTCGTCCATTAGGCAAACCGGCTGCTGGGATACAATGGACCTGGCCAATGCCACCCGTTGCCGTTGTCCACCCGAGAGGTTGGCAGGTTTGCGAAGCAGCAGCCCTTCGAGCCCGACCATTTTGGCCACCCCGTTCAAGCGTTTTCGTCTTTCGGCCGTAGGAACGCCGCGCACTTTAAGGCCAAAGAGGATATTCTCGCGAACATTCAAATGCGGAAACAGCGCGTAAGACTGGAAGACCATCGAAACTCCCCGCTTGGCCGCATCCTTGTAGGTGATATCTTGCCCGCCAATTGTAATTTGTCCGGTCGTCACCTCCTCCAATCCGGCGATCATACGGAGAATAGTCGATTTGCCGCAGCCGGAGGGGCCCAGCAAAACCGTCAGGGTTCCTTTGGCAACATGGAAGGAAACACCATCAACAGCTCGAACCTTGCCCCACTCTTTGACAAGGTTATGAGTTTCAATACGGCTCATATAACATCATCTCCTCAACAAACTCATCGGTTCGACTCCGGATCGTTTTATGTAATACCTGAATTTTGCACGCAAATAACTCACGGCAACGTTTCAGAACAAATTACCGAAAATAACTTGGGGCGATGATTGTGGCTTAAAAATTCAGGTATCCATTTTTTTCAAATATGATTATGTTTAAACTACTGAATTTGAAAATCAAAGTAAACCGAATAATTTTTCGGCTGTACGCGTGAGGTCAGCAGATTTTGTGATACAATTTTAACATTGTATTGGCAACATCAAAATCTATGGGATTGGTCGGAAACCGACCAGGAACCGGTTAGATTTGAAAATTCCATTTTCCTATCAAGTCGTTAAGCAAAATGGAGTCGACAGTTACCTAAATGGTGTGAGAGCTATCTCAGCCAATCGGTTCCTGGCAGCTTTAATATAGTGAATCATAAAGATTGAAAGGATAGATATTGTGGATGATTTAGTTTGTTACTGTTTTGGATACTCGGTTGATGATATTCTTCAGGATTATCGGGAAAATGGTAAATCCATCATAATGGAAAAGATCCAAATGGAAAAAAAGCGCGGAAGTTGCCGGTGTTCAATTAAAAATCCCAAAGGCAAATGATGTTTAGGTGATGTCCGCCAGGTGGTGGCGAAACTAAAAGGCAAACCCGCACTCAATGTGATTGACTGAGACTGTGATGATTCAAAGGTGCTGAGAATAAGAACGGAATGACCTGCGGCTGGTTGACTTTATCCCGCCGGATGAATTTCTGAAGCGCATGGTTTCCTTGAGATAACCCTATAGTTGCATAAAATTTTGAAATCCAACTTCGCTGCTGCAATGAAGACCATTGAAAGTATTGACTGATCCTGGATTCTGGTTGCTGGATACTGGATGTC
>CACVKW010001022.1 GCA_902749685.1 Olavius sp. associated proteobacterium Delta 1 | reverse complement strand
ACAGACAACCAGCTATGGTTCGTTTCTTCTGAGCAATGAGTCCTTATCTTCCCCCTTCTTTACTTACCTTGAAAATAATTAATGTGACAATCGCCGTCAACCCGTTAATTCACCTGACTTCGCTTCGCTACGCAGGTGATCAACTTGTTATTTGCAAAATACCTATACTTAGTTTTCAAAATAAGTGGAAAAATGACAAAATACAAAATACTGATAAAGATCCTAGATGCGATAATCCAAGAAGCTCCAGCAAATATGACCCAAAGGTATTATCGTAAGGCAGATAATTTAGAATATTTAAATCAATCACGTGCTAAAGCCTTTATTCATCTATATCTTAAAGTGACCTTCGGATTACTAAATTTCAACGAGCGAGAACATTTTATAACCGATGGATCACATGACGGGGGTGTCGATGGTTATTATATAAATCCTGACAACAAAACTATATATTTTATCACTCTTGTCCAAAAACGGGTTTAGAATGAGTCATAAAGTGAGTAATAATACGAGTCATTGAAAAAAATCCTCCTTATATGTAGGGTGGTTGT
>CACVKW010001021.1 GCA_902749685.1 Olavius sp. associated proteobacterium Delta 1 | reverse complement strand
CATTGCATAAATTCTTATCATCTAGCCTGGCCGTTATGCCTGAGATCGTTGCTTTTTCCGGGCTGATGCTGGATGCTTGATACTCGATGCTGGATATCTCTCAGGACACTATCGGT
>CACVKW010001020.1 GCA_902749685.1 Olavius sp. associated proteobacterium Delta 1 | reverse complement strand
TAAAATTTTGAAATCCAACTTAGCCGCTGCAATGAAGACCATTGAAAGTATTGACTGATCCTGGATTCTGGTTTCTGGATACTGGATGTCGTTGAAATTAACCGATAGTGTCCTGTTAGATATCCAGCATCGAGTATCAAGCATCCAGCATCAGCCCGGAAAAAGCAACGATCTCAGACATAACGGCCAGGCTAGATGACAAGAATTTATG
>CACVKW010001019.1 GCA_902749685.1 Olavius sp. associated proteobacterium Delta 1 | reverse complement strand
TCACTCTTGTCCAAAAACGAGTTTAGAATGAGTCATATAATGAGTTGTAAAACGAGTCATTGAAAAAAATCCTCCTTGTATGTAGGGTGGTTGTTAATTT
>CACVKW010001018.1 GCA_902749685.1 Olavius sp. associated proteobacterium Delta 1 | reverse complement strand
TGAAGGTGGGCGGTCAATATTACTTCTACCAAAATGACCACCTGGGAACTCCTCAGAAGTTGACTGCAGTTAATGGTGCTGTCGTATGGTCTGTCAAATACTTTTCCTTTGGGAAAGCAGATGTAGATGCTTCATCCTCGATTACAAATAATCTGCGGTTTGCCGGCCAATACTTCGATCAGGAGAGCGGGCTGCATTACAATTATAATAGGT
>CACVKW010001017.1 GCA_902749685.1 Olavius sp. associated proteobacterium Delta 1 | reverse complement strand
TACCCCAGAGCACGGATCATAGACTTTCGATCCAAATTCTCCTGGGCGGCTTTTAATACGGTCTCAACGAAATCCCCCTGGCCCAGGATGCGCTCATCGCCCTTCATCCTGCT
>CACVKW010001016.1 GCA_902749685.1 Olavius sp. associated proteobacterium Delta 1 | reverse complement strand
CATAAATTCTTGTCATCTAGCCTGGCCGTTATGTCTGAGATCGTTGCTTTTTCCGGGCAGATGCTGGATGCTTGATACTTGATGCTGGATATCTAACAGTACACT
>CACVKW010001015.1 GCA_902749685.1 Olavius sp. associated proteobacterium Delta 1 | reverse complement strand
TTAACAACCACCCTACATATAAGGAGGATTTTTTTCAATGACTCGTATTATTACTCACTTTATGACTCATTCTAAACCCGTTTTTGGACAAGAGTGAATAGTTTTATACTAAAATAATGACATATAAATTCCAAATCTCAAATTTCAAAACTCGAATCCGAAACAGAAATTCCATTTCAGTGGATCAAAACAATTCGATGCCACTGATGTGCATAAATCTGTCTGAATTTACACTGAAGGCATCACACCATCGGCCTTAACTCTGGTCGAAGGCTTGCTGCCAGTTAAAACTTGTTTGGGTCATTGGAAATTGGTAATTGGAACTTGTTTGATATTTGGGTTTTGGTGCTTGGAATTTTGGTCGTTCAATGATTCAGGAAGCTTTTAAAAAAAAACGAGGGGTGACTATGGAAACTATCGTGGATTCTTCCAATCCGGGGCTCAAAGCCGGTGACCGGATATATGATTATCGCATCGAACATGTTGAATCACTGAACGAAATCTCAGCGGTTTTCTATGCTCTGAAGCATTTAACAACCGGGACTAAACATATACACATCAGCAACAGCGATGCCGAAAATACCTTCAGCGTTGCATTTAAAACCATACCCAAAAATTCCACCGGAGTCGCTCATATTCTTGAGCACACCGCGTTGTGCGGTTCCCGGAAGTTTCCGGTGCGTGACCCGTTTTTTTCAATGCTCAAAAGAAGCTTGAGCACCTTTATGAACGCTTTTACCGCTTCGGATTGGACCATGTATCCTTTTGCAACGCAGAACCAGAAAGATTTCTACAATTTGATGGAAGTATATCTGGATGCTGCCTTTTTCCCAAAACTTGATGGACTTAGCTTTAAACAGGAAGGACACCGTCTGGAGATTGAGGATAATTCGGAAGGACCAAACCCGGAAGTCCCCCAGTTGATTTATAAAGGGGTCGTTTACAACGAAATGAAAGGTGCCATGTCCTCGCCGGATCAGGTAATGGCACGATCCATTTTAAAAGCGCTCTATCCATCGACGACCTATCGATTTAATTCGGGGGGAGAACCGGCTGAAATTCCGTCGCTCTCATATGAACAACTAAAAGAATTTCACCGGCAGCACTATCACCCCAGCAATGCCTTTTTCTACACCTACGGCAATCTGCCATTGAAAAATCATCTGGCTTTTATCGAAGCCAAGGTGCTCACGGAATTCGAACGGATTGATCCTGAGACGGATGTTGCCTGCCAGCCCCGCTGGAAGCACCCGCAATCCGTTTCCTTTCCGTATCCGTTTAATAAAAACGAAGATCCAACTCAAAAATTCCAGGTATGCGTTGCCTGGCTGACCGCCGATATCAAAGATTCATTTGAAATTCTGACGCTGACCTTGCTGGAACAGATCCTGTTAGGCAATTCTGCCTCGCCCCTGCGAAAAGCGTTAATCGATTCAGGGCTTGGCAGCGCTCTGTGCGATGGCTGCGGCTTCGACGCTGACAACCGGGATACCCTATTTGTGAGCGGGCTAAAAGACGTCGACCAAGCATCGGCCGATAAGATTAAAGCCATTATCTTTGATGTGTTAACCGACCTTGTCGATAACGGTATTGAAAAAAAACTGATCGATTCTGCCATTCATCAAATTGAATTTCATCGCAAAGAAATCACCAATACACCCTATCCTTATGGCATCAAATTGTTGCTGACTTTTTCAGGTAGCTGGTTCCACGGGGGTGACCCGCTTAAGGTTCTAAATTTTGATGCAGACCTGGCCAAGCTGCAGAGTGAGCTGGAAAAGGGCTCTTTTTTTGAAAATCTAATAAATAAATATCTTCTGGACAATCCGCACCACATTCTTTTAACATTGGTACCGGATCAAGGGATGGAAGAACACCAGAACCAACGGCTGCGCGTTGAGCTCGATCGCATCAAAAAAGATTTGTCCCCCACAGATATTGATCAAATCAAACAGGATGCTGAAGCATTACAGCGCTTGCAGGAGGCCGAAGAGGATGTTTCCAGTCTCCCCACTCTGCAGCGCAAAGACATACCGCCGTCGGTTCCGGCAATCAAGGAAAGCGCCTCAGAAAGTGTTTTGCGAGCCACCATTTATAATCAGGCAACTTCCGGCATTGTATACTATGCCGCGGCAGCCGGTACCGGATCACTATCCGGCGCCCTGATTCCGCTAACTCCCTTTTTCTGCTATGCGCTTGTACGCATGGGCACCAGTATTCGCGATTATGCAGACATGGCACACCGCATCGATACCTATACGGGTGGTATCGGCTTGTCGACTCATTCCCGGACTCGATTCGACACTGCCGGAGATTGCGTGCCCTTTATCTCCTTTAACGGTAAATGCCTACTCCGAAACCAGGAGCAGATGTTTGATATCATCCGGGAAGTGCTTCATCAGCATCAATTTAGCGACCTGTCCCGCTTAAAGAGTCTGCTGCTCGAGTATCGGGCCGGCCTTGAATCAATGGTCGTTCACAACGGTCACCGGTTGGCCATCTCCCTGGCTTCCAGGAATTATTCCTCCACCCGGGCCTTGGGGGAAACCTGGAGTGGGGTGCACCAGTTGCAGACGATCAAGCAATTATCCGATAATATAGACGAGCAAAAACTTGGCCGTCTTGCTGCGGATTTAGCGGCTATCGGTAAAGCCGTGTTCACCCGCCATAATTTTAAAATGGCCCTGATTGGTGAGGATGCAGCGCTTGCAGGAGGTTTACCGAATCTGGCCTCTATTTTAAAGGGTTTCGATAAGGGAACCGGCGATGGTTTCTCTGATCCGGATATCAAGCTGGAAGCGGAATCCATTCGGGAAGGTTGGAGTACCTCGTCGGCCGTGTCATTCGTCGCACTGGCCTTTGAAACCGTGCGCATGGAACATGAGGATGCCGCCGCCCTGTCCGTGATCAGCAAAATATTAAGATCCATGTACCTGCATCGTGAAATCCGTGAGAAGGGCGGGGCTTACGGCGGTTTTGCCCTGTACAGCCCGGAAGATGGTCTGTTCAGCTTCGCTTCTTATCGCGATCCCCACATTATATCGACCTTAAATGCTTTTGACAAAGCCGCCGCCTTTATTCGTTGCGGCAACTTCAGTGATGAAGATGTCAATGAAGCCGTGTTGCAGGTCTGCTCAGAAATAGACAAACCCGATCCGCCGGGGCCGGCAGCCAGAAAAGCCTTTTACCGCCAAATTGTCTCCTTATCCGACGAAATGCGCATCCGGTTTAAAACCGAGCTCTTATCGCTGACCCGCAGCAAGGTGATGCAGGCCGCTGAGAAATACTTCGATGGCACAGATACCCAGAAGGCGGTGGCGGTGATCTCCGGTGAGGACAAGTTAACCGCCGCCAATCAAAAATTGGACGTGAGTCCCTTGAAACTTTTTCGGATTTAAAATTTCCAGTTGGCGTTTAGGGCGAAAAAGAAACTCTGCGGTTCGATATTCAGTATTCTGCGGTTCTGCTGTCTTTAGATCACGTCTTTAGCGTGATTCGCTTTTAACTTCGTGTAGTTTCATATAAGGTATCAGATGTTCAATGCCACTTCTGTTGCGGTTCTCAACGCAGCACCGAGATTTCCGGGAGCGGCAGCATCCCCTATGGCAATAACTTCTTTAACTTTGCCTCGCAATGTATGATATAAACTATCTTCCGGGTGAGCATTGATGCCGATTACAACAAGATCTGCTTCCAGCATGAACTCTGAACCATCTTTCTTTTTTAGACGGACTTTCTTTTCTTCAATGGAAATCACCCGGGTTTCTACATAAAGTTGAACTCTCTTTTCAGAAAGCCTTGCTAATAAACGATCTTTCGGAATTTTCTGCATGCGGGCTAACACTGCCGGAGCTATTTCAACCACGCTGATATGTTTGCCCGGACCGGCAAGCCAGTCGGCAGTTTCGCAACCAATATCACCGCCGCCGATAATGACGACCCTGTCGCCGGCGGGAGGACCGGTGAGGTAAAGGTCGCGGGCCTGAACCACGAAATTTGCATCGATTCCCGCAATGGGGGGCAGGCCCGGGTGCGAGCCGGTGGCGACAATGGCCACATCCGGCTCAAAGGCGGCAATTTTAGAATGGTTTGCCTGCTGCGCGGTGCGAACCGTCACGGACGATTTTTGAAGGCATTTAATAAGGTAGGTTAAAATGCCCGCCATTTCATCTTTAAATGGCGCGAGATGTGCAAATTGTATCTGTCCGCCAATTAGTTCCGTCTGCTCCCACAATTCCACCTCATGGCCCCTCCGGCTTGCGACCAGCGCTGCCTGGGCGCCGCCGGGTCCCCCTCCAATGATCAGGACTTTTTTCTTCTGCCGGGCCGGTGTTATCTGCCAGTCAAATTCATGGCCGGCAAATGGATTGACCGTGCAGCATCGCCCAATACCCTCGACCCCTTTGCCGGCACAATCTTCCAGGCAGGCGACACAGGGGCGAATCCCATCCAACCGGCCGGATTCGGCCTTGCGGGGCAACTCCGGATCCGCCACCAGGGCCCGGGCCATGGCGACAAAATCCGCCTGGCCCCGGCTGATGATATCTTCGGCGACATCAGGCCGGTTGATTTTTCCAATGGCAACAACAGGTATATTCACAACGGCTTTAATTTGAGCGGCCAAACCTGCCAGCGGTGCGAAGGGACTGTCCAGCGGCGGTATGGTCCTGTATTTGGTTTGCTTGTTGCCGGCGTTGGCCACAATCGCATCAGCCCCCGCCTTTTCCACCCACCCGGCAATCTTTACGGTCTCTTCAATTGCCAGGCCGCCGTCCACAAATTCATCGCACACCAGTTTGACCATCAGCGGAAAATCTTTTCCGGTCAGTCCTTTGACCTGCTGAATCAATTGGATCAGAAAATGGGATCGATTTTTTAAACTCCCGCCCAGCTCGTCGGTACGGGTATTTAACAGCGGCGACAGCAGCTGGGAGATCAGGTCTCCGTAGCTGGCCTGGATTTCAACTCCGTCATAGCCGATATCCCCGGCCTGAACCGCGCCCCGGGCCATGATTTCCAGTATATCATCAGCTTCCGCAATCGACATGGTGGTTGCAATCGGTGCGATCCACATATCCCCTTTTTGTTTGGCACCGGGGACCTGCTGTTTGACAGTCCTTTCTCGCGGATAATTCAGCTGCATGAATACCCGGGCGCCTTCGGATTTAACGGCATCAAGCAGCGCTCTCAGGCCGGCCACATGTTCAGCCGTGTCAATACGCAGTTGATGGGAACCTTTGTAGGCCCGCGGATAATCCAGGCAGGGACAATCCATAACAATCAAGGCCACGCCGCCCGCGGCACGGGCGCGGTAGAACTCCACCATCTTGGGATTTATTTTACCGTCCCTGGCATATTTGGTGGGATAAAGGGGCATGATGATCCGGTTTTTGAGGTGACATGGACCAATCTTGCCCGATGTAAATAGATGGGGGAAGCTCATTTTTTGATCATTTCTTTCAACTGTTCCAGGGCTTCGTCCGGCATTTTGAAAGAATGTTCCGGTCCCGGGAAGGTTCCTTCTGCAACGTCCTGGTTGTATTCTTTTAAGGCTGCAATAATAATTTTTCTGACGTTCGTGTATTGTTTGACAAACTTCGGTACAAACCGGTCAAAAAGACCGACGACATCATGAAAAACGAGTACCTGGCCGTCTACATCCGGACCCGCTCCGATGCCGATGACCGGGACCTTGACCGCTTCGGCGACCAGTTTGCCAAGGGGTGCCGGTACCGCTTCCAAGATCATTGAGAACACGCCGGCATCTTCCAGGGCCCTGGCATCATCGATGATTTGCTTGGCAGCGGCAGCATCCTTGCCCTGCATTTTGAAGCCGCCCAAAGCGCTGGCGGTCTGAGGTGTCAGGCCGATATGCCCCTGGACCGGTATCCCGGCTTTGACAATGGCTGCAATAGTCGCTGCAAAGTCAACCCCGCCTTCCAGTTTGACGACGTCGCAGCCTCCTTCTTTCATCAACCGGCCGGCGTTTATGATGGCCTCCCGGATGGAGGTGTTGTAACTCATAAACGGCATGTCGCCCACAATTAAAGGCCCTTGGCAGCCGCGCACCACCGCCTTGATGTGGTGGATCATATCCTCCATGGTCACTTCAACGGTTCCGTTCAAACCCATGACCACCATGCCCAGGGAATCTCCGACCAGGACGATGTCCACCCCGGATTCCGCGGCCATCAACCCCAGAGGATAATCATAGGCGGTCAACATGGTCAGTTTGCGTCCTTCTTCTTTTGCCTGTTTTACATCTAGGACACTTACTTTAGTGTTACCCATTTTAGTCCTCCTTAACTTAGTTTAGTGAGTTATTGACATCTTCAACCACACAAAATTTCAAATTCCAAGCATCAAATATCAAATGGTTCGACAAGCTCACCACCCTGAGCCAAGTCGAAGGGTAAATCTCAAATACCAATAATTAATGACCAAAACAGGGCGTCATGAACGCGGAATTTCCTATGTTTGGGATTTTGAATTTTGGTTATTGGAATTTGTTTGGAATTTGTTTTTTGATATTTGTAATTTATATATTCAGGCATTCTATTGGCTGCAGCACCATATCAATCTACATAATACTATCTGTAATGGGTTTCCAATGTCTCTATCAGTGCCGTCAAGGCAAAGTTAACCGGTGCTTCGATCCCCAGCTTTTTGGCTTCACTGACAATGAATCCATTGATTGCCGCGATTTCCGTCTGCCGCTTGTTATCGACATCCTGGCCCATGGACGACCGGTTGACGGCGGTGGCCTCAGCAACCTTAAACACAATGTCTACCGCATCCTCCTTAATTGCAATATCCCGGGCCCGGGCAACATCCATGGCTTCTTCAACGGCGATTCGGCTTAATTCGCGCGTAATTGCCAGATCAAGGATCTGGCCGTTTTTGATACCGCTTAAGGCAGTGATGGCGTTAATGCCGATGTTGATTAACAGCTTGTTCCAGACCACGCTGCGCACTTCATCGACGGCCTCGGTTTCGATGCCGGCCTGGCTGAAAAATCCGGCAAACCGGCCGGCTAGCTGTCGACCCTGCCCGGTTGCGGCCCAGGTCCCTATCGTTGTCGCTCCGATGCCGGCATGCCGGATACGGCCTGCACCCAGCATGGTGGCGCCATGGGAAGTGGTGCCGGCCAGTATGCGATCCGGCTCGATAACTTCTGCGATTATGTCAGCATTGCCCATCCCGTTTTGCAAGGTCATGACTGACCCGTCTGATCCGGCGATCTGTAGAGCTGTTTGAGTCGCGGCTTGGGTCTGGGTTGATTTCACGAATATGATAGTCAGTTCGGCCCGGCCAATTTTTTCCGGTTCGGTGGTTGCATTGAGGCGAACCTTACGGGATCGGCCTTCCCTTTCAATGCTTAAGCCTTCCTGGTTTATGGTTTGGATGTGTTCTTGCCATACGTCATAGAGCCAAACTTCGTTGTCGGCCCCTGCCAGCATGGCGCCAAAAAGGCTACCCATGGCACCGGCGCCAATTACGGCTATTTTCATTGGTCTGCCCCCCATGTTTAAATTGAAAATTGAAAATTGAAGAATGAAGATTTGTAGTATTCGCTTCGCTCATTCCGATTTATATTCATTCCGTAATCTGCCCTCTCTGCCTTTGAGGTATCTCGTTTTTATTAAAATATAATGGATAGAATTCCTTAAATATTCATTATTCAATCTTCAATCTTCAATTTTCATCCCCAGCCCCTGGCCCCCGTTGAGCCAGCAGGCCACCAGGTGATCCGGTGCGGCTTCTATCAGGGGTGGCTTTTCAAGTGAACAACGGTCGAATTTGTAGTGGCATCTTGGATGAAACGGACAACCCGTTGGTGGATCGATGGGGTTAGGCACATCTCCTTCCATGGCAAATGGTTCGGTTCTGCGATGGGGGTCCGGCAAGGGGACCGATTTGAGCAGGACTTCGGTGTAAGGGTGACGGGTTGACACACTAAAATCTCTGGTGGAGGCCAGTTCAACAATTCCGCCCAGATACATCACCGCGATCCGATCACAGATGTACTGGACAACGCTGAGGTCATGGGAAATGAAAACGTACGAAAGATTGAATTCTTCCTTCAAATCCTCCATCAGGTTGATTACCTGGGCTTGAATGGAGACATCAAGGGCGCTGACCGGTTCATCGGCCACGATTAGTTCCGGCCGGACACAAAGCGCGCGTGCAATACCGATTCGCTGTCGCTGGCCGCCGGAAAATTCATGCGGATATTTGTCCAGATCGATGCGGCGCAAGCCGACTTTTTCCAATAGTTCAGCCGCCACCTCCCGCCGTTGCTTTTTTGACAGTTTCTGGGTTGCTCTTAGCGGTTCGGTAATAATGCCTTCAACCTTCATTCTCGGATCAAGACTTGAATAGGGATCCTGGAAAATAATTTGTATTTTCCGGCGCAGGGCGCCCATTTCTGACCGGCTCAAAGCGATTATATCCCGGCCGGCAATTTCAATCCGCCCCTCGCTGGGTTCGATCAGCCGCAGAATAAGCCTACCCAGAGTTGTTTTGCCACAGCCGGACTCTCCCACCAGACCAAAGCTTTCGCCCCGGGAGACTGCGAATGAAACACCGTCCACCGCTTTGATCCAGGCTCGTGGTTTTGCAAGGATGCCGCCGCCCAGGGGGAATTGCTTAACCAGGTCAACGACATTGAGCAACGGTGCTTCAGACATCGCTTTTTCTCCGATTCGGGTATTCCTTCAGCCAGCAGCGAGCCCGGTGTCCTTCATTGATCGACACAAGCTGCGGCTGGGTCTGACGGCAAACATCAAACATAGACGGACAGCGATCGGCGAACTTGCAGCCTTCAATGATTTCCGTCAATACCGGTACAATCCCGGGAATTTCAATCAATCGCCGTTTACCCTCGGTAAGCCCGTCTCCGATGCGTGGCATGGATTTGAGAAGACCCTGGGTATAAGGATGAAAGGGATGGTCAAAAATATCACCGACACCGGCCTCTTCAACAATCTGCCCGGCATACATGACCACCACTCTGGCAGCCATCTGGGCCACGACACCCAAATCGTGTGTGATCAACAGCAAAGACATTGTCAACTCTTCTTTGAGCCGATTCATCAAAGACAGGATCTGGGCCTGGATGGTGACATCCAAGGCAGTTGTGGGTTCGTCGGCGATCAATAATTTTGGGCCGCAGACCATGGCCATGGCGATCATCACCCGCTGGCGCATTCCGCCTGAAAGCTGGTGCGGAAAATCATTAAGACGATTGGCCGCCGCCGGTATCTTAACGTGGTCTAGCCATCTGGTGGCTTTTTTAAGCGCATCGGCCTTGCTCAGGCCCTGGTGGACCATTAACGGCTCGGCCACCTGGCGGCCGATCGGCAATACCGGGTTGAGAGAGGTCATCGGTTCCTGGAATATCATCGAGATTTCATGGCCCCGAATTTTACGCAGACGTTCGGCCTCAAAGTCTAACAAATTATGGCCGTCAAACTTGATTTTCCCCGACTCGATTTCGCCCGGCGGTGAAGGGATCAATCCCAGGATACTCAGTGAGGTGACACTTTTACCGCAACCCGATTCACCCACCAGCCCAATGGTTTCACCTGCATCCAGGTGAAAACTAACGCCGTCCACCGCCCGGGCAACACCTTCCGGGGTATGGAAATGGACGTTGAGGTTTTCTATTTCCAGCAGCTTGTCGTTCATACTATGGCAAATTGCCTTTTTACGTTTTCGGTGCCAGATTAGGAATTGGATTCTTATCTTATTTAAAAGCTTTTTTTGACAGGATTTACCGGATCTTCAGGATTTTTTTGTTCGTCATTTTCCGGAAGAAAATGACGAAACCCAATGCGCTAGAGGCGCACAGGTCCTCTTGACGGCGGCGATAGTATCAAACTATTAAATTTTTTTGTTTTCTGGTTGAACCGGGTCAGGGTCTAAATAATGAAGTGCCGTTAAGGCATAAATTTTGGCGGTTTCGACCAGTTGGTCCAGATCCACCCATTCGTCAACCTGGTGCGGCACCTGACGGTCACCGGCACCCATCGTTACGATGGGGATATTTTTTAAGGCCCATAAAAATGTGCCGTCCGTGGCACCGGGAACACCGGCGTAGGTGGGAACCTCATCAGTCAGTTGCCGGGTGGCCCAATCGGCTGCCAGAACTACCGGATCCTTTTGATCCGTCAGGGTGCAGGGCCGGTCGGTTAAAATTTCTACTTGGACGCGAAGATCGTGGTTGCGTTCCAACTCGAGCAATTTGTCAAATTCAAGATAATCTTGGCGGACCTGCTGTTCGATTTCAACCGCCATGGCCTCTAAATCACTGATGATGTCCGGATGGGATTGACCGGGAATGGTCCGGATATCAACTAAAATTCGAGCCTCGCCGGGCATCACATTGAGTTGAGGCACACCGCTGGCCGGGGCCTGGATAACGGTCGGGGTGAAGCTGGGCCACCCCAGGTGTTCATCCCGGCCGGGGTGATTTACAGCTTTGTATTCCAGTTCATGTAAAGCGCTTATCAATTTTGCCACGGCCGGGGCGGTATTTAGACCGGAAAGCGGCATGGCACCATGGCTCATGCGACCGGCGATGGTAAACCGGGCCCGCAGCGCACCTTTCTGGGTGGTGCAGATCAACCCATCCTGCGGTTCACAGATAACGGCACCGGTAATGGTGTCGGCATGGCCGCTTGTAATAAAATCTCTGACGCCCAGCATCTGATCTTCTTCATCGCACAGCACGCCGCCGATGATGGTCCCGGAAAGTTTGATACCGCAACGTTTCAAGGCCGCCATCGCAATCAGCATGGCTGCCAGATTGCCTTTGGTGTCATTGGTTCCTCTACCGTACATGCGCCGTCCGACGATTTCAGCTGCGAAAGGATCATACTGCCAGACCGATTCATCACCCGCTGTGACCACATCGGTATGTCCTTCAAACATCAACTTGCGGTTGCCGGCACCGGCCGGCCAGGAGACAATCACATTCGGTCGACCGGGGGCGACCTCCTCCATGATCGCTTCGAATCCCTGCTCCCGGGTCCACTTGAAAACATATTCCGCCGCCGGCTGCTCGCTGGTCCCGGCCACCGGGTCCCAGACGGAGTTGATTTTTACCAGGTCCGAGGTTAATTTGATCAATTCCTCAGAGTCAACCGCATCAATTACTGTGTTTATAATATCATCCGAAATCATTAGTATCTCTGCTTCCTAAATGCGTTAATCGAAAAGATGAAAGACTGAACATCGAACGTCCAACATTGAACGTCCAACCACGCTTTGGCGTGGTCGCTTCGCTCTGCAATTGAATTTTTAGTTGTCCTAACTCTTTTTTAAATCGACAGAATTCATTAATTCTTCATTATTCAATATTCATTAGTCATTTCAATGGTTATCTCACCCTCACCATCTTCGGATCCAGCGTATCGCGCAATCCATCTCCCAGTAAATTAAAACCCAAAACGGCCCAGGCGATGGCCAAACCCGGAAAGATCGCAATCCAGGGCGAAAGGTTCATATACGTCTGGGCGTCGTTCAGCATCCGGCCCCAGGACGCATGGGGCGGCTGGGTTCCCAGTCCCAGATAGCTGAGTCCGGCCTCTGCCAGGATGGCCACTGCAAACTGAATAGTCCCCTGTATCAGCAACGAAGAGAGGATATTAGGAAGCACATGCCGCCAGGTGATGGCCCACTCGCTGAGGCCGCCGGCTCGGGCAGCAGCAATAAATTCTCGTTCCCAGATGCTCAGGGACACCGCCCGGGTCAGGCGTGCAAATATCGGGATATAGAAGATTCCGATGGCCAGCATGGCGTTGACCATGGACGGCCCCAGAATGGATGTGATTAAAATGGCGGACAGTACAGCCGGAAATCCGAATAAAAGATCGGAAAAGCGCATGATGGACTCGTCCACCCACCGGCCGTAATAGGCCGACATCAACCCCAGAACCACACCGACACTCAATCCGATGGCGACCGTGACCAATCCGACGATAATGGAGTTTACCGCCCCCACCATTATGCGGGAGAGGGTATCGCGGCCGTAATGATCGGTGCCCAGTGGATGGCTCAATGATGGGCCATGAAGCCGGGCGCGTGCGTTCATCCTGTTACCGTCATAGGGTGTCCACAGCAGGCTCAGGAGCGCTGCAATGACAACGATAGACGTCAAGATGAACCCGACAGTGAAGTTTTTATTGTTAAAAAAGCGTTTCATTATTTGATTCGAATCCGCGGATCAACCGAGGCGTAGGTCATGTCGACGATGAAATTTACCAACACTACAGCTGCCGCCATAAACATTACAATATCTCTGACTACCGGCAGATCGCGCTGGCCAATGGCGTTGAACACAAGCCTTCCCATACCGGGTAGAAAATAGACGTTTTCAATAATAATCGCACCGGCCAGAAGCTGGCCCAGTTGAAGCCCCATAATGGTCAGGATAGGAACGAGCGCGTTGCGCAGCGCATGCACATAAATCACCGTTCGTTCCCTGAGGCCCTTGGCACGCGCTGTGCGCACATAATCTTCGCGTAAAACCTCAAGCATGGAGGAGCGCGTCAGACGCGTCAGGATAGAGGCCCGGATAACACCCAGGGCAAAGGCCGGCAGCAATAACGCTTTGACTGATCCCCAGAAATCCTTGCTCCAACCCGGGAAACCGCCGGCTGAAAACCAGCCCAGCTGAACCGAGAACAGCAAGGTCAGCAGTATACCGAACCAGAACTCCGGTGTGGCAAGCCCGAGCTGGGTGCCGAACATAACCGTCACATCGCCGGTCTGGTTCTGATGCCGGGCGGCATAGATTCCCAGGGGCAGTGAAATGACAAGGGCGAACAGCATGGCGATCAGTGCCATGGGGCCGGTCACCGCCAGGCTGTCTACTATTAACTCATACACAGGCATTTTGTAGTGGATGGACTGCTGGCTGCGGCCCAGCAGAAGGTTTCCGATCCAATCCGTGTATTGACCCAGGAAAGACTTGTCCAGACCCAGCTCGGCACGCAGATTTGCCAGTGCCTCGGGGGTGGCATTTATCCCGAGGATGATCTGGGCTGGATCGCCCGGTAGCACAAAGAGCACTGAGAACACCGTGATGGAGACCAAAAACAGAAGCACGATCAGGGTGATCAGCTTTTTTGCAAAATAGCTCAGCATAGAAGAGAAAGCGGGCAGCCCCCGCGAAGCGGGACTGCCCATTGGTTTTTATTCTGAGAAATATAAGTATTCGTGCGGCCTTATTTTTTCCACCACACTTTCGAACAATCCATTGCGATGGTCGGATAATTCTCCCACCAGTCCATCAACTCCACTTTCATGGCCGACAGTGCCGGTGACAGGAAGAGAAAACCGTTAACGGCATCTTCCGCTACAATTTCCTGGCAGCGGCCGAACCATTTGGCTTTTTCCGCCTCGTTGGGAGCCTTCAGCGCTTTGGCGTAGGCATCCCTGAACTCCTGAGAGTCATACTGGAAGTAGTAGTTCGGATTGGCGTAGATACCAATGTCCCAAGCCTCGGCGTGGCCAATCATGGAAAGCTGAAAATCTTTTTGTTTGAAAACGCGATCCAGCCATACGCCCCATTCCACAATTTCGATATTGAGTTTGATGCCGACCTGGCCCAGCATGTCAGCGATAACCTCGCCGGCACGCCCGGCATATGGATAGATGACCGGCAGCTTTATAGAGGCTTCAAAACCCTTCGGATAACCGGCTTCCGCCAGCAGCTTTTTGGCTTTCTCCGGATTATAGGAGAATCGGCCGGTCATGTCCTTGTAATATGGGGTGACCGGGGGCCAGTGGGAGCCGATCTTGGTGCCGTAACCGGATATGACCAGTTCGCTGACGGCATCACGATCGATGGCGTAGGCAATGGCCTGGCGAACCAGTTTGTTGTCAAAGGGCTTGGCTTTGTTGTTGGTGGACATAATGACTTCTGATGTTGAGGCACCTGCCAGCACCTTGAAGCGCTTGTCCTTCGCGATGGCGGGCGCGAGCTCGGGAGCCAGGAGCCATCCGATGATATCGATGTCGCCGGCCTTGAGGGCCGCGACCTGGGCGCTGGGGTCCTTAATGAACCGATAAGTCACCTTGTCCAGGTAAGGCAGCTTGGGGTTCCAATGTTTATCGTATCTGACCATTTCAACGCTGTCGCCCCGTGTCCATTTTGCGAACTTAAACGGTCCGGTTCCGATCGGCTCGGCGGCCATGTTTTCGTATCCCTTCATTGGCAGCATCACCGCATCGCCTTCGGCCATATGGACGATGAACAGCGCGTCTACATCCTTGAGGGTCAGTTTCAATGTATAATCGTCTGGCGTCTCAATTTTCTCGATTACACGGAAGAATTCCGGATGGGCGTTCTTGGTGTCCTGCGCAACTGCACGCTCCAGGTTCCACTTGGCGACAGCGGCATTGAAGGCTTCGCCGTTATGAAAGCTGACGCCCTGGCGCAGGTGAAAGGTATAAACCTTACCATCCGGAGATACATCCCATTTTGTGGCCAGACCGGGCACGAATTGGCCACTGCGGTCGACCTTGATCAGACCTTCCATGATGTTGGAATAAACTACGCGGTCGATGGCGGCCGAGGCACTTGCTGTGGGATCCAGCCCCGGCGGTTCATCACCGACGCCGACAATCAGGTTACCGCCTTTTTGAGGTGTTTCGGCTAAAGCCAGTTGAGAGGGTAGAAATACTGCAAATGCAAGTAGAATGATTAATAGTTTTTTCATTGCGCCTCCTTTTTTATTGTGAATATTTTTTCAGATAATTGGTGTATCAGAAACCAATCCAAATTGAAAATAAATAGTTTGTCCGATTCACGAACTTTCTACAGATCTTCAAGATCGCAAAATGCAGTCATGCCCGGCATGCTGCGGGCACTCAAGACACCGTGTATAATCGCCCGGGACAGGCAATCCGCGGCAGCATGGCCCAGTTCACTGAGCTGCAGGGCGTGCGGATCGATGTAAGAGCCGGAAGCTTCCGGTAATTTCTTCGCTCCCGTGGATAAGCAGAAAATGCTGTCACCTTCGAACATCGTATGCGCCGGACGAATCGCGCGCGCCATCCCGTCATGTGCCATTTGAGCAATTTTCAGCGTATGAACTTTGGACAGGGCGGCATCTGTGGCGATGATCCCGATTGTGGTGTTGCGGCCTGCTCGATAATCCGGCATGGGCGGCATCTTGACCGCGCGCTGACCCGCTGTGCCAAACTCTTCGTCAATTTCCAGGCGTTGTTCCCAGATGCGTCCCGACTTCGGATTGACGATCGTACCGTGCGAGTTGACCGCAACCAGGGCGGCAACCGTGAAACCGGATTCCATCAACAGACTGGACGTCCCCAGCCCCCCTTTTATGCCTGCTGATACGGCCCCGGTTCCGGCCCCGACACATCCGGTGGAAAATGATCCGGTCGAGGCCGCCTCGCAGGCCTGGCGGCCCCATTCTGCATTGATGGGAGGAACAAACTGCCTGCCCGAACCCAGATCATAAAGAGCGGCCGCGGGTACGATCGGGGCAACATGTTGATCATCGAGCGGAAACCCCAACCCTTTTCGGGCCAGCCATTGGACAACGCCGTCTGCTGTTGCCAGACCGTAAACCGATCCACCGGAAATAACCACGGCCTGGATCTTTTGTATTAAATTTTGAGGTGATAGCAAATCGGTTTCGCGAGTACACGGCCCTGACCCCCTGACATCGACACCGGCCACTGCACCCTGCGGGTAGATAACCACTGTTACGCCGCTAACCGCTTCCGTATCGGTATAATGTCCAACAAGAATTCCCGCGACGTCGGTCAATGCATTGAGTGTTCCGGTTGATGCCAATTACTCCTCCTGCAAGTGCGATACTTTGGAACTAGAATTCATATGCAATTTGAACCTTACGTGTCAAGTTGAAAAATATTAATATTGACTTTAAATCGGCATCTGCGATAGAAATATCGATTTATGCACAATTGTGAAATAGGTGACTGAAAATTATTGACAGCGGAGCAGAAATTAAGTCACTTTGCTCACAATTGGAATGTTGGAATACTGGAGTAGTGGAATAATGGGCTCTGGAGCAGTGGTATGATGGTGCTGAAGAGAAAAGGAACCAAGCACATAATCATTTTTCTGATATTCATGTAACATTAGTGCATTTTTGGGCTAATGCAGAAAATGATTCTCTAAAGAATTACTTAGTAAAAGATATATTCAACTTTTGTAAGATTAGATCATTTTCCGTTTTTCATACCCAGTATTTCAACTTTCCATTGTTCCATCATTCCATGTGGCTCACCAATACGGATGGCCACAAAAAGTACTATATTTTTATAAAAATACAAATTTCCAAGGCTTGTTATTCTCATGATACAGTTGATTCGAGGATTCAAAGATATCCTTCCCGGAGAGGTGGAACTCTGGCAAAAGATCGAAAGAATTGCCCGTGAGCTGTTTGAAGACTTTGGATTCAATGAGATCCGAATACCGATCATGGAGCGGACCGAATTGTTTAAGCGCAGCATCGGTGAGGACACGGATATCGTCGAAAAGGAGATGTATACTTTCCCGGACAGAAAGGGTGAGTTGGTTACGTTAAGACCGGAGGCCACGGCCTCCATCTGTCGGGCGTATATTCAACACAAGCTGTACAGCCCGGATCCGGCCCAAAAATTTTACATGATTGGCCCGATGTTCCGGCGCGAACGGCCCCAGAAGGGCCGGTACCGGCAATTCTATCAGATCGATGCCGAGATATTCGGCGTTCAATCCGGCCTGGTTGATGTGCAATTGATATTTTTACTGGTGACATTATGCAAGCGGCTGGATCTCAAAGATGTCGGAGCTCATATTAATTCCCTGGGCTGTCCCGCATGTCGGCCTCAATTTAAAGCGGCGCTGACTGATTTCCTGGTGTCCGTCGGCGATAAGCTATGCCCGGATTGTGTGCGCCGGCGCGACCGCAATCCACTCAGAGTGCTGGACTGCAAAGTCCCCTCGTGCCGTGAAGCTATAACCGGGGCGCCTTCTTTGCTGGATCATCTGTGTGACGGATGCCGCTCCGATTTTGATCTGGTAATGGAATCCTTAACCAAACTCGACGTACCATTCGTCATTGACAAGCAACTGGTGCGAGGGCTTGATTATTATACCCGTACCGCTTTTGAGATTCAAACCACTTCCCTGGGGGCCCAGAGTGCCGTGGCCGGCGGCGGCCGCTATGACAACCTGGTAAAGGAATTGGGCGGGCCTGACATCCCGGCCACCGGCTTTGCGATCGGCTTTGATAGACTGGCAGAGCTTGTGGCTTTAAATGCTCCGCAGCCGGTTCAACAGCCGGATCTTTTTGTGGCCGCGTTGGGTGCCAAGAGCCAGACGCTGGCGTTTGAATGGATATGTAAGCTGGGACTGGACGGCATTCGGGTCGAGACGGATCTTGCTGACAAAAGCTTAAAAAGCCAGATGAAACGTGCCAACCGGTTGGGAGCACCCTACGTGCTGATCCTGGGTGAAAATGAACTGGAAGCCGGTGAGGCCGTTTTGCGGAACATGAGGACAAAAGATCAAACTTCGATGAGTTTAGAAAATATTGTGGATGATATTAAATTCCAAATAAAAGGTACCAAATCCCAACTCGGATAAATCGGAAAAATGCCTAAATTGCCTAAAATGCGCTAAAATGCCTAAAATTATGGTGTCGCTATGCTTCGTCCTTTTTAAAATCGGAAGAATTTATTAAATAGTTACAAAATAGTGAAAATATCCCTAGTCGTTTTTTTGCATAAAAATCAAAGGAATAATTTTTTCTGGTTATCTATAAAAAAGAGCAAGTACAAGGAATGTGGGAGCGGTTTTCAACCGCGAAATCAAATGCCGCGGCTGGCCTTCGACGAGCTCAGACGAGCCGAAGCCGCTTTCTTATATATAACCGGGTAACTTTTTAATGATCTAATTAATTTGTTTGGACGCTATAAAAATATAGTTAATAAATAAAATTATCGATGCTTTTGACGGATTCGTGAAAAGTTCATATGCAAGACGTGCAAGTCTTGATGGAATACCGCTACCGCGGCGTCCGAAGGACGCGTACGATCAGTAGGTCGGAACAACGAATGACGCAGCCCAACGCAGCAGATGGGCTTTTCACGAATTCGTCAGGAAGGAGATATAGATTGCCGGACCTACTAGAAGACATGCGAAGGACTCACAGCTGTTGTGAGCTTGATGCAAAAGATATCGGAAAAGAAGTCGTATTGATGGGCTGGGTTCTGCGTCGGCGGGATCACGGCGGCGTCATATTCGTTGATCTACGCGATCGCGAGGGCATCACCCAGGTCGTCTTCAACCCCCAGGTTGATGAGGCCGTCCATGCTAAAGCCCATGTGATCCGCAATGAATATGTGCTGGCGGTTCGAGGAAAGGTCGATCCGCGACCGGACGGTATGATCAACCCCAACCTGAAAACCGGTGAAATCGAGGTGCTGGTGACAGAGCTTAAAATCTTAAACTCAGCGATAACACCGGCCTTTTTAATCGAAGATGATATCGATGTGTCTGAAAATATCCGGCTCAAGTTTCGGCACCTCGATTTGCGGCGTCCCCAGATGCAAAGAAATCTCGTCCTTAGACACCGGGCCACAGCCGCTGTGCGCAATTATTTAAACCATCAGGGATTTCTTGATCTTGAGACGCCCATGCTGACCAAGAGTACTCCCGAAGGGGCCAGGGATTATCTGGTGCCCAGCCGGGTTAATCCCGGGCAGTTTTATGCGCTGCCCCAGTCACCGCAGATATTCAAACAGCTTTTTATGATATCCGGTTTCGATCGCTATTATCAGATTGTGCGATGCTTCCGGGATGAAGACCTGCGGGCCGACCGTCAACCGGAGTTTACCCAGATCGATATCGAAATGTCCTTTGTGGGTGAAGAAGATGTCATGAATCTGGCGGAAGGGATGATGACCACCCTGTTTCAAGACGTGCTAAACCTGGATATCAAGCCACCTTTTACCCGCTTGACTTACGCCGAGGCCGTCGGCCGTTTCGGCCTGGATAAACCGGACACCCGGTTTGATCTTGAATTAATCGACATCTCGGATATCGTTGGCGGCTCAGGCTTTAAGGTCTTTGCCAATGCCGTCAAAAAGGGCGGAATCGTAAAAGCATTGAATGCCAAAGGCTGCCTTAACTTTTCGCGGAAGGAAATCGATGATTTAACCGATTTTGTCGCAGTCTATCGGGCCAAAGGAATGGCCTGGGTCAAAGTCAAGGACAATGACTGGCAGAGCCCGATCACCAAGTTTTTCACCGACGATGAAAAACGGGCCCTGGCCGAACGGATTCAAATGGAGCCCAATGACCTGGTGTTTTTCGTGGCCGACCAGCCCAAGGTTGTCAATGAATCCCTGGGAAATCTCAGAAACCACCTTGCCGGGAAACTCAACCTGATCGATGAAAATGAATATAATTTTTTATGGGTTACCCGGTTTCCCATGTTTGAATACGATGAAACCGAAAAACGTTGCCAGGCGCTGCATCATCCATTCACCTCACCGTTGGAAGAGGATTTAGCCAAACTAAAGGATGATCCGCTGGCGGTGCAATCCCGGGCCTACGACCTGGTGCTCAATGGCTTTGAAATCGGCGGCGGCAGCATCCGTATTCATCAACGGGATGTCCAGCAAAAGATTTTTGAGGCCCTGGGAATGGACCGGGCGTCCTATGAGAGCAAGTTCGGATTTTTGCTCTCGGCCCTGGATGCCGGGGCACCGCCCCATGGCGGTATTGCGATCGGGTTTGACAGGCTGGTCATGCTGTTGTGCGGCGAAGCATCCATCAGGGATGTGATTGCCTTTCCCAAAACCCAGAAGGCTGCTTGCCTCCTGACGGGTGCCCCTTCCGATACCAGCAAGGAACAGTTGGAAGAGCTGCACCTGAGACTGCGGCCCGGGATAGAGAGCTGATGTATTAATCCACAGATTTCGCAGATTACACAGATTACAATGAATTCTGGGTAAAAGAGAAAAAGGCTTAATCCTTTTGGATTGAGCCTTTTTGTTAATTTGTGGTTGCTTTTCCCCGTAAATTTTTCTTGATTTCCTCCACTTTGTACAATAACAAATGAGGAGACAGAAAAATGGAATCAATAGCTGTTAGCAAATTGAGGGAAAATATGGTGCTGTTTTTAAATAAAGTCCAGCTAGGAGAGAGTATTACCATAACTTCGAGGGGCACTGAAATCGCACTGCTTGTTCCAATAAAAAATAAAAAAGAAGTTTCAAGAAATGCATTAAAGCAGCTCAGAAAAACTGCGGTTGTCGGTGACGTTGTATCTCCGATCGAAGATGAATGGAAGGCTCTGAAATGATCGTAGCAGATACGCATGTCATTATCTGGGATGCGCTAAAGCCGGAAAAGCTTTCACGCCAAGCTAAAAAAGCCTTTCTTGAAGCGAACAGGATGGGTGGTATAATATTCTGTGAGATATCGCTTTGGGAGATCGCAATGTTAATGAAAAAAAGGCGATTATCGGTAGATGTGAACTACCAGGAATTCATAAGACTGGTATCAAATTCAAATAACTACATATTTAAAGGCATCAGCCCGCAAATTGCCGAACTATCGACACATCTGTTTTCAACGACAAATAAAGGCCCGGCAGATAGAATCATTAGCGCGACCGCCACTATTGAAAAGGCCAATTTGGTAACTTCCGATAAAATACTGCGGCGATCTAAAAAAATCCAAACTATTTGGTAATACCTTGTCTCCGTGCATATCTCTGTCGCCGCATGCAAGATTATTGAATAGAACACCGGTGGTTTTCTCCACGATTAGCCCTTTTAAATGGATCTGAATAGTCTTAAATTTTTGCTTGACTTACCGCTATTTATTTATTAATTTACGCTTTTGCCAATTAATCCCAAGTAGTCCCGCCGCAGGCGGGATTGGCAGAGTCCGCCGGAGGCGGATTAACCACTGGATCCTATGAAAAGGATGCTGTGTTGGGATCAAAAATAAAAACAATAACTGTCTTGTTCCCCAGTAGCTCAGTCGGCAGAGCAAGTGGCTGTTAACCACTGGGTCCGCGGTTCGAGTCCGTGCTGGGGAGCCAAACATTACACTCAGCGAACTCTGATTTACCAGGTTCGCTGAGTTTTTTTATGGGCAGCTTGAGGTTTGGCTGCTCGAAGTAGGATATCCTGCAATGGCCTGATGCTCTGTCATCCTCGTTCTCGTGCCATTCTACGACCTCGACTATCCTGTTTAGCAAGTCCTTTAGTTTTCGGGGTGATGCCCTATCGATGATATCCCTAAATGTCCGGAATGACTGGCTCATCACTTCAGACGAAAGCCTTTGTTTCTCGATTTCCGCCATCTCAAAATCGATGGTTTTCAGCCTGCTTTCTGTTGAGGTCCGTTCCGCTTCCAGGGATTCTATGCGTTTATTCAACGAACCAAAGGCCTTAAGTTTTCCGTTCTCGATTGAATCGATGATTTGATTGAGCCTGTTGTCGATGTCCTTAAGACGGCTTGAAATGTTTTTCTTGTCGCGCATCAACTCATTGATCCTCTGGTCTCCATTCTTGTTCGCTTTGGTGATCATTTTATCGATTTCAGCCTCATCGGTCGTCAATTCCTTGACCCTATCCAGGACAAAGTCCTCTATAGGCTCTGCTGGCAGATATCTGGCATCGCAGCCTTCTTTCCCTGTGTGGGCATTCTTAGTGCACTGGTAATAATAGTATCTATTGGATCGGCTTATCCCGCTTTTAGGCGTCATTACCGAGCCGCATTTCCTGCAGGTGAGTATGCCCTGCAACAGATAAATATGCTCGCTTGGCAGCCTGTCGTTTGAACGTGTCTTCCTGTTACGTTCAAGGATTTCCTGGACCTTCAAGAAGGTCTTTTTGTCAATTATAGCCCGGTGCTTGCCTTTATATTGCGCACTGTTCCAGGTGATCTTTCCAAGATACACAGGGTTCTGAAGCATCTTTATTACCATCTGCTTATTGAAAAGATTACCGCCATGCTTCTTGCCGCGCCGTGATTCATAGACTGGCACCCTATAGCCGAGGTCATTGAGCGCTTTCTGCGCTTGACCAGCTGAACCTGTCTTGATGCAGAGGTTAAAAGCTTTCCTGACAATCTTTGCTTGCTCATCATTGACCTTGAGAATGCCTTTTTCGTCCGGATCAAGATCATACCCAATGATCCTGCCGCCGTTCCATAGGCCCTGCTCAGCCCTATATTGCATCGTTGCGGCTGTCCTTTCCCCTGTCTGTTCCCTTTCAAGCTGCGCGAAGACAAGAACGATGGAAAGCATGGCCCTGCCTATGGCGGTGGCTGTATCAAATTTTTCATTTAGCGATATTACCTCGACCCCATTATTCTGAAACTTGTCCCACAGGGATGAAAAATCTTTCAATGACCTTGTCAGCCGATCGATCTTGTATATTATGACAGTATTTATCCTCCCGTTCTTGATATCTCTCATCATGCGCTGGAATTCCGGGCGTTTCAAGTCTTTTCCTGAACGGCCTTCCTCCCGATAGATACCTGCGATCTTCCAGAGACCGTTTTTGAGGTTGTTCTCATAATCGACATACGCCCTGAGCTTTGACTCCTGGGCATCCAAAGAACCATCCTCGATATCTGCCTGCCGCAGGGTTGATACCCTTATGTATAGCGCACACCGTCGTTCTTTCATCAGCTTTGGCCTTTCAGATTTGGGTTAGCATCTGAATGAGATGGTAAACCAGATCATTCTAATTTTCAAGAGAAAATATGAACTGTATATTGAATATGGTACTATTATCCGACCCTCGGTCCTGGGAATGTATCCTTTATTTGATGACGATATTTTAGTGGAATATTATGAATCCAGATCATTATTCGCTTTGGCGCTCAAAATGGAGGATTCCGATGATATCCAATGATATCCAAGTTTGATGATCTCACTGAAAAGACAGAGATAGGGTAAAAAATCGGCTATATGACCATTGCAGGCTTGGCAGTACCTTATCGGAAAGGCTGCGAACCGGCAGATTGTGAAATATGATGAACTTCGGGAATTAATGAGGTACCCAACAATCAACCCTCTGGCATCAATTCTTGGCTGCATAATGTATTTTTGCGAACAAAATGGCCTTCCCCCTTTGACGACAATCGTGGTCAATCGCTACGAAGTCTCCGGCGATAAAAATCATTGACTGTTAATGATTGATAAAAGTTGAAACCACCTTTGTCTAAGATGGTGGATACGATTGTATTCATATCTCGTGCATCAATGAGCATGTGTCCACGAAACGACGGTCTCTTGCTATCTCTCTCAAATCCACGATACGTTCCTTCCGTTACAAATCTTTGGTTCCATCAATCTTATGAAGGCTGTGTCCATTATCCTGATTCGCATCATCGGCGATTACACCAGCACATATATCGACAATCTCTTCCCACCTGTCAGTGCAACCCTGTTCCGGTCCTTTCCCTTTACGTTTAAGCGTGCCGGGAGGAAGGATCTCACAGGTGATCTTCAGCTCCTTTTTGCGTCTTTTCTGCGCAGGCATCAGCATGACATTATCGCGTTGCTTATGGTTCGCTTTATATAGCCCTTATCCTTGCCGCTTTTCAGGAATGCTCCGTTTGGCCTTTTCGCGAGTATGGATGCAAGCTCATTTATGTCTGTAAAGCCTCTCTTCAGGCAAAGCCTGATAAGGGAGAAATCATAGCCTGTGCAGCTGCTGTCTCCCTCTGTCTTGCCTACACCTTCCCATAGGTCGCTGATCGATTTGTCATTTTCCAGAAGATGCTGGAATCTCTGCGGCAGCTCTTCATATCTCAAGATGCGGGATGGCCGATCCTTGGTCATACGCATCTTCAGGCTCAGCAAATAATCCCTCAATGCATGGTCAATGACCCTTTTCCCTCCATAGAACCGGCTTATCCTTTTTACCTTGGGCTTCTTGGTGCCATAGATCTTAGCCATTCTCCTTAGATCCAGTGTAGGGTCGATCTTGACTTTCAGCTGCTCGATATCCTTGCTGAAATTCTGCTCAAACTGCTCCTTGAACAGATACAGCCTTTGCTTGATATCCGAATTTTCGCTCACTTTGACAGGAGCAGGCGAGAAAAGAAGGTGATAGCCCCTGCCAGAGAATGCTTTTACAGGCGGATTTACCCCAATGTCTTCAAAGAACCCTTCTGCTTTTGCGATGAAAAGCTCGATCTCTGCGAGATGCTCATCAAAAAGGTCCTTTTCCAGGCAGTCGATATCAAAAAAGAAGGTATTAAAAATCCTGATGTCATCCTCCTTTGCGCTTCTTGCACGCCCCTTTTCATTCCTGAGTATGCTTGGCCTTGGGTTAATGCTGAAATAGCATGTGTGATCCTTGCTATGCTTTGAGACAAAAGAAAGCGCTTGATAAGGCTGCTTTGTGTACCATATCTTGGGGAAACGCTTGTATTTCAGATTCTCCTTGAAACTGTCTGGCTCATAGTCTCTATGCACTGCCAGAAGTTCGGTATACCCAAATTTCCTGTGCCCGAGCCAATTGAATGACCGTAAAATGTCATCCTTTATGTATAGTGCATTCATGGCTTTAAGATCTCCTTTATGAATTCGAATTCAGACAGCTGACGTAACGTAACCTTGTCCTTAAACTGTTCATGTTCAGGAAGGGCGCGGAACTGTCCGGCAATCTCGTTTAAGATTCTCTTGTTCTTCGAGCAGCTGAGCACCTTGTCAAAACCGGCATTCAAGTCTTGGATGATGTTTGTGATAGCATTTTTAGGACTCAACTCGACTTCTATTGCTATATCGCTGCCTTTATATCTGATACCTACATCCGCATGCTTGCCATTCACATATTTCTCGATCTCTGCCGGAATTTTTTTATTAACATAGTGCCTGCAAATCATCTCTTTCCACCACCAATGCTCATGGCTTTCGTTCTGAAGTTTCTTTGAGCTCCGCTTTTTCCCTAACACCTTATAGCCGCTATCGGTCAGCGCCAATAAGGTGATGTTCCCCCCGAAATCCTTTCCAAGGTTGATAGAGAACTGCTCTGCAAGATTCTTGGCTATCACAGAGCTCTTGAGCTTGTTCATCTTGTATGGCGACAATCCAAGCATTGAGGTCCGCCTTGTGACTGGCTGGTTTGGTCTTTCAAAGACGTTTTCTAATAGCTGCTTTTCCTCATCGCTTAGAATGCCATCGCTTTCTTTGAATTCGGGTTTTTTGGATCCTTTTGTGCTATGATCATCAGTGCCATCATCTGCATTCATCCTTGGGACAAGGAAGCCTTCTATCTCAGATTTGAAGACGCGTTGATAATCTGCGATGACTTCTTGGTCTGTAACATCTTTGCGGTATTTCATTCTGATTTATCTCTCCCTACGATAAGTTTTATGACACCTACAATCGTGATTAGATAGATGATCCTGACGCAGAGCTTGAAAAGAGGCTCGTTAGATCCATGTGAGTTGAACTGTGGGATATCAAAGATCCTGTTCAGGAATTCAGTCACAGCCTCCTTTGCGTCAAAGACATGAACTGTGACGACAATGACGATAATCAATGCTACGAGACGATAGACGTTCATCGCTCCTCCTATTCGATGTTTATGGGTAGGGTTTCGATTAAAAAAGGGTCTTCGCCTGGGATGCGCACGATGCACTCCCCTGTATCAAGCTTTGGTATGTAATCCTTCTGCTCCTCGCTAAGCGACAAGGAACGAGCGGCTTTCCCGATATCAGCGCCATCGCCGAGCCTGAAGCAGATTTTGCATTTTGTATTGACAAACACTGAGGGTTCAAGCTGAGCTGTCTGGTCAGCGAGCACCATACCAATTCCTGATTCTCGCGCCTGGGAAAGGAGTGTCGTCAGGGGCGAGAACGAAAGGTTCGGATTGTATCCCGGCGGTGTTAGGTATTTGCATTCATCTGCGACAACGAAATTCCTGATGATGTTGCCTCTTGTCCCTGAAGCGATACGGGAATTGAACAGCCCTTGAAGGATCATGGCTGCATAGAATCTTGATGTATGCTCAGTCAGGCCTGCGAGCTCAAAAACGATATTCTTCTTGGCTATCCATTCGGTTGGGACACCCTTTGAAAATTCTGAAGCATCGCCAGTGAGCGCAAGATATGCCTCAAGTCGGTTGAGGATCGATTCCTTGAATCGTGATGTCCGGCTGTTGCCCTTAACGTTGGAATGGTCTATCTTTCTGAACAAGTCTGAAAGCGTGGGATAGGTATCTTTGCCGTTGAAGATCCCGAAATCTTCATAAAGCGAGCACATGGTCTTGATCAGGAATCCTTCAGAGCCTGAGAGCAGGTCATTATATTTGCAGAATGTGGTGACGAAAGTGACAATCCAGTTCTGAATGTTCACACCTTTCGGCGGTTGAAGGAAATTCACCGGCAGGTTCTGGGGCTTGACGACGAGGAGATCCCTTGCGCACTTGAACCGTTTCATGTGCCGGTAATCCTGCTTTTGATGGTCAAAATAAATGACCGGCGTGAATCGCATGATTTGAAGGCTTAGAGAGGATAGGAGTACGGTCTTGCCGACCCCGCTGCCTCCAAGGACCAACACATGCTGGTTGAAGTTATCTATGCCATAGATGAAAGGTCTTGCCTCATCACTTCGGATCATACCTATTATAATAGGCGTCTCCTTGGACCTGATCATGGATGCATTGTCTGAGGGCTGTTCAAAAGGCACGTTGTCGAGCTGCTTCATGAATATCTTTTGGTCAACATGCTGTTTCAAGGCAGCCACCAGGTCAGGGTCATGGTTGATCATCGCAGGTATGATGAGCTTCATGAATTTTTTGTCGTTGGTGAGCTTGGCAGCCGAGGCAGCATGCAATATACCCATGAGCTGACGCTCAATTTCCTGGCTGTCCTGAGCGGCTTTCCAAGGCGACCAATTTTGATTTATGTCAGACATGGCTTTAGAACTCCCATGATAGAAGGTCGTGGATCGTCTTTACCACTGAAGAAGCGTATTTCTTCCTGAGATATGACGACCTGCATTTATTGCAAAGAATGTCGTTATCAATGTCAGACGAGCATTCCTTGCAGATAATGGAATTGCATTTCTTGCAACGGGTGGATGAGCACTCAGAGCAGATCAATTGCTCGCACACCGAACAGACACCCGACGGGATGTTTTTATCGTTAAGCCCGATCAGGTGGCCGCAACCGGCGATATAGACTGTGGATGTCTCGATGACTTTCGGGCCTTCATGGTCGATGAATGTCCTCGTGTTCTGCTCGAAGAGATGTTCTCTTGATTCCTGATTGAGCTTGGACAGGATGAAGCGTTTCTTTTTCTCGCTCAGGGTAGTAGGACCATCCTCCTGCTGTCTGCCGAAAGGATCAGCACCCTGTCCGCCAAAATAAGTGCGTAGGAAATTATTCAGATCGTCCATGATTCCTCCTATGTCTTACCCGCTTCAAGGAGCGTTAATATTTTATTGTTTACTTTCCCGTCATCCGGGTACAAAAATGGCACCTTGTCCCCCTTGCCAAGAAAGCCGTCTTCTCGGCAGACAAGGCATTTTTCTGTCTTGCAGTTGGATCTGGATATCTTGTCGTTAAGCTGGTCGAAATAGACCTTGAATGATTGTGTTCCCGGAAGTCCCACCACATACTTGAGGGCCTCATAGTATCCGAGGCTTGCGATGAAGAAATCAAGGTGAGCTACAAGCGGGCTATTGATGGTATTATCGCCGTCGATATATCCCTGCGCAGCATTCGCCACTCTATCTTGAGGTGTGAGGTAATCAGATAAAAGGCTGTCAAAAACCCCTGAGCAGGAGAGGCAGACATGTTTTCCTGGTACGACAGAAAATACCTGGCCGCCGATGAAGACAGTGTTTCCATCTTTGCTTTGGATCATCGCGCCGAGATCGAAATACGGTATCATGTGGGCTGAGCATTGCTGGTTGATGGCATGCCGTGCGCCTGAGTCCACGCAGCCGAAAGTGAAATCAGTCTGGGTCAATTCTTTCTGGACAGCAGGTTCATAGAATGAACTCCGATAGGCTTTCACCTCAGTATCTGGGGAAATGGTCTTGACGTATTCAGCGTAAAATTCCGCCTTGTTCCTTCCGATGTCCTCTTGTGTCGCGCCTACGAGACGGTTCAGGTTCGTGAGTTCGATAACGTCAGGATCGCTTATAAGAACAGATTTTGGCCGGTCCCGTGCGATAAGCTCGATTATAGCACTGCCGAGTCCGCCAGCGCCTATGACACCGATATCAAGACAGCCGTTCTTTTTCACTCTGCCTTCTCCGAATGCTAAGGCTGTCCTATCAAGCGCTGGATCAAGGGCTTTGCCGCTGAGCTGGCTCCTGAAAGGTAAAAGAATCTCAAGGCTATCTTTTCTTATGATAGATACTTTCTCAACAGGCAGAAATTCGTCAGAATCAGGTTCGTAGTGCCATCCGTCGACAGAATCAAAAGCGCTGCTGAACACTAGCGACGCGTGTTCCATCCCTTCTATCTTGGAATCGATATGCCTGATGAATTTGGGTTCGTGCGATTCATCTATGGGGCTAAATATTGCCGGGAAGCCAGGAGGATGGGTATGTACCTTGATGACATCGGATTGGGTTTCAATTGCACCTTTATAGACTCTGTTGATGAAAGACTTTCTGACCTCACAGATGCTATGGCTGCGAACCACGTAATCAGGCTCTTCCGGGACAAGTATTTCGTGGACAAGAAGGCTGACATTATTATTGGACGAAGATCTATGGCAGAGCAGGAACGCAGCTTTCTCCTTGCCGTCCCATTCCAATTCCTTCTTCAAGTCTTCAAAGACTTCTTCAGGGAATTTTATTTTCATTTTCACAGTCCTTTCCTGAGGGCAAAAAAGTTGTACACATTTTGCGTCACATCTAGCAGGGTATCGCCGCTAATCACGTCAGACGATGGTTGGAATATTTCCAGGTGCAAGGACAATCTCGCAAGGCCGTAATCTGAATAATGGTTATAGCGGCTATCCTCGTATATGTGCTCAAAAACGGTCATGTCTGACCTGGAAAGGCCTTTATCTGCATAGAAATTGAAAGCCTTGGGATTGTTGATGTGCGGGCCTGGGGTCTCGATCAATAATACTGTCTTTCTCTGATGGTAGAATGGGGGTAGACTAAATGAGTGCAGAATGACCCAACGAAAACTGTCTTCATCAAAGTCAACTTTTCCGAAGACTCTTCTGAGTATCGCCATGTTCTGCAAATACCATTGCTTAACCATTTCGCCTCCTTATTATAGGGCTGGAAGAGACCTTCCAGCCCCTCCTTTATGATTAGCTGCCATTCCTACTCGAAAGCTGTGTTTCAAACTCAGCATTATCCCTTACCTTAATAAGGGCGTTCGAGGGATAAAGATCGACGGTCCCATCGAGATTTGACAGAACCAGATCATTCTTGTAGGGGTCCTTTCCAGCAGACAGGACTAAATCTCCTGCCTTTACCTGTTCAGGTACGGTCACTGCCCTGTCGTTAACCATGATCTCTTTCAAGATTTTCCTGAATGCCATTGGTTTTCCTCCTTTTCTGGATCATATTTGCCCTGGGCCATTGTCGCTCAGGTGCTTGTTGATTGATTTTTTTGCAGGGGCTTTTTTTGCAGCAGGCTTGGTAGTGAGCGTGTAAAACTGGTCCAAAAGCTCCATTTCTAGAATTTTCAGTTTTTCCAACAGCAACGCGCTTCTCTTATCCTTTTCCTGATAGCTTGCGGTGATGATTTTGACGTCGTGGATGGCTGTCTTTAGGTCATTCTTTTGATTCATTTTGAGCTCCTTTCTCCTTTTGGATTTTAAGATTTTTGCCTGATAGCCTGATATTTAGATTTATACCTTGGTATCCATAATACGCATTGATTCTGTTACAGGTCTGTCCGAAAATTTGTAAGTTGATAACATGCTGTATTTATAATAATTAATATCAATACAGCCTGTTGATTGTCCGGATTTGTAATGTCCAAGGATTCACAGACTAATGGATGCGGGTGAATTGGCCGATTATAGATGGGGAGGACTGGATAATCATGAAACCAAAGGCTCTGAAATCTATTGGCGAGAAAATCGATAAGGAATATCAGGCGTTATTGAACGCTGAGTTCAATTCCAAAGGGTCATTGAGACCGATAATTGAAATCCTTTATGAGGCATTTAGGAACGACCCTGGGGAGTATCTTACCGCAAGTCAACTCCTGAAAAATACTGCTGTGAGCAAAAAGAGATATGTCGAAACAGCCCAAAGGTATACGCAAAGGAGAATCAACAACCAGATCCTTGGCCAATATCGAGGCAAAAATGGGTCAAGTTTCTGGATTGAAAAGAATGGAAATGCGTACCGCCTCAGAGTCAAATTTGACGGTAAAGATTATCTGGCGATAAAATCCAGGCTTGATGAAGGGCTTGACTTTAAAGATTGTCAGAAAAAAATCGCTTCAAAGATAGATATTTACATCGAAAATGTTTGCGCAAAAACTTCAGAATACTATTCAAAGAAATTCATCCTGACCGATGTGACAGTAAATAACACGATTGAATATGATATAGAGAAAGATCCCCTTGTTTTGCAGGATCTTATGGCTGACGCTTTCAATCCAGAGAACAAAGAATTGAAGATGACAGTCATCGAAGGGCTTGAAAGATTTTCCAAAGAACATGTTTTGCTCATAGGTAAGCCGGGTTCAGGAAAAACTACAGCGCTTCACAGATTCCTGCTGCGAAGTGCGCAAAAGGGGCAACGCGATCAGGCTCTTCCGATCCCAATCCTTATAAGCCTGAAATATTTCAGGACATCTATCGAGGATTTGATTCTCAAGACCCTTGAATCCTATCAGATTGATTTCAGCAGGGATGAGGTCGATCACCTGATAAAATCCAAGAGATTCATCTATCTGTTTGATGGGATCAATGAAGCACCATCACAAGAAACCCTCGATATCCTCTCAAATTTTATTGAAGGTAATCCTGATGTGCCGATGATTTTCACAACCAGGCCATTCAGCAAGGGCGGAGGCCTGAGGATCAACCGAAGGCTTGAGCTGCTTCCTCTCACAGACCGGCAGATCAGACAATATGCCAAAAAAATGTTGTCAAGGCATACGGATTTTATCAATAAATTAGACTTTAGGCATGAAGGATTAGCAAGAAACCCCCTGTTCTTGTACATGCTTATCAAAGCTTATGAAGCAGGCGGGAAATCCCTCGATCTATCCAGCCTTGGAAAAGCAATCCGCCAATATATCGAAATACTGGTCCATTCATTAAAAAAGGCTGTGAATGTCACGCAAGACGAAAAGGAAAGATGGCAGGCAATATTGCAGCGCATTGCATTCAGGATGACCAAGGGCGTCGATCTCAAGAATCCGCAGTTACTTTTAAACGGAAAGAAAGCGATAAAAATAATATCTGAAATGACTTTTTCTGATGATTCCGGAGCAAAACAAATTCTTAGGAATCTTATCGACTTTCACCATATCGTGGGCCATCTGGACGGGAAGATTGAGTTCAATCACCAGATGATACAGGAATATTTCGCTGCCGAATACCTGTTGGGATATCTGCCTCCGAAAAAAGACGATGAGATAAAAAGCTATTTCCTGAATTATACAAAATGGACTGAGCCTTTAGCCATAATGCTTGGCCTTTGCAATGATAGAGCTTTCATAGAAAGGATAATTGACCTGTCTATCGAAGTTGATAGGATGCTCGCAGCCAGGCTGGCCGGTGCAGTAGAATCCCGTTATAGAAGATATATAATCGAAAAAATAATGCCTTTATACGCAAATGAACAATTGAAGGTTGAAGCATTCTGGAACATCAGAGGGCAGGAAGCTATCGACTTCATGCTCCCGCTGATTACAAAAGACGATATGCCATACAATAAGTTTGTTATCAGGTTTCTGGGAAGATATGAACGTGAAAAGACCATTGAACATCTTATCTCTCGCTTAGAATCAAAGCATCATGCTTTTTCAGACAAGCTTAAGACCATAAAAATCCTTGGAAGCATGGAATCGGTGGAAGCGAATGAGAATATAAACCATTCCTTCTCAATACAATATATTGATCCCATACTCACTGCCGCACAGGCCTTGGGCTCAATCGAGGGCAAGAATGTTTCCGAATATCTTATACCTTTGATAGCGAATGAAGATGACAACAATGCGAAAGGGCTTCTTATAGGTGCTTTGGAAAGCGCAGGGAGTCCGGGGATTGTCGATTATCTGATATCGCTCCTGGAAAAAGAGGACACCAGCTTAGACATCCTGAAAAGGATCATCCAGATGTTAGCAAGACTCGGGGATAAAAGGGCTGTTGATCCCTTGATATCCTTATTAGGGCATCCAAACTCTCTCATAGAATTACACACTATACGTGCATTGGGCTGTCTTGAGGATAAAAGAGCTGTTGATTCGTTAGTGCCATTTATTGAGGATGATCTTGAGTTCACCCGCATGCACGCTATAGCGGCTATCGCAAAAATCAAGAAGTGTCTTTCAACTGAAGAATTCAGCTCGATGATGGAGATCTCTAAACCGTATCTAATTGTAGATGTCATTAAGGTCCTGGGTAAGCTGGGTACGGCTGAAGCGGTTGATCAATTACTGAGTCTGCTAAAAAGAAGGGAACTATCCTCTGTAGAATACAGCTTACATTTCGCACTTGTAAAAAGAAATTTCAGGAATTATGCGAGTTATGCTAATTATTGCTCTAACTTGCTTATATTACAACGAATAAAAAAATCT
>CACVKW010001014.1 GCA_902749685.1 Olavius sp. associated proteobacterium Delta 1 | reverse complement strand
TACCTGCTATTATGTTGTGAGTTTTTCTATCCTATTGATAATACGTTTAAATATTGCATTTTCTTGATAAATATAGATTTGCCCATAATTTCAATTAGATGG
>CACVKW010001013.1 GCA_902749685.1 Olavius sp. associated proteobacterium Delta 1 | reverse complement strand
GCATAACCTGATTTCGAAATCACCAATTTCGCGTTTATAACTGCCTGTTATTATTAAAGGCAGTATTTGATTTTCAATTTATTTTGGACAGCAATGATTT
>CACVKW010001012.1 GCA_902749685.1 Olavius sp. associated proteobacterium Delta 1 | reverse complement strand
GGATTGCGATTGGATTGGCGAAGACGCACGGGGTTGCCTTAGCTGAAGTTGCCAGGCAACTGGGTGTCTCAACCTCGGCCATATCAAAAATAATAAAACCGGCGAGATAATAAGTCAACTCAGTCAACAACGTCCCCGAGTTCCTCCCGAGTTCCCCCCCGAGTTCCTGATTGAGGCAGACCAATATTTTTGCCCTCTTTCTCTTTGTCCTAAAACTTTAGGTTTCTTGCCGGTTTGACATCAAGTTGCGATAAATTGAGAGACTTTCGGAAAAGGCCAAAAATGGCGATTCCAGCATTCTTACTAAGACGCAGCCTCTGAATGGTTTTTTATTGCCTTTTTAATTCTGGAAGGTGTCATCGGAAGCTCGTACAGGCGAATGCCGATAGCATCGTAAACCGCATTGGCGATCACAGCGCCCATGGGTGTGATGGCCGGCTCGCCACACCCCTGTGGCGGCATGGCAGGATTGTCTACCAAGACGGTCTCAATTTTGGGCAGCCATGAAAACCGAGGCAATTCGTAGGTGTCAAAGTTCTCATCGAGGATTTTACCACCTCTGAACCGAATCTCTTCACTTAAGACGTACCCCAGTCCCATGGTGATGCAGCCTTCTATTTGTAATCTGACGCCCTCTGGGTTGATCACCTCACCTGTATCCTGCGCGCAAACAACCCTTTGTACCCGAGCCGCCCCTGACGTCTCGTCGACCTTGACTTCGGCCATGGTGGCAACGTAGGTTCCTTTGTAATCCGTGCAGGCAATGCCAAAGCCTCTCTTGGTTGGTGCCTTGGCGAATCGGTGACCGAACTTTTCGGCGGCAGTATTGAGTACCTTGCGCATGCGTTTATCCGTCAGATGGTTGAGACGAAATGTTAGCGGATCCAGACCGGCTGCTGCGGCCATAATGTCAATTTGGGATTCCATGGCAAAAACATTGCTGTTGCTGCCGGGTCCCCGCCATGCGCCAACAGAGAAGGGATGCGTCTGACTGCCGCCACCCATCCACCCGCCGCGGGCGGCAACACGCTGGTTGGAAATGTCATAAAAAGGTTTCGAGCTTCTTGAACCCGCAAAATAATTGTCATAATCCCAGTAAACGATACGTTGACTGCGGTCCAGACCGGATCTAACCTTGATAACCGCTGCTGGCCGAAAGGTATCGAAGAAAAACTCCTCTTTGCGCGTCCAGGCCACCTGCACTGGTTTACCCGCCAGCTTAGCCAACCGGGCGGCCTCGATCACCTGCCTGTTGCGGGTTTTGCCGCCAAACCCGCCTCCCACAAAAGGCGTGATGACGCGCACGTTCTGGGGTGTCAGCCCCACGGTGCTGGCTACCTCCTGCTGAGCCCAAAACGGTGTTTGGGTCGAGGCCCAGACCGTCGCCTTTTGACCTTCAATCTGCACAACAGCCGTATGGGGTTCCATGGGCGCATGGGCGACATAATGATTCAAATACGTAGCTTCGAATTTCTGTTCGGCATGATTCCGCCCAGTTTCGATATTGCCGTTTTGTGCGATGATCTCCGCGGACGGTGCAGAACGAAGAAGATGATCGAAGATGGTGCGATTGTCAACTCTCGGCTCTGGCTGTTCCCATTCGACGTTTATCTTATCCAAGGCTTTTTGGGCCTCGTCCGGATATTGATGGAGGGTGGCAATCAGATCTCCGTCCCGGACGATTTTAACACCCTTGATTTTTTTGGCGGAATCCAGATCTATACGTTTTAGAATGGCGTCATGGGCCGGCGGTCGCAAAATTTTGGCATAGAGCATTCCTGGCAACCGGATGTCTCCTGAGTAGTGCGCTTCACCGGTCACCTTTTGCCGCGCGTCTATGCGGCCGGTGGCTTTACCAGAAATGGTGTGCTGGGAAGCAGGCAGAGGGGATACGCTTTGTTTCAAACGACGCTCGATTATTTTCCCCCCCGTAAGCTTGGCGTACGTCACGCTCTGGTTCGAATTCTTTCGATCGATGATTTGTCCATCCTTAACCTTCAATTGCGACGGCGGCACGTTCAGCTTCTCGGCAGCCATTTGAACCAGAACCGATCGTGCTTCGGTCGCCGCCTGCCGCAGGGCCACACCAAAATATGGTGTACTCAGAGAGCCGAAGGTGCCCCTGTCATAAGGACATAGCAGGGTATCCCCCATCACCATTTCCACCGACGTCAGCGGTACGACAAGCTCATCTGCCAGCATCTGGGCCAGAGAGGTGATAACTCCCTGGCCCATCTCAATTTTACCGGTAAAACAGGTAATCCGACCGTCAGCGCCGATTCTAAAAAACGTATTGAAGTCCGCCTGGGACTCCGACCAGGACGACGGATCTCCAAAAGATACGTAGACTATTATACCGCCGCCCAGCAAGCCCATACGCTTGAAGAATTCCCGGCGAGTCACCTGCGCGGAGGACGTCGAACGAACGTTTGAGGATTTGACAAATTTTTCGTTCTTCATCCCTGCCCTCCGTTCTTCATTCGTCTCGCGGCGGTTTGAATGGCCTGAACAATTCTGACATGCGACCCGCAGCGGCAAAGGTTGTCATCCATCGCTGCGATGATCTCATCTTGCGTCGGCTGATAGTTTTCGGCCAAAAAACTGTACGCCTTCATGATCATCCCTGACGTACAAAAGCCGCACTGCATGGCATCATGATCAATAAACGCCTGCTGGATCGGATGCAGTTTCCCATTTTGGGCCAGGCCTTCGATGGTAACGACCTCGGCACCGTCCACATCCTCAACGGGAGTTTGACATGATAGCACTGCCTCCCCGTTTACCAGCACCGTGCAGGCACCGCACAAGCCCTCACCGCATGCATATTTGACCCCGGTCAATGCCAGATCCGTTCGCAATGTCCATAGGAGCGGTCGGTCTTCTGCAACCTTCAAGGTGACGGACTTGCCGTTGAGTCTAAATTGAACAGTCGCCATGGCATCTAACTTCCTATTTCAAAGTTTCCGCAAGAAATTCTGTAAAGCGCTTCCAGGATTTTTTATCTGCTGCCTCTTGGTAAAGTCATTAAGACTATGAATATGCATTTTAATTCCTACAATTTCAGATTTGTTTAAGTATATCCGGACTTTGTTTGAAATTAAGATGTACTTTAAAATTAACCTCAAATTTGATGGAGCTTCGACTACAGATTGCCATTCTATTTAATTCGACAGCTATCGAAATCCATGGCGATTTGAAAATAACAAATTATTCCAGATAGATTTTGGATACACGATACACACCTACGAATCAACCGTTAATTCGAACTTTTGTCAACTCAAACATCGTAGGTGCACCTTATATGGCGAGGAGCCTGATATGGCGAGGAGCCTGACTGTATAGTGCATCTGCTAATAGAACATATTCTGGCTTGCCTAATAAATGTGACATGAGATCTCAAGAGACATTATGAAGGATTCAAGGGGACTTTGAATTAGATAAACTAATCCAGAATAACCATCGGATCAAAATGTTAGGATTTGATGAATAAACCTAAACCGCCCGGCCATTGTGGGTTTCCCCTGGCTAATCCACATGATGCGCCGATTGTGGATTGCGTGCCCTATGTTGCGAGCACACTTAACCCACTGATAATATAGAGGATATTAACTAGACCCCGGTAAATACGGATTTGTTTATATTTCAATAAGTT
>CACVKW010001011.1 GCA_902749685.1 Olavius sp. associated proteobacterium Delta 1 | reverse complement strand
GGCTTCAGCTTCTTTGATGATCCGCTCGATGAATTCACCACTGCCTAATATCCGATCATCACTTAATTCACGTTCCCCCGAGCGGCGCATTGCCTTAACGGCCCACCAACCGCCCAAGGAGCGGATTAACCCGCCACCAAGAAGCTCAGGCCGACGGCCTTCACCGATGGCTTTTTTGACATAGCTGCGATACGCATCCCTGGCCTCGCCTTACATTAACCAGTTTGATGCAAATTTCCTGAATTCCATATAGAGGTGTGAGTATCAATGGAGTAGATTTGACAACTACCACCATGTGGTTATAATTAAAGCTATATATATTTACAATTAATTTTCTTTAATTTCGCTTGAACAAGCTCCTAAATGATTGGTGCTGAAATACTGAAGCACTATCTGGAAGGGAGGCCAGAAAATGGGGCTTTTGGTAAAGCACAATTTTTTACATAGTAGCGATTTTCAAATTGCACTGAAGCTTTATCTTCAATCACAAAAGCGTATGCCTTAAGGTATGCGCTTTTTTTTTAATCACAAATGAGGATGAATATGGGGTTCTTTGCCCAAAAAGCAACTTATTATCTTTCAATTAAAGTATCTGACAAACCAAAGCTTGTATGGAATTTTTGGCATACAAGTGATGGGTTGCATACCATTCTTGGTATTATTGATGGCCTTCCTTCTGCAACCTAATGTCCGCTAAATTGTACCTATAATGCAGGTCTGTGAGGGAACCAAATGGATGACGCACAAGCCAACCCGCATTCCTCAACCGGCGATCCTATGGTGGGTTGGTTCAATCCTTTGCAACTGGCCAGGACCGGTCTCCTCGTCGCCGTTTCGGAACTGCTTGGCATCCGTGCTGACCGGCGGGTTACCGAAGCACTGACTGGAGACAGCTTGTTCTTCTCCCATTCCAATTTGTGGATGGACTACAGCACACAAGAAGAATTGTGGATCGACTTTGCTTCCGACGTTGGTGACGGGTTTACGTCAGCCTATGCCGTGGCGAGTGCCCTGGCGCAGCCAACCCTCGCGGTGGAAGAGCCAGGTGGACACACAATCTGCACACAACGAGGCGCCGCACTGGTATTGGGGGGCGACCAGGTCTACCCGGTGGCAAACCGTGATGCATATCGCCGCAGGTTCGTGTTCCCCTACAAAAAGGCTTCCGAAGCCGACCCCAAGTTCGAGAGCCATCTGTTTGCGATTCCCGGAAACCATGACTGGTATGACGGGCTCATCAGCTTCTCCCGCCTGTTCTGCCGGGCGCGCGACATTGGAAAGTGGCAGACACTTCAGAAGCGAAGCTACTTTGCCTTGAAACTGCCGCATCGCTGGTGGCTCCTGGCAGTGGACACCCATATTAGTGACGATATCGACCGCCACCAACTCGAATACTTCGAAAAGGTAGCTGAGAAGATGGAGCCTGAAGACCGGGTTGTGTTGTGCAGCGCCGAGCCACACTGGGTTTTAGAAGCGTTTCAGAAGGGTGTCTCAGATCCAGACCGCATCGACAATCTATCTTTTCTGGAAAGCCGGCTGCGGCGGCGGCGAAACATTCAGATCTATACACGTCTGGCAGGCAGCTTCCACCACTACCGCCGTCATGCTAAAGGCCAAACACACAATTTCACCGCCGGCGGTGGTGGGGCCTTCCTGCATCCCACGAACGGTCCTTCGGCCGAAAAGGTAAAATCTGGGCCACCGCCCGCCCAGGACCTGCACCTGAAAAAAGAATATCCGCCGTCTTGCATATCCCAGCATTTGGCGTATGGCAACCTGCTGTTTCCATTTTATAACCCATGGTTAGGTACCCTCACCGCCGTCCTCTATGCCGCCCTGGCCTACCCGCTCACACGCCTCTCACCGACCCTTTGGGCGCAGTCGGCCTGCCAGGCGGCCTGGGAGGCTTTTGCGGCACTGGTCTTTTTGCCGGATGGAATCGGGGGCATTCTCCTTTTGATACTCGCCTGTGTTGGGTTCAGCCAGTTCGACAGCTTCCACAAAGGATGGGGCAAACTGGCTGGCGGGATACACTGTAGCCTTCAACTCGGGTTGATCCTTCTGGCCTTCTGGCAGATCCAGCATCTGCTGGCCGGCAAGGGCTGGAACATCGCTCCCACCCTGAGCCTTATTCTGGCCCTTTCCCTCAGCAGGTTGCTTTCATACCTCCTGCGCCACCAGAAGGGATCGGATCATCCTTTGATACAGCTGGCGCTGCTGGCCCTTCCCCTGGCTTTGCTTTTGGGCATCACGCTGAAATATGGCTTCAGGCTGCCGATTTTGACATTTTTGAAGCCGTCCGATGCGTCCAGCAGTTTGTGGACCCAGGCCCTCGTCCTTGTGGCCATGGCCGGCGTAGGGTATTCGGCAAGCGCCTTTCTGGTCGGCTTTTACTTGCTGGTATCCTTCAATGTGATGGGCCGGCATGCCAACGAGGCGTTTTCGGCACTCCGAATTGAAAACTACAAAAACTTCCTGCGTTTACACATTAATAAAGCAGGCAACCTAACCGTCTATCCCGTGGGCATCGACAACGTCTCGGACCCGACATTTCGGCTCATCGAAAACCCTATCCTGATCAACCCCAACACAGCACACCACGGGGAACTGCTTGATGAGACTGAGAGGCCCGTATGACAGAGACACACTTCGACGCTATTGTGGTCGGCTCCGGCTTTGGGGGATCGGTCTCCGCCTATCGATTGGCCGAAGCTGGCCTGCGGGTATGCCTGCTGGAACGCGGCAAGGCCTATCCGCCAGGTGCTTTCGCCCGAAGCCCCCTGGAGATGAAACAGAATTTTTGGGATCCCAGCAAAGGCCTGCACGGCATGTTCAACATCTGGTCTTTCCGCGGGCTGGACGCCGTGGTTTCAAGCGGACTGGGAGGCGGCTCACTGATCTATGCCAACGTGCTCATTCGAAAAGACGGAAAGTGGTTCGTGCGCGAAGACCTGCGCCGTGGCGGGTATGAATACTGGCCCATTACCCGGGAAGACCTCGAGCCCCATTACGACCAGGTTGAGCAAATGCTCAACGCCCAGCGGTACCCCTTTGAGCACTCCCCATATAACAACACCCACAAAACACGCGCTTTCAAGGCAGCAGCAGACCAGCTTCGCCTGGATTGGCAGCTGCCCAAGCTGGCAGTGACCTTCGCCAACAACGGGCAGAACCCCGTCCCAGGGGAACCGATTGAGGAAGCCTACCCCAACCTGCACGGAAAAGCACGTCAAACCTGCCGACTTTGCGGAGAGTGTGATATCGGCTGTAACCATGGCAGCAAAAACACGCTCGACTACAACTACCTGACCGAAGCCCAACGCCTCGGAGCAGAGTTGCGAACCGGCTGTGAGGTCAAAGGTCTCCAGCCCCTCCCGGGCGGGGGATATGCCATATCCTACATCGAGCATCACCCGGAAGCTGGAGGCAAAAAAACAGACAAGTCTCGCCCGGCGCAGGTACGCATCACGGCCGATCGTCTGGTCCTGGCAGCGGGATCCCTGGGCTCGACCTATTTGCTGCTTCGCAATCGGGCGTACTTCCCTGGCCTCAGTCGACAGTTGGGCAGTCGATTTTGCGGCAATGGCGATCTGCTGACCTTTGCCCTCAAGTGCCGGCAGTTAATGGATCCCTCGGGCGCGCCAGTCATCACAAGTGCCATCCGTGTGCCCGATGCCCTCGATGGCGGGCAGGGACGTGGATTTTATTTGGAGGATGCCGGCTACCCCGAATTTCTCAACTGGATCGTGGAAATGGCGGGGCTGGGCGGCGCAATTGTGCGGTCGCTGAAGTTTAGCGGGCGATATGTCTCTAGCCTGCTGGGCATCAACCGCGACACCGACATTGGGGCAGAACTTTCTGACCTGATGGGTCCTGCCGCATTCTCTTCGACCTCCCTGCCCCTTCTGGGCATGGGTCGCGATATTCCAGATGGCCAGATGCAGCTACGAGGCAAGCATCTCGACGTGGACTGGACCCGCCATGAATCTGCCGATTTCTTTGACCGACTCGCCGACACGGCGCAGGACGTGGTCCATGCGATGAACGGACAGTTCCGCCGCAACCCCCTCTCTTATCTAAAGCGCCTGATCACCGTCCACCCGCTTGGAGGATGCCCGATGGGCCGCAACCCGATGGAAGGCGTTGTCGACCCATATGGAGAAGCCTTTGGCCACCCCGGTCTGTTCATTGTCGACGGGGCGGCGATGCCAGGCCCGGTGGGGCCCAACCCTTCCTTGACCATCGCCGCCGTCGCCAATCGCTGTGCCGAAAAGATGGTCCTCAAAAAAACCCCGAAGGGCAGTAGTATACCCATTGTGATAGAGGAACCGATGACTGAGCCGATGTCCGATCGGGTCTATGAGGTCAAAACCCATCAGATCGGCACCCTCAGGACAACCCTGCACAGGCTGACCACCCAGGATGGGGTCAACATCTCTTTGTCTCACCTCGCCCATCCAGGGGCAAAAGATTCGGTCCTGCTCATCCACGGCCTGACGACCTCTTCGGATATGTTCGTAATGCCCGAACATGACTGCCTAGCAGCCTTCCTGCACGATCACGGCTTTGATGTCTGGCTGGCTGATTTTCGGATGAGCAATCACTACGCTTACAATTACAGCGCCAAAGTCAAATTCAATTTTGAGGACATTGCGCTGCACGATTGGCCCACGATTGTAAACTTCATTCAAGAAGCCATCCGCGGCAATCGGCTCCACGTCATCTGCCATTGCCTGGGGTCGGTTACCTTCCATGCAGCGCTGTATGGTAAAACCGTGTCCGGAATCACCAGCGTCATTTCCAACAGCGTCTCTCTCAACCCGAAAGTGAGACTGTGGTCTCTGATTAAGATCCTGGTGGCGCCTTTTCTGATAGACCGTGTGCTCAAACTCGATTTCATCGACCCGAAATGGGCCGAACGAAACGCACCTGGTCAGCCCTGGTTGGGCAGAATGCTGGCCAAGTTGATCGGGTATGTACACCTGGAATGCAATGAGCACGCCTGCAACCTGCTGAGCTTTACCTGGGGGACCGGATTTCCAGCGATGTTTGTACACCAGAATATGGACCCCATAACGCACGACCGGTTCACCGAACTTTTTGGACCGGTAGCCATGCAATATTTCCGCAACGTGCGCAAAGGCCTCCTGTCCAAAAATACATTCGTCAAATATGACGGACGACCAGAATACGACAGCCTACCCGACCGTTATTTTGACAACGTGGGCGATATCGCGGTGCCGACCCTGTTCATCTCTGGAGACTGCAACAACATTTTTCCGGGCGCCAACCGAATCACGGCCGAGCGCATCAAAGCCAAGGGAATCGGCGGCTATGAATATCTCGAGGTGCCCGGATATGGCCACCAGGACATCTTTATGGGCAATAACTGCGCCGCCGAAGTATTTCCCTTGTTCCTCCCCTTCCTACGCCGCCATCAGCAAGCCAGCCAGCCACCGGCGCCGAAAGAAAACGCGTCTGTGAGCTTCACCGAAGAAATGAAAGGCTTCTTTACAGAAGGAGAGACCAGCTATACCCGCGGCGCCGAGCGAGGTGAGGACAACAACACAAACATCATGTTTCACCTGACCATCACCATCGATGACCTGGACGCCATTTCAAAAAATCCCGGCCAGGACGCCGAAGCGGTGGGGTATATAGAATCGGAAGCCCTGGGTGGGCGCATGGAAGTTCAAATGGGGCGGTTCAATCTCTTTGTGGACGATCCCGAGCGCGATGAGAAGCGCATGCTTTACCGCCTCTTTTTTAGCGACCCCAATGGCCGACAATTAACCCTCAGCGGCTTCAAGGTCATCCGGGACGACCCCGGCTTTGACTTGTGGAGCGACACCACGACGCTTTATACCCAAATATTTGAGGGGCACGTCGAAGCCAAGGATGAAGAAAGTCTTGAGCCAGTGGCGAAGGGCATCATCTACATCAACATGCTCGACTTCCTCAAGCAGCTCACGACCTTTCAGGCCGAAGCCCCCACGGCCGCCGAGCGACTTGAGGCGCTGCAGAAGTTTGGCAAACTCTTCCTCGGTGAATTATGGGAGGCATACAACAGTCGCATTCCCATGTTTTAGCGCCCCGGCGCTACACCATTGATTCAGACGCTGGAGGGAGCGAAATGCAACCCCATTTAACTGAGCAAGGTCCGCAACAACAGGCAGCCAACTGCAAGGAGAAATCATGACGGCGGTCGCGCACTTATCGACGTGTCTATTTTTGAAGGTCAAGTTCAAAGAAGCCCCACTGCTCTTTATCCTGCTCGCCACGGAGGTCACAGACCTCATCTGGGTTGTGCTCAATCTCGCCCGGACCCCCGGCGAACCCCCCATCGAAATATCCCGCGTGGACTTACCCTTCAAATTCATAGGAGATCTCCACCTCATCTCTCAGGTGTGGTCGCATTCTCTGGTGGGCAACCTGGTCTTGGCACTGGTCTTTGCCGCCATCGGGTTGATCGTGTTCAAAAGTCTTCACGCTGCTGCTGCGGGTGCCCTCGCAGTCCTCGGGCACTGGGGGCTTGATTATCTTGTCCACGATGCGGACCTGCCCGTCCTGCCCTATGCAAAGTCCGTCCTTGCCGGACCTGCCCTCGGGTTCAATCCAGAGGCCCCATGGCAGGGTTTGAATGCCACCCTGCCATGGCTGGGGTATGCCCTGCAGGTAATCGTGGTTTTGATTTGTTACCGCGCCTTTGTTCAGGCATACCGCCCCACCGCACGGTGGGTGCTAATCGGGGCGCTTGTGTTTTTGAACCTGGCTGCTCTGCCAATCTTTTTACAGGGCGCCATGTCGGAGATAGTGACCAGTACGTCTGGACTGGTGCTTGGCACGCTCACCGATATGCTGCTGGCCAGCCTGGTGCTTTACGGGGCCGTTCGATTCGCCGTCCCCGGGGCCATTCCTCGCCTGGGCCCGACATCGGAAGCCCTCAGGACACGGCTTCGAGGCCTACAAACAGGCGGTGCCCTGCTTGCCCTCATCCTGGGCATTTCCCACCTGGCACAGGGCATGTGGGATGGAGCCACCAATCCTTCGCTCGCGCACTGGTCCACAGCATTTGGGATCGCCTATGTGCTCAGCGGATGGACCCTGTTTGGCCCCTCACCGATGGCCTTGTGGACAGCCTTTTTTCTACCCATTCTGAGCGGCCCCCTCTCCCGACTGTTTCTGGGTGCCGGGCACCTCGGCTTGGTGCACCTGGCCTTGGAAATTGCCTTGGCCACAACGGCTGTCTACACCATCTACAAGCTCAAAACAAGCAAGTTGCGGATTTGAGGACACCATGAAACGCTGGCATAGCCTCTGTCAGATCGCCTTCAGCGTGCTGGATATGGACGACACCCTGTCCTTCTACCGGGACCTGGGCTTCGCCCCAAACGGCGGGACAAGCCTGTTTGGGGGACACACCTCCTCGAAGCTGCAAGGATACGATGGGGTCAAACACGACGTGCGCTGGATGAGCGACAGCACCGTGGGGTTCCAGCTGGAGTTTTTTCACTACACCAAGCCTCTTCCCCGACCCCCACGGGTAGATGCCCGGGCAAATGACATTGGCTATCAACGACTAAGCATATGGGTGGCCGACCTCGATGCCGTGCTGAGCCGTCTCCAGGCTCGGGGCGTATTGCCACTGACACAGCCCCGGGACTATGGCGACGGCCGCCGGGTCTGTGTGCGCGATCCCAATGGCGTGTTTGTGGAATTGATGGAAGGCCCAATCACGCATCCCAGCATGCCTCATTTGGATCGCTACCCGTTGCCGGTTCGAACGAGGGCGCTGAGTCTCAGCATCCCAGACCTGGAACAAGCCCTGAATTACTTTGAGGGCATACTAGGGATGGAAAGGGCAGAAAACCACCTCCATTCACCAGACATGGAGGCTTTGTGGGCAATGGACGGAGCGCAAGTTCAATCGGCGCTGTTGTGGGCAGGAGACTTCGCCGTGGAATTAAACGAATACAAAACACCCTCTGGCAGGCCACGGCGGACCGACCGGCATGTTGGAGAAGCCGGCATTTATCACTTTGCCTTGCACTTCAACACCCGGGAGGACGTTGAGAGGAGTTACCGGTATGCCCTACAGGCAGGACACGCCAGCAACACCGAACCAATTTGGTTCGGACTTGCTACGGTTGCTTATATGCGTACCAATCAATCTTTTGTGGTCGAGTATTTGCAGTTTAGCCCCTGGATAAAAAGATTCATCGGCTTTGGTGAGCCCAGTTACAGGGAGTAAAGATGAAAAAAACCTACGAATTTGTGGTCATTGGATCGGGATTTGGAGGCGCCATCTCAGCATGCCGGCTGGCGCAGGCTGGCAGATCGGTTTGCATCCTCGAAAGGGGAAAACGGTGGGACAAAGGGGCCTTTCCCCGCACCACGGGCCAGGTGTCTGGCAAGGCCTTTTGGGATGAGCAAAAGCAGTATGGTTTTTTGGAATACAAAGCTTTCCGGCGCATCGACGTGATCCAGGGCTGTGGCGTGGGTGGCGGTTCACTCCACTACTTCAACGTCCACATCCGGACACCCGAGCGCGTCTTTCAAGAGCCCTGGCCCTCCGAAATCGCGCGGCCTGTTCTCGACCCCTATTATGACCTTGCCAAAGATGGGCTGGATGCGCGGCCGCTGGAGCCACCTGTCGGATTGCCGATACCGTCTCGAACTACGGCCTTCATGGATGCTGCAACGGCAGCCGGCAAAAACCCGTCGCTTGTGGATATTGCGGTGCATACCGGGCCAGATCGTTCGGGTTCTGGCGGCCATCTGCAAAGCGCCTGTACGTACTGCGGCAACTGCCTGCTTGGTTGTCATGTACATGCCAAAAATACCCTCGACCTCAACTACCTGGCTTTGGCCGAATCTCAGCACGGCGCAGAGATCTACCCCCTCCATGCCGTAACCTATCTGACACCGGCAAAACAGGGCGGATATGACGTGCACTTCCAGCACCTCGATCCAGAGTGTCCGGGTCAATTCGAAATAGGCACCGTACATGGCACACATGTGATTTTCTCTGCCGGCGCCCTTGGAAGCACCGAACTTCTGCTGAAGTGCCGCGACGAAAAAGGCGCTTTGCCCGGCCTCAGCAACGCACTCGGCAGCCGCTTTTCCGGCAACGGAGACTTCCTCCTTGCCGGCACACTGGGCGCCAATCGCGACGTGGACCCTGGCTGGGGGCCCAGCATCACGGCCAGCGCCGACTGGTCTTCGCCAGATCATGTTATCACCATCGAAGACCTCGGTTTGCCCGATCCCCTGTTTTGGTACCTCGAAGGACTCCTTCCAAGCGGACAACGCCTGCGTGACCTGCTCCGCTTTTCTTGGGTCTATCTGCTGCAAACCCTCGGTAGAAGTTGGGGATCAACACGGGTGAGCCGGGAAATCGACGCGTTGATCATGGGCGGGCGAACCACCCACTTCCTCCCCTACCTTGGAATCGGCACGGACGCCGCCGACGGCCAGATGCAGCTCCGCAATGGCGCCATTGACATCCAGTGGCAACACCGGCGCAGCAAAGCCCTCTTCCGGGAAATCGAAAATGCCATGCGCGAAATGACTCGCCAACTCGGAGGACGTTATGCCACCAGCCTGCTGTGGCGCTGGCCTCTGCGCAAATTGCTCACCGCTCATCCCCTCGGAGGCTGCCCGATGGGCACCCGGCCAGACAACAGCGTCGTTGACCATCGGGGTGAGGTCTGGGGCCATCCGGGTCTTTATGTGTGCGATGGTTCCACCATCCCTACAGCACTGGGCGTCAATCCGTCGATGACCATCTGCGCCCTGGCCGAGCGCACAGCCTTCTTGATCCTGCACAAGCGGGAGATGCGCGCTTCAGACCCACAAACCCCCCAGAACACTTGAAGGAGGCGCATATGCGACTATTTTTGAAACTAGTCGGTAAAATCCTGAAAAGCATTCTCGTGATCGTCCTCGTGGGACTGGCAATAGGCATAGCCTGGTTTCCCTGGCGGCCCTCAGCATTGCGCCAGCAGCCCCGAATTGTCGAGACCGAATCATCGGTCTCGCTGCCCGAAGATGTGGCGGCCCTGGGTTTGTACGCCCAGTACTTCAAGGGATTCGATCTCAGCCCAGGTCGGTATACTATTGAAAAATTGGAGTTGCAAGCTTCATGGATCTCGGACAATCTTGTCCAGACTTACAACGGCCTTCTGGACATTCCCCTGCACCCTGAGGATATCCCTGCGCTAAAGGATCTGTCCCTTTTTCGAGGGTTTGTCAACCTCACGCGACTGAGGGATATGTCGGGGCAAATCGTGGGGATTGGCAGCCAAGTTGAGACCATTGCTTTCAGCTCCAATCCATTGAAACATGTGATCAACGCAGACACCGACTGGACCTTTGTCATCCCGGGCCGGGGTGTACTTTTCCTCAGCCAGGAGGAAGGCGGGCCCGATCTGGGCGCCCTGCAAGATATGGCCAAGAAAACGGGACAGGAACTGAAGGGCGAATGGCGCATCAACCACACGCTCGGACCCCTACCCAATCGCTGGGGCATCATCCACGGGGGAACGGGCGACTTTGAGGGCGTGGTGGGCGTCTTCCAGGAATACAACATCGTCCATGGGGTGCCCCCCAAAGGGGATATCGACGCAAACTCGGAATACAAGCTCACCTATATCCGCCCCTCAAACGCACGCTCAGGCCCGGGACAAAAGCTGCCTGAAGATGTGGCCAAATACAACCTGCCGCCGACCAGCCTGCTTCGCCTCGATTTCGATAGGCCCTATGAGGTCAAGCACCGACGCTTCCACCTCGAGATGCCTCGAGATGCCATCTACCAGACAAGAGGAGAGCAGCGCACTGATGCGGTTATTCCCGCTTCCATGCCCACCTATAAAGCCATAAGTCTCCGCAAAGTCACCTCGCTCCTGGCCAAAATCAGGGACGAGACCGGAACCGTGATCGGTCTGGCAGGGGCCACAACCGTGCACGCCGACGATCGGAAATATGCCCAGTGGACGTTGACCCTTCCAGGGGAGGGAACGCTGCATGTGCTTCCAGATTCTGAAAGCGTGCCTGGTGGTGAAGCACCAGCGGTTTTGTCCTCTGGGGGGGGCATTGTGAGCGGCACAGGTATCTACGCCGACGTGACTGGCACCGTAAAAGAGCGCGTCCATAATACCTCAGATGGCTGGCGAGTTGAGCTGGAATTGACCTTTGTTAGAAACAGGTAACTGCAAACTGGGGTCGGACCCAATGCCATTAACTTAGCGATTACCTATTGAAATTAAATAACTTATTCCCATATTTTTCTTCCATTCCCACCTTCATTCTGTAAATTCTCGACCTCTCACTTCTTCGCAGGTTTATTTTCGACTTGATAAACGTCAGTATTATTGATGTAATACCGATATCGTACCGACGTATATTTTATTTTTTACCTCCAAACTGAGCAAATTCACCGTCACCTAAAATTCGTTCATCACTCTTCATATGATCATTCGCTCGGCGCATCGCTTTGACCAGTGGCGGAAAGCCAAAGTCGGAGCAATTATTACTTCGTCAAGACATCACCGGAGGAGACGGAAATAAAAAAAATCCTTTTCCCAGTCTATTGGATAAGTTTTTCCTTGACAAAGGCAGGCCATATATAGGTTATATTTACCGCAACTCGATTTCAACAAAATAGAATTCAAAGTCATTCGCGTTAATCACATTATGTTCTACGCCAATAGGTCTGTAATATGATTGACCAGCTTTCAGTTCAGCAACGCTATTGGCTTTCGTGGTTTCAAGAAGCAAGTTGCCATCCATGCCTGGAACAACAATGTAGTCATAGCCATGTTTGTGCCAGCCGGTTTCTGCACCAGGTTCAAATCTCCACTCGGTAACGATGACTCGTTCATTGTCAATTTGCTTGATAGCTACAGCTTTTGGTCTGTTTGATGTCATAGGTAATTTCTAAGTAAATATAAAGGTTGAGGTAAGCAGCGGCCTAAATAATTTCCAAGCCTGCGCGGCCTTTACGCAAAACCGCAATCTTCACGCCGTCTGCTTCACTGATTTGTTATTTCCCTTGACAAATTAGAAATAAATTCTTTAATTCAAATGTATTATAAACTTCCCCTACGGTTTCGACCTAGTGCGCGGGGCCACCTCGGTGGCCCCTGCTTTTATGAATTGTAATAATTATGAGAACTTACATCTATATAGATGGGTTTAATTTTTATTATGGTGCCGTTATAGTATCCAACGATAGTGATTTGGTTGAATCTCTCCGCTTGGTTAAAGAACAACACAAAAAGAAAATTGGATTAATCACGCCCGGGAAAACCCACCCATTAAGAGAGCTTCTCAAATACGCAGATTTCACAAAACGGTTCGTTACCGGCATCTTATCGTTTTTGCAGCCGATTTCAACGCCCCTTCCATTCATGTCACAAAATCCAGAGTCTGGGCCCTGAGGCAATTTTACCATTTTTTGACCCTTCACAGGATCGTACCTGAAAATATCGCCACCGGTCTGCCCTATCCGAAAATCGAAAAGATGGTACCACAGTTTCTTACTAAAGAGGAACATACAATTTTAATTCGCCACTTCACCGACCGGACGAGCTCGCCCTTTGGCCTGAGAAATCTCCTTATCATCATGCTACTGGGCACCCTGGGCCTTAGAACCCGTACCCTGACTGCTCTGAATATTGAGGATATCGATCTCACATGCGGCCTGCTGTGGATCAGGGAAAAAGGCCGAAGACACCGCAGCGTAGTGCTGCCACACTGTCTTTGTAAAATCATTCGCAACTATTTTCGTCATCAGCACCGCAAAAAAGGACCGTTGCGCATAGCCAAACGCAAAAAACGCATTTCCCCGCGCACATTGCAGGATATCTTCCGATCAGCGGCCGACAAAGCGCGTAGCGGTTTGGTGGCCCGGCTGCATGCGTTAGGCGTCATTTTGCGGGATAAGATCAACATAAGCACATCTTATCAAGCAAGATTTATCAATGCTTAGTTGCTGCAAGATTTCATCTGCCTCATCAATCCCTGTATTTACATCTTCGTATTTTTTTAGGACGACTTCCAGCTCAATAAAATTGCCTAGCCTTTCGACCTGGTCAACATGAATCCTTGTTCTACCGGCATAGTATAACTTACGGTTTTTTATGACTCTCCCGACCTCTCCATATGCAAGTTTCAGGGCCTCACGCAGAGTTGAAGGGTCGTTTGTGGATGTCCGAATATAAAAGGACTCGGTTGGTTCCAATTGATCATCACGCTGATAGAAGATTAACTCACCATATTTTTCTGAAAACGTCCGCAGTTTTAGTCGCCCATTGGCGCACTTAAAAAATGTATCATCTTGAAAAATTGTGGTAGGTCCATCTTCTGCGATTTTAGCGATACGAAGTTCTAGATCTTCGATATTTTCAATGCGAGCTTTGATTTCTACGTTTCTATACATTTTGGGGTATAAGATTTCCGTATTCAAATGAATTACTAAAAACTGAAAGTGTTTTTTTGCTCATATTTTTTGCTCTAAATTTGAAATAGTGAAGCAGCTAACCAACAAACCCAGTAATTTGCGCAATTTGCCTTTTATTAACGGGCGTTTTATAACAACATAAGGATCGCGTCTTCATTCTTGACAGAGCTGAATTTTGTTGTCAAGAATGAAGACGCGACCCCTCTGTTTTCTTTAATTTATTGTATTCTTCAGAAGTAGGTAATCTTTCAACATAATGATACATATCGATAATCTTCTATTGCTCCGAGCGTAGAGCTACCTGCCGGCCTCCTGGCCTTCGATCCTACACAGGCCTTAACGTAAAACCGCATAGTTTTCCCCGGCCAGGTTCAGCAATGGGTTACACTTGCATTTCTTTAATACCTTCATTGATATTAGAGTATTTCAGGACAGGCAACAGTTCTTCTCTGAAGCGGGAAGTATCTCCATAGTATGATACTCTGCCAATATCTATAAAATCCTTGGTTAAGGGGCTAATAGTTCCGAATATTCTAGAAACCAGCTCAAATATTTTTGCGGCAAAATATATGAGCCATAACGGCATTCTCCATGGTTTTTTACATCCCCATATTTTACATGCAAAATCGAGGAAAGATTGTAAGGTATCATTACCTTCATCACCAATATGGAACACACCAGTTGCACTTTCATTCCTTATCGCAGCTACTACTGCTCTGCAAAAATCTGTTTTAGAAATAAGATGGATTTCGGTTGGTCCCGGCCACACTCCGAGAATTCTTCTTTTCGCAAACCACCTTGCAGCATCGATCATTAATACTCCACTACCATAAACCATTCCTACCCTGAGCGACACTGGCTTTACGATTTCATTAAAAAGATGGATCTCCTCTTCGAGTCTTGTCTTGGCATGCACAGACACTGGCTTGCCGTCAAACCTTCCCGTTGCTGGTGCCTTTCTCGAGGTTGGACCTTCAACATGCGGGAAGCTGATCAATATTATCTTACTTATTTTTTTTGCTTTAGCGACCCTAACTAGATTTTTAAAATATTGAATGTTTGTTTCATAAAGAAATTTTTCTGGATTTGCCTTAAACAATACTCCTGCGAAATGGACTATCATGTCAGCGCCATCCAGGCATTCATACAATGTTTCATGATTTGAAAGATCAGCGCTTCTTACTTGGAACCTTGGACATCCTTTAATATCATCTGGAATTTTTCTTAAGTGTTGCATGAGAATCAAATTTAGATCTTTTTCATGATCCCCAATATGCCTCGATAGCAAGCTGCCAAGGTTGCCGGCCGCCCCTGTTATCAATACATTTGTCATTTTTTATGAAGTGGACGCCTGCGCATCAGTTGCGGTAACATATTGTAGTTTGATATACCAAATACAGTATGATAACTTCCCATGACATCAGATTCCGTTCGATGAACATACATATAGAACTTTGGTCATGAATAGATTAATATTTAATTTTGATCAGTTGTCAAGCTGCGACCATTTATAGTCGAATTCAGGGGAACCAATGCTCTGGCTTTCCTCGCTTTCTGCATGCAAAAAAAAGGCAAATTTCTTTTTACCGACGCGCTCAACTGACCAATGAGCGTCATAAGATTGCGAGTATGGAAACCATTTATGCTTTTGGGTAGCTTCTAAAAGATATGCACGGCCGTTTACCAAAATATGAACCCAAGCATGCCACTTTTTACATTTACCTAAAACCAGCCTCGCTTTGTATCCTAAATCATCCAATTGACGCCAAGCCCATATGGCGTGGTCCTCACAATCGCCTGTCTTTCTATGTTCAAAAATATCAGGGGGTTCCCAAAAATCAGATTGACTCCGTGTTATTCTATCTGAAACATATTTACAGCTTAACAGGAAAGCTTCTATATCTGCCAAAGTTTTTGGATACGTATCGAGCGGTTTATTAAAATAGCGGTTCCAAGGATGTGTGTTCCCTAAATTGGCCTTCCTTCTATGGATACCGACCCATTGGATTTCTCCACCTGGTAATTCAGATATCATAAACACCCGTTTACCAGGAAAGTCTTCAGCGAAATTAGGTAAGGCTCTTTTATATACAAGCAAGAAAATCGGCTTTAGAAGAAAACGTAGTATCTTTATAAAAAACAATTTCATATCACTCTTGTCCAAAAACGGGTTTAGAATGAGTCATAAAGTGAGTAATAATACGAGTCATTGAAAAAAATCCTCCTTATATGTAGGGTCACTC
>CACVKW010001010.1 GCA_902749685.1 Olavius sp. associated proteobacterium Delta 1 | reverse complement strand
TGCACGTGGTTGGTCATAATCGCCCAGCCATAACAACCAGTTTTGCTTTCAGATACAAGGGCGCTTAGTCGATCCAAAAAATTATCTCGATCAGAATCATCCTTA
>CACVKW010001009.1 GCA_902749685.1 Olavius sp. associated proteobacterium Delta 1 | reverse complement strand
TCCAGTATCCAGAAACCAGAATCCAGGATCAGTCAATACTTTCAATGGTCTTCATTGCAGCAGCGAAGTTGGATTTCAATATTTTATGCAACTATAGGGAT
>CACVKW010001008.1 GCA_902749685.1 Olavius sp. associated proteobacterium Delta 1 | reverse complement strand
TTGATACTCGATGCTGGATATCTAACAGGACACTATCGGTGAATTTCAACGACATCCAGTATCCAGAAACCAGAATCCAGGATCAGTCAATACTTTCAATGGT
>CACVKW010001007.1 GCA_902749685.1 Olavius sp. associated proteobacterium Delta 1 | reverse complement strand
TGGTGAGCTGATTGTTGACAACAATGGTCTAAACGGATCTGAGACACCGTTGCGGTCCGTGGGTTCCGGGATCATCACTGATTTGACCGCCACGGTGCTCACCGATGACAATGCCGCCTTTCAGGTGCCCGATGATATGACAGGTGCTTTAGGTCTAATCGGCTTGAAGCTCAATCCCAACATCGAGCAGGAGAAGACTTTCACTATCATTGGTAACACAGCCACCTCCATTACCATTGATTCTGCTGATGGGGATATGACTGAGGTGGCTCAGGCTGGGGATTGGTACAGAGGGATCTATTTCTTTAACAGCTTGACCGTGAGAGGGAAGACCATATTAGAGACTACAGACGATATCTTTATTGCATCTGGTGGTTCCTTAACAGTTGATGACGCCACCGTATACGCTAACGCGATTCTAGGGGGTGCGACAGAGCTAAATAGCCAAGGTGGAATCATCAATCTCAATGAAACACTCACCCTTGACAGAGCCACCCTGGACAATGAGTCTCTAATCTTAAGTGGGCCACTCAAGGCAAACAGTCTTGCCCTTTTGAGCGGCAGCCTCCTGACCCATTCAGGCGCCACGACGGAGACCACCTCCCGACTTGAGCTTGAAGTGGGTGTGCTGACTGTAGATGGGACCAGTGCGATTGATGTGACTGGCAAGGGTTATTTGGGTGGTGGACGAAGCGCCACCGGCGATTATGGAAGGACGTTAGGCAATGTTCCGGGAAGTTATCGTGGGGTATCCGGAAGCTATGGCGGTTTAGGAAAAATTGGGGATCCAAGTTATCCGGCACCGGATACT
>CACVKW010001006.1 GCA_902749685.1 Olavius sp. associated proteobacterium Delta 1 | reverse complement strand
TTTTCCGGGCAGATGCTGGATGCTTGATACTCGATGCTGGATATCTAACAGGACACTATCGGTGAATTTCAACGACATCCAGGATCCAGAAACCAGAATCCAGGATCAGT
>CACVKW010001005.1 GCA_902749685.1 Olavius sp. associated proteobacterium Delta 1 | reverse complement strand
TAACAACCACCCTACATATAAGGAGGATTTTTTTCAATGACTCGTATTATTACTCACTTTATGACTCATTCTAAACCCGTTTTTGGACAAGAGTGATTCCATTTATACTTTCATATTTTTTCTGGATTAAAGGAATATTCAAAAGCAAGAGTAGTGATATGATATTAGGTTTGATTTTATTAGCATATGCATCT
>CACVKW010001004.1 GCA_902749685.1 Olavius sp. associated proteobacterium Delta 1 | reverse complement strand
CATAAAATTTTGAAATCCAACTTAGCTGCTGCAATGAAGACCATTGAAAGTATAGACTGATCCTGGATTCTGGTTTCTGGATCCTGGATGTCGTTGAAATTCACCGATAGTGTACTGTTAGATATCCAGCATCGAGTATCAAGCATCCAGCAT
>CACVKW010001003.1 GCA_902749685.1 Olavius sp. associated proteobacterium Delta 1 | reverse complement strand
TTTTGCGGAAACATTTTCACCAGCAAATGAAAATGATTGCCCATCAGGCAAAAGCCTAAGATTTCGGTGAAATACAGCGCTGAAAATCTTTTGATCAAACCCAGCATAAAATCCTTTTCAACATCTTTCAAAGGAAATCCATCCAGCGCTGTGCGGGACATAACATGATATACGGCTTTTTCCTCGGCAATGATCATTCGGGATGTCCTTGGCATATTTTTGCCTCCTTTCTATGCCTGCATCTTTTCTGCTCGTCAATCTGATTATATCAGATAATCAAAAGTGTCAAGTATAATTTACCTGTCCCTATTTTCCTATTTTCCTATTTTCCTACTATTTTCCCCAAGTTCACGCTTAAAGGGTTTGCAAAGACACAGGGCTATAAAAATCAAGCCGATAAAGATCGTTGGATCGATGCCCTACGCAAGGCAGGGCTACCTGATTAATATTAAGGGCGATACAATTTTCTGTTTGGAAGCAGCACAACATATTGGGTAGGACAAATAGCCAAATATTAAAGCTAAATTGCCATTCTCTGTAATTCGATGGTTATCGAAATCTGCGGTGATATAATTCGAGTATGTCAAAAGTTTACGATCTGCCTGCATTAAATGTATATAGCAGAAACATTTGTTTCAACCTTAAGAACTGGAATTGATGATATCACAGGTTTTTAGAAGCCGGCTGTCACATAGACCACCGGCCCTGGAAGTGTAAAGTCGTACGTTTCTTTCTTAT
>CACVKW010001002.1 GCA_902749685.1 Olavius sp. associated proteobacterium Delta 1 | reverse complement strand
GTGTCCTGTTAGATATCCAGCATCAAGTATCAAGCATCCAGCATCTGCCCGGAAAAAGCAACGATCTCAGACATAACGGCCAGGCTAGATGACAAGAATTTATG
>CACVKW010001001.1 GCA_902749685.1 Olavius sp. associated proteobacterium Delta 1 | reverse complement strand
AGGCATAACCTGATTTCGAAATCACCAATTTCGCGTTTATAACTGCCTGTTATTATTAAAGGCAGTATTTGATTTTCAATTTATTTTGGACAGCAATGTT
>CACVKW010001000.1 GCA_902749685.1 Olavius sp. associated proteobacterium Delta 1 | reverse complement strand
TCACCTAAATCCGTTGGGGGTCAGCCACAACAGCAAGGCCGATCTCAAACGCAATACCACCGATAAGATCAGTGCCCAAAATGTGGCCGAATATATGATTGCACATCCGGAAAAAGTATCCTACCAGCATCAGGATTCCTTGGCCAGCTTAAGAAAGCAATGGGGATTTATCACGATGCTTACCAACGACTTTGAATGGTTGGCAAGTCGAGTGACCGGCTTATTCGGTCTTACGTCCAAGGAGTTATTGACGGGCGGAAAGCAACGAAGAACGGTAAAGGCTCGGAGCGTGTTATTCAATTGGGGAAGGCGGGAACTTGGGATGAGTGCGGTGGAGATATCGAAGAAGCAGGGTCAGAATTGACCCTACTCGTGTTCGTCGGCATATTTTTCAATTTACTTTTTGAAAAATCTTTTACGCCCAACGCCTGCAATACCTAAAAGTCCAGCGCCCAGGAGAAGCATTGTCGAAGGCTCGGGTACAGGGGCCGTCGTAACCGTCGTAAGTGTCATGTTGTCAACCGCCACCCAGTGAACTCCACCGTCGCTAAACCTCAGCATGGTGACAGGGCTAGCAAATTCAAGATAGAAGTCGATTTCCACATTCACCTCTCCCCCTGTGAGCCAAACCTGGTGACCGACCTCAGCACTAGCATTAGGGTTTTCCAGTTCTCCATAGGTGCTGTCATACCCCCATACGGAGAAGTCGCCTCCGACATCAGTGTCATCGAGAAAAACATAACCCGTCCCTGATACCGAAGTGATCGGTGTCTCCAAAAACAGCAACTCCATGTCACCCGAACTAACATCGACTCTCAGGTAGTCATCGTAATAGACCTTACCGAGCCAATCTGGATAGGAAGAATCTGAATCGTTATCCCTGATCTCGGCATCATCAACGATCATTGGGCTACCGTAAACTTCTGACATATATTCAGATATGATATCATCATCCCCGGTATCAACCCCGGTACCTAAAACACCTTCAAAATCGAAAAATACTGAAAGTGCATTTGCAGATCCGGCAGCTCCAAAAACCAACAACAGCGTGCTCAACGCAATTAAAACCCTATTCATTTCAGCACATTTCCTTCAAATCAAGTAACAAATTGGTTAAAATTAGTGCTCCAAAATCCCTGGCGTTTCGTTTCTTTAGATTCTTGAGGATTGGATTGCCCCACACAAGCAAAATACGTAACACAGGCTGTTATCCGAATTTATTACAGCAATAATTATGTTACAGCAATAATTGTGCCAAAAAGCTCGCGTTTAGCTTATTTTTATTTTCAGTTTAATTTCGACTAATTAAGACGTTTTGTTAAAACCACTGCCATGCAATTATTACAAAAATTATCCACTTTCTAGGTAAATTCATACATAATTATTGTGAATATTACTTCCTAGTTCTTGCTAATTTTGATGAAATCGTAAAAAGTCAAAATAGGCTTAACATTGAATACTGACTGTTGAATATTGGCGGAATTTGATCTTTATTAAATTATCCAGCAACCACCATCGACCACCGAGTATCAGCATCCAACATCAAGCATCCAGTATCAGGGGGCGGAATAGGGGACGTTCCTCGTAGCGGAATAGAATAGAGGACATAATAGTCCATTTTGTGCCAGGAAGAGCCTTACTTATTGGAACTGGTGCGCTATAATCCGAGAATCCAAGGAACGTTGGACTACCGTGGGGGATATAGGGGACGTTCCTCGGGGGATATAGGGGACGTTCCTCGGATTTACGGTTTACAAAATTGGATTTATTTGATACATGCTGGACATGCCTCGAAAAGTCCGCATAGACCTGTGCGGCGTAGCTTCAGCGAAGACTTACGCCCCTGGAGGGTTGCACAATATCATTGTGAGGGGGATTAATCGAAGAAAGTTTTTTTCGATGATGCCGACCGTGATGCTTTTTTGGATCGACTCGGCGATATCCTGTCCGACAGTAAGACTCCTTGTTTTGCATGGGCACTTATGACAAATCACCTTCACTTATTATTGAGGACAGGTACCGCCCCCATCGCCACGGTAATGCGCAGGCTCTTAACCGGATATGCGGTGAATTTCAATCCGCCTTGTATGGTTAAGATAATAAAAAATAATATTTAATTCGGGGGGTGCGGGGGGTGTCCCCCCGCCCTCCTTGAGGGTGAAAAAAATGAACGCTTTCTTTATTCGGTAAAACTGAACATCGCGTCCTCGACGGCGAGCGAGTCCGCGAGGAGAGGACGGCAAATCGTCGAGGAGCACGCTTTGACGCTTATGGAAGAGGACAAATCCGATAATCCGAGGAACATCCCCTAATACCCGTTTCGCCTCCATCCCCGGCGACGGGATCTTCGACCGGCTGGGTTTGGGACTTGCTGAACTTTCAATTAAAGGGTAAGCTCAGCGCACCCTTTAGAGTACGTGCCGTGCCCGGCACACAACAAGTCGCTTAAGACTGACCTCACGCACTACGCGCGTTCGGCCAGCTTAGCTTTACGTTGGCGTACTCATATTATACCAGTATTCAAGCAAACGCTTGCTTTATACAGCAATTGGTGGTACAGGTAAGAATACAATAGGAGGTACGCAATGGGAAAACTTTTAAATATCCTTCCAGTGAGCGATTTGAGGCAGGACGCTGCCAAGATCCTGAAAAAATTACGAGACAACCAGGAACCCATTATCATTACACAAAGAGGACGGGCAGCTGCCGTTATAATCGGTGTCGAGGCGTACGAAAAAGCTGAACACGATAAAGAGATCCTTCGGCTTTTGGCTAAGGGAGATAAGGAAATAGAAATAGGCGAGGGTCATGATCTAGATACTGTTCTTGCTGAAGCTGATTTAATCCTATCACAGGAACCATCGTGAAAATCCGCTTCACACCTACTGCCAGAGCCCAGTTTCTGTCTGCTCTCACGTATATTCGACGGGATAAACCTTCTGCAGCAACAAATTTTCGACAGCATTCCGAAACAGTTTTGCGAAGGCTCGAGGACTTTCCTGAATCCGGGAGAATCATACCCGAATTTCCAGAACTCCCCTTCCGGGAGGTGATCATACCTCCATATCGTTTTTTTTATAAAATCAAAGGCGACGTCGTTTGGATAGTTGCTGTGTGGCATGGTGCACAGCTTCCAAAGCAACCAAGGCATTAAACGCCAACCTTGCGCTTGAGAAGGACCGGGAAAAGCTCTGCCACTTTTGGAATGCATTCTTAAATCACCTTTTTAGCTTTTCCACAGGCTTTTGGTCATCGTTTCCCGGCCCCTCAGCTTGCCGTATACATCACGGGAGATATCAGTGATCGCGTACAGAAGCAGAATAATATTCGCTGTCATCGCTATAGCGCTTGCGGGATGTGCTTCGACCCCTAGTGGGCAACATACAAAAATTGACCTCGTCCCGATGTATGGCGAAGTAGACCGGAGCGCAATTCCAGAACTAAAAGTTGCAGACGAGAGGTTTATTGAATCTGTTACGAAAGAGTTTGGATCTCGAGAAGAAGCAAGCAAACGATGGGTTGATCAAGGTTTTCATTACTACAACGAAGATAAATATGATATGGCCATGCGACGGTTTAACCAAGCCTGGTTACTAGATCGAGACAATCCGGAAGTGTACCACGGATTTGCTTCTATCATTTACGACAAGGGAGACAATTGCGAGTCAATGCGACTCTTTAATATTGGGTTAGAAAAAGACCTGAGTCAACTCGGTCCAAGCTTGCCAGGATTTCTTGTAGATGCTGGCATGATAACGTCACACTGCGCTATGGATTCGAGCAACTCGGCGTTAATTGAAAAGTCTGAAAAACTCTTTCGCGATGCTGAAGAAATGAAACCGACTGCTTATTTATACGATAAATGGTGGCAAGCACTTTATTGGCGGGGGGAATACTCGGACGCATGGGAAAAGGTTTTTCTTATGAGAAAGTATGGCGGTTCGCCCTACGAAATGCATCTGAACGAACTGCGAAAGAAAATGCCAGAACCGAGAAAGTGATGTATAACAAATCAGTGAAGCAGACGGCGTGCAGATAGCGGTTTTACGTAGAGGCCGTGCAGGCTTGGAATTTATTTAGGCCGCTGCTTACCGGCGGTTAGTGGCATAGTGACTGTTTCTCAATGCTCTGAAAATTTTCAAAAATGAAAAAAGAAATTATTTCTGTTCCTGGTGTCAAAGCTCCTGATTCACCTTTTAATCATGTCGTAAAAGCAGGACAACTCTTGTTTTTAACAAGTCAACTTTCCTGTGACCTGAAAACTGGAGAGATAGTTCCTGGAAATATTGAAATCCAGACCAGAAAAGCGTTAGAGAACATCAAATATCTTCTTGACGCAAGTGATTCCAGTTAGGCCAATATATTAAAAACAGTAATCTACATGAGGGATGTTGGTGAATTTGAAAAAATGAATAAAGTCTATCATGAGTTCTTTGAAGCTGGCCAGGAACCAGCAAGAGTTACGATTCAGTCACCATCACCTATTACAGGTGTGGATATAGAAATTGAGGTAACAGCAGTTATCTCTGACTGACATTAATTGAAAATCAGAGGAATTCATCACACAACTAATGGCTGAAGACCGACCACAACCGCCGAAAACGGCGGCTGTGGCGGCTTAGCCCGGTGTCGGCCTAAGAGGAATAGATATGCCTGAAACAGTCACTTTTGACGAAGATCTCGGGATCGTTCGGATTGAGTCATATGGCGACTTGACCGCCGAGGAT
>CACVKW010000999.1 GCA_902749685.1 Olavius sp. associated proteobacterium Delta 1 | reverse complement strand
TAACCTGATTTCGAAATCACCAATTTCGCGTTTATAACTGCCTGTTATTATTAAAGGCAGTATTTGATTTTCAATTTATTTTGGACAGCAATGATAATTCTTATAAGATTGTAATTCATTTGATATACTATAGTAATCCTTTATCTTAATAAAAATTTTCTTATATCGGTCTGTTTCCTTTTTGATGTCATTTTCACCAGCTTTTGACACACTACACGATATTCCTATACAAAAAATTGATACAACAATTAAAATATTAACTCTTACTAATTTCATGCTCACCATCCAGTTGTTTCATTTATTCACAGGAAGTTACACAAGGATCAATATAATCTTTCCACCCTCCTTTGCCCGCTTCACCACCGAAATTATGCGGGTCAGTATCGACATGAACGTGCTTGCTTTTCTTGTGCTGAAAAGCCCTCTTAAAACCACATTCTATTGCTGCTTTAGCTATATCACAAGCATTCTTGCCATTTAAGATACTATGTTCAGTAGAAATATCTGCCGCCTCTCCGCTATTATGTGCTGAAAGTCCCTTACCGTCTCTTCTTCCTGAACCAATAGATAAATCAACAACTGTGTCGGTGCTAAAATTAGCCCCAAGTTTTAACTCTATGCATTTAAGTTTAATTACTACATGAATGTTCGGAGGTACCTGATCTTTCTGATATTTTATTAGTCCCAAATGATCAAAAAAATTAATAGAATTGTTTTGGACATAAGAAAAGTCGTTAAATTCCTGTGGCATCATGGAAAGTGCAGGAATAAGGTAAGCAATACTCCCTCCTTTTGGCTGCATCTGATGACTTGGATCAACCCTCAAAAACCTCCCCACCTTCGGATCGTAGTACCTGTGGCAGTTATAATGGAGCCCTGCCTCCTCATCAAAGTACTGACCAGGGAACCGCAAATTATTAATTACTGTCGATGAGGAGTTAACATCCGTGTCCCCAAATGAAGAATACTTCGCGGACCAGACGACAGCGCCATTGACTGCAGTTAGTTTTTGTGGAGTGCCCAGGTGGTCATTTTGATAAATGACCACGTTGTCCACCTTCAGCTTAAAGAGAGCATCTTCATTAAAATCCGATATTTGATCCCGGTTGGTGCAAATTGTAAAAGAGCTAAATTTTCACTGATTTTTGCATTTTCATAGGCGTACTGCAAAAACATGATGACAGAATCATTGTCCTATAAATCACCTTGATAATCAAATAATTTGTTTTGCAGTTAAAGAAAAAAAGAAGCCGGAACCGCGGATTCCAGGGATTTGGAGGGCTTTCTTTCTTTTTAACCGCCATTTTAAAGGATCTTCAATAAATCGACTCTCTCATTTAGCCGATATGCAACGATCTCATTAAGGTTAATATCTGAGTATGCTCTATTTTATGCCGGTTTCCGCTGATCCATAGGGTTGGGCGGGTGGGGAATATAAAATGATTAAAATCCTTTTTAAGGGAGTGAAGGGAGGTGGTCCGCCTGAGGCGGATGCGGGATGAGCTGGAGGGCATAAAAGGCTTCAGGCAAGTTTACATAATGTTTGTTATGTAAAAGCGGGAGTGAGGGAAGGTTTTTGGCAGGATACCTGCAACCATTGATTATTATAAAATAGATCTGCAGGTATCATGACAAAAAGCCACGTCCTGATAAGGCGCCTTATCAGATGTGCCGAACGGAGCGTC
>CACVKW010000998.1 GCA_902749685.1 Olavius sp. associated proteobacterium Delta 1 | reverse complement strand
TCACCGATAGTGTACTGTTAGATATCCAGCATCGAGTATCAAGCATCCAGCATCTGCCCGGAAAAAGCAACGATCTCAGACATAACGGCCAGGCTAGATGACAAGAATTTATG
>CACVKW010000997.1 GCA_902749685.1 Olavius sp. associated proteobacterium Delta 1 | reverse complement strand
TTGAAATCATTGCTGTCCAAAATAATTTGAAAATCAAATACTGCCTTTAATAAAAACAGGCAGTTATAAACGGGAAATTAGTGATTTAGAAATCAGGTTG
>CACVKW010000996.1 GCA_902749685.1 Olavius sp. associated proteobacterium Delta 1 | reverse complement strand
CTGGATCAGGACGGCGATGTGGATAATTTTGATCTGCTGTTTTTCAGCGAGGATTTCGGGAAGATTATTCCGTAGCACACAGGCGAACGAACGAATACCGGAGGGTTAATGGAGGCAGAATGAGAGCCAAATCAATGGCAATATTGCTGGCAGTCCTATTTCTTTATGTTCCGATCAGCGCCTGCGCTTATGGCGATGATGCACGCTGGGTCGAAAATGCGGCATCGAAGCTCATGCGGCGGGCGGATTGCGGTTTTCAATCCCTGGCTTTTTTATTGACCGGGGAGGGCAAAATTGAATCAGCCGCTGCCGTCGGACACATTCAGCCGGCATCGGCCAAAGGTGTCAGCGTTCAGGAACTGGTCGATTTGGCCAACCAACATGGCTATCGGCTTCATGCG
>CACVKW010000995.1 GCA_902749685.1 Olavius sp. associated proteobacterium Delta 1 | reverse complement strand
TGGATGCTTGATACTTGATGCTGGATATCTAACAGGACACTATCGGTGAATTTCAACGACATCCAGTATCCAGAAACCAGAATCCAGGATCAGTCAATATTTTCAATGGTCTTCATTGCAGCAGCGAAATTGGATTTCAAAATTTTATGCAACTATAGGGTTTAATGTCGATCGATGTCGCTAAACCGATCCACGGGTGCGGGCGTGCGATCAGGTTGCAGCGCTTCAGACAAGGGCGGCCCGGTACCACTGGCACAAACCAACTAACCGGAGGGTGGATGGCTGAGCCGGTGCGAGGGTCAATGTTTAACTATATTCATTCATGTCGATGCTTATGGAAGGAGGTTTTATCATGAGAATCACTCGAAAAATTTTCGTACTGACCACAGTTGTGGCCCTGTCTTTGCTCCTGGTATACTCACCGGCAATGGCCAAAGCCAAATATACCCTGAAGTTTAACCACGTGTTGTCTCCCAAGGATCCGTTCCACGCCGGTTTTAAAAAGTGGGCCAAGGCGGTTGAGATGCGGACTAAAGGCGAGCTGGAGGTACAGGTCTTCCACAGCGCCCAGCTGGGGGTGGAGGAGGACATCATTGAACAGATACGAGCCGGTGCCAATATAGGCCAGAATACCGACTCGGCCAGAATGGGAAACTACGTGCCCGAAATAGCCGTCATGAACGGCCCCTATTTTGTCAGGGATTATAATGACGTGTTCAAACTGGGAGACTTGCCGGTCGTCAAGGGCTGGAAAGCCAGGCTGGAGAAGGAGTTCGGCATCAAGATTCTATCTTTTTACTGGGTCCAGGGATTCCGCAGCATGGTTACCAACAAGCCTATTCGGAAACCGGAAGATTTGAACGGCCTTCGCATCCGGACTCCCGGTGCCCCGATCTGGCAGGAGTCCATCCGTTCCATCGGCGCGACACCCGTGGCCATGGCCTTTGGCGAAATTTTTCCGGCCATGCAGCAAAAAGTGATCGACGGTTGTGACAATGTTTACAATGCCACCTATGCCGGCAAACTCTACGAGGTCGCCAAGTACTTCAGTGAAACGGAACACATTCTGCTGATAAACTTTGAAATTGTCAGCGCCAAGTGGTTCTACAGCCTGCCGGTCGAATACCAGAAAATTTTGGAAGAGGAGATGGAAAAAGCGGCCATTGAGACTTCAAGGATCGTCATGGACGTCAAATCGGCCGATTCCAAAAAGAAGTTGAAGGAGAAAGGTATGATCATCGTTGAAGACGTCGACATGGATGCCTTTCACAAAGCCGGTATGAAAGCGTATGAGGTTCTGGGCATAACCGACGCCTATAAGCAGGTTCACAAGGAACTGGGCAAATAGCCCTGTCGGTGGGCGATGATCCCAAAAAGCCGCTGGAAAGTTGCCCCTTTAAATTGCTGTGCTGCCTTTCCGGATCGAGCCTCTGCCCGGTCCGGAAGGGACGTAAAAAGGCAGGGCGGTTTTGCCATCCGTCATGAACCGCACCGCAACAGCGGGCCGGAAAAGTCAGAGAGTCGGCGGCTGGGGAGGTTTGATGAAAAAACTATATGACTATATCTGCCTTGGTGAATTGTTATTCGTAAAAGTGGCGTTTGTTTCCCTGGTGCTGCTGGTTTTCATGGCCGCCTTCACCCGCTATATTGGATATCCGATCAACTGGTCGGTGGACATGGCCCAGTGCCTGTTTGCCTGGTGCACCTTTTTAGCTGCCGACATCGCTTTGCGAAACAAAAAACTCATGCGGGTCGACTTCTTTGTCAACAAGTTGCCGGAATACTACCGAAACAAAGTCGAATTGTTCAACCTGATCATCATTCTGGTTTTTTTGATGGCACTTATCGGCTACGGTTCCTGGCTCAGCTACACGACCCGTTTCAGAACTTTTCAGGGCATTCCCGGTTTCAGCTACACTTGGGTCACCCTCAGCGTACCGATGGGCAGTCTGCTCATGTCCATCACCACTGCATTGAACATCCGGACAACGCTTAATGAAATCAGAGCCGTGAAAGCGGCCTAAGGTTGCCCGGCAACAACGGGACGGCTGCGCCGGGAAAGGGGTGAAAGTGCTGCTGGTCTTTATCTTGTTCATCGTTTTTCTCATAACGGGCATGCCCATCGCGTTTGCCATCGGAATTTCAGGCGCTGCATTTTTTCTGCAATATGCGGACTCGCTGCCGTTTACAATGACGGTCCAGCTGGCCATCTCCCAGACCCAGAACTTTCCGCTTCTGGCCATCCCGCTGTTCATCTTTTCGGCCAACCTAATGAATGAGACCGGACTGACCCAGCGTCTTATAAACCTGGCCTCGGTATTGACGGGACACATGCGCGGTGGGCTGGCTCAAGTCAGTGTCGTTCTCAGTGCGATGATGGGCGGAGTGTCCGGTTCAGCCATCGCCGACGCGGCCATGGAGGCGAGAATACTGGGGCCGGACATGCTCAAGGACGGCTATTCAAAAGGATATACGGCCTCGGTTTTAACCATACCGTCCAATATCACGGCTATCATACCGCCAAGCATCGGCCTCATCCTCTATGGAACGATCGGCGAGGTATCCATCGGGCGACTGTTCGCAGCCGGTTTGCCGGTTGGATTGTTGATGGTGTTAGCGCTTATGGTCGCGGTATCGTTTTCATCCAAACAAAAAGGCTATCAGCCGAAAAGGAAGCGGGCTTCATTCAAAGAGATCGTCACGGCTTTCATCGACAGCATCTGGGCGTTTTTATTCCCGGTCCTTCTGATCGGCGGTATCCGGTTTGGTTTTTTCACCCCGGCGGAAGCCGGTGCTTTTGCTGCTGTCTATGCCATTTCCATCGGAATGCTGTTCTACAGGGAGCTGACCTGGGACAAGTTTAAACATACCCTGGTTTTAACCGTTGTCGATATCGGCGCGATCATGTTCATCATTTCCATGTCCGGCATCTTCGGCTATGGCCTGGCTTACGAGCAGATGGGTGACATGTTCGCCGAAGCGATGCTCGGCCTTTCCGACAACCCGCATGTGGTGCTGCTGCTGATACTCGGCTTCTTGCTCGTGATCGGCATGTTCATCGAGAGCGTCGTCATTATTCTTTTGTTCACCTCGGTTTTACTCCCCATGATCGACCAGGTCGGGGTCGATCCGGTCCATTTCGGACTGGTCATGATGCTCATGGTCACCCTGGGATTAGTCACACCGCCGGTTGGGGTATCGATGTACACGGTCTGTTCAATCCTGGACTGCCCGATAGAGAAGTACGTCAAGGCGAGCATCCCATTCATTGCTACCATCATTTTGGTTGATATCGTCATCATCTTTTTTCCGGATATCTGCCTGTTTCTACCGAACCTCATATTCGGTAAGTGACCCTCGTACGGCAGACAAAGTCAGGTTTGGAATTAATAGGATATCACGGAATTTCATAATCAAGGCCTTTCTACTAACAATCATAAAGACAAGGAAACGTCATGGGATTTGAAGATCAGGTCGTGTTGGTCACCGGCGCTACCAGGGGCATCGGCCGCGCCATTGCCGCGGCTTTTGCCCTGGAAAAGGCCCTGGTGATTATCAATGATATCAACTCAGAAAAGTCGCTTGCAAAGATGCTCCATGCGCCTCCTTTTAATAACGGGCGAACCCGGACCCTCCGGGCTGATATAGGAAATTCGGGCGATGTCAAACGTATGTTCGAGGAGATTGATTCAAGCTACGGCAGACTTGATATACTGGTGAATAACGCCGGTATCATTCGTCGGGGCAACGTCGAGACGGTAACCGAGCAGGAGTGGGACGACGTTATCCGGATTAATCTAAAAGGAACTTTCAATTGTTCAAAGGCGGCCGCCCGGATGATGATCCGCCAGGGTCACGGCAAAATGATTAACATTTCCTCAATTGCAGCTAAACTGGGCGACATCACGTCCGCGCCGGGGTACGGACCGTCCAAAGCTGCCATCGACGCTCTGACCAAAACATTTGCGCGGCAGTTGGCAGTTTACGGTATCAATGTCAATGGTGTCGCGCCCCATGCGATTGAAACGGATATGAGCGCCGAGTGGTCGGCAGAAAAAAGAAAGGCGATCGTTGAAGCCATTCCTTTAAAAAGACTCGGGCAGCCTGAAGATGTGGCCGAAGCCGTCCTGTTTTTGGCATCGGACAAGGCCGGTTTTGTTACCGGGGAAATTCTGGATATAAACGGTGGCTTTTTAATGGATTAGATAACATTGCCAACTTCATTGAGAGCAGGGATGTCTATGAATTTCAGCCTGCATAGAAAAGGGGATTTGTCCGTATCCGTTAAAACTTCGCCTGAAACGGCCAAGAGTTCCAACCCTGCATTTTCATTAGCGGAAGTCCTCAAATGATGGGCGATCGAGCGTTTTCGAAAAGCTCATCTTTACCCGCCGTACCGGCAAGCATTGGCCTATCATCCCTGATATACCTGTTCTACGATATCGGCGATAACGCAGGAAATATCACTTGCATTCAGCAGCTGGATAATATGTGGGATTTGATCTCTCTGTTGGATGGACAGTTCTCTGTAACCCGGTCTTTTAAAAATGCTGATGTCGTTTTTTTCCAGCAACCGGACAGCCGCATCTAAATTTCCAACCCGAAGCCCCAAAACAGTATAGTCCTCCATATAAAAGGAGGGAAGTGAACTGTCAGGCAGATAAGCCGTGGCGTCGGTTTCACTCGGTATGATTGGCAACCGTGGCATAATCACAATCCATTATTGAGACAATAGTCATAGCTGATTTAGGCTTACTGGTAAAGACGGTCCGCTACTCGGCAAATAATTTGTGACACGATTTTAAAACCGGCTCTCTGTACCCTATAGTTGCATAAAATTTTGAAATCCAACTTCGCTGCTGCAATGAAGACCATTGAAAGTATTGACTGATCCTGGATTCTGGTTTCTGGATACTG
>CACVKW010000994.1 GCA_902749685.1 Olavius sp. associated proteobacterium Delta 1 | reverse complement strand
TAAAATGAGTTTTTATTATTTTCTGAGAATTAGAAAAAAAAAATTAAATGAAGGAATTAAATTCCCGAGACATAACCAAACTGGGCTCATATCGTGCCTAAATGCATAATTTAGTGTGTTCGTTATATTTTTGGATTTCCTAATGAAACCTTATGAACTTATAGACTTTTGGAAAGTGTAGTTTACCAATATTAAAAGCCTGCCCTATTCGAATTTTTATGTTTGTTCAATCCTGATTTGGCTCTATTATCGCGGTATAAGATTTTATAAATTCTCGAAATTTTTGGATTTGTTGTTTGCGATTTTTTATGGTTGCGATTTGTCTTAGTTTTTTTTCCGTGATTTTTTGTTTTGGTATGATGGTTGTGTCGGCTATTTCGAGAAGCCAGTTTTTGATTTCGGGAGCCAAATTTCGTAATGCCATTATTTGAGAAATCCTCGCCTTAGAGACCCTTTCCATCCGTGCAAGTTCACCTAAGTTTTTAACCTTGCCGGATTCCAACATATTCTGATACAATTTGGCCTTCTCAAAATAATTATCAAAAGAAATATAAGCACGACGTTCAGTAATGTTTTTAAGATACAGGACAGGATCAAAGGGAATTTCAATAATGGCTTCAGGGTTCGTGTATCGACTGGCTCGGCCAGCCGATCAAATTTAAAAGGCTTACGAAGCTTGTTCGTAAGCCTTTTAAATTTGATCGGTCTTGAGCCTGTCGCAAGGTCAATCGAAGGGCCTATTTATTCCATCGCTGCTATTGGTTTGGATTCATCGATATGTCTGCCAGGTTTTACATCCCAAGACTTCAATCCGGTGTTCTAGACATTGGTGCAACCAAGAAGGTACATTATCTGGCGGGAATTTTAACCCGAAAAAAGATGCTGTAAAGTGCCGGCACATAGTTTAGTGTGAATAAACTGCCGATGCCCAGACCGAAAAACATGATGCAGGCCATGCCGTAAAAGAGCGGATCATGATTGATAATCAGGGGCGTGAAGCCCAGCATGGTGGTTGAAACCGAAAGCAATATCGGTCTGAATCGGCTGACGGCCGAATTGATCACCGCATCGTAGGGCGTCTGCCCGTCGCGCCGGTTCTCTTCAATTTTATCGATCATCACGATACCGTTGTTCACAATCGATCCGGCCAGGGCTAAAAGCCCGAGGATAACCATAAATCCGAAATCGGCCTGCATCGCCAGCAGGCCGACCACTGACCCGACAATGACCAGCGGCATCGTCAGAATAATGATGGCGGCCCGCCGGATGGAGTTAAACTGCCATACCAGCAAAAACACAATGCCGCCAAAACAGGGCAGCATCCATTTTGCCAGGTTCTGCTGGGCCTCGGCCGAATCCTCCAGTTCGCCCCCCATTTCCCAGTAGTGGTTTTTGGGAAAATCCATCTTAGCGAGTGTCGGCTTAAGGGCGGCGAAGATTTCGGAAGCCTTGAGCACCTGGTTTTTGGCGCTGATCGTTACGGTGCGCTCCTGGTTGTAACGCATGATACGGTTCAACTCGCCTACTGAGTACAAATCCGCTACCTGATTAAGCGGCACCCGGGTATCGCCCGATGACGGACTGATGCCAAAGGTGAGCAGATGGTCGGGGGAGTACCGCTCTGCCGGAATACCGCGCCCGACTATCGGAATCTGAACATTACCCTCGTGAAAATCGGTGGTAGTCGAACCGTCGATAAAAAATTCCAATGTATCGGCCACATCCTGCGATGTCACACCGACGCGGCGCGCACGGGCCTGATCGACATCAACCATGGCGGTGAACACCCGGTTGTTCCAATCCTGTTTTATTTGGATGCTGCCGGGAATCTTTCTAAGCGCGGCCATCACTTGCTCGGTCTGCTGCTTGAGAACGTCCATGCCGGGACCGCTGAGCCGCAGTTCGAAAAGGCCGGTTTCGGTGCCGCCCAGCCACATGGCCTTTACCCGTCCGCGCACATTGGGATAATTATTCAGCAGGTGTAGGCTCGTGCGTTTGACAAGTTCCGGCACCTGCTTGCTCGTTTCGGTATTGACGATTACAAATGCGAGGAACGGATCCGGATCCATCGGCGAAAGGGAAAGGAAAAAACGCGGTCCGCCGTTTCCGACATAGCCAATGGTGCCGGTGACTTCCGGGTTCTGATCCTCATCATCCAGCCAGCCGCTGAGTTCCCGCACGGTTCTGTCGGTTTCCTCGATGCGCGTTCCGGCCGGCAGGTCAAGATAAATCAAATACTGATTTCGGTCCCCGCTCGGGAAAAAGGCCTGGGGTATAAACGTAAAGGCATATACTGCGGCTGCAAATATGCCCCCCGTCAGGATCAGCACCGGCAGACGAAATCGCAGGGAGGTCTTCAGGATCCCGCGGTAGATCTGATAAAATTTTCCCTGGTAGGGGTCATGCGCTTGCGCTTTATCGCCTGCGGCAGCCGGTGGGGTCTTCAAAAACCAGAAGCACATGCTGGTGGAGGAAAACATGGAGAAAAACCAAGAGCCCATCAGCAAAATAATCATAACCGAACCCAGGGAGGACGTATAATCACCCGTTTGTCCAATTTGAAGCAGAATCGGTCCGAAGGCAAATACCGTGGTCAGCGTACTGGTCAGCAGGGGAACCGCAAGCGAGCTGCCGGTTTTTAAAACCGCATCTTTTCGCGCCATGCCCTTTTCCAGGTTCACTTTAATATCATCGGATACCACAATCGCGTTATCCACAAACATGCCCAGTGCAATTATCATGGTGGCCAGCGACATCCGCTCCATATCGATACCCAGCGCGTACATCATCAGAAGACCGAACAGCATGACAAGCGGAATAAATGAGCCGACAATCAAACCGGTCCTGAACCCCAGCAGCAGCATCACCACCACCAGCACGATGGCCACACTTTCGATGACATTGACCACCATGCCGCTGACGGCTTTTTTAATCAGTTCGGGCTGGTAGGTGGCAAAATCGAGCTTGTAGCCCCAGGGATAGGACTGCTCCAACTCTTTGACCTTTTTCTTCAAGCGCGCGCCAAACTCTACGGCATCGACCCCCTTGATGATAAAGACACTTAAAACAATTGCCGGATGGCCATTGTAGTAGGCCGGGTTTTGGATCGGCTCCACGTATGCCCGCCTGACGGATGCGATGTCGCGCAGCGGAATCGTGGCCTGGGTCCCGGACACCGGGATGAGAACCTCTTCGATTTCCGCGATGGACTCGAAGCGCCCCAGGGTTTCAATGACAATTTCAACATCCTTGACGCCCATCTTACCGCCGGGCAGGAGAATGTTTTGGGCCCGCAGACTGCTTCCGATGTCCTTGGGATTGATTCCCAGCTGGGTAATCTTGGCGTTTGACACTTCGATATAGATGCGCTCATCCTGCACGCCGGTTAAATCGACCTTCTGGATACCCTCTATCAGGTTGAGGTGCTCTCTGATCTGACGGGCAACTTCATTCATTTCCGCCATGCTGAATCCATCGCTCCAGAGTGCAATGGTCGCCACCGACGTATCGCCGAAGGTATCGTCGACCATGGGTCCGATGGTGCCCTCCGGCAAGTCGGGTATCACATCATGCATTCGGTTGCGCAGCAGTTTCCACACCTGCGGGAGGTCCTCGGAGGGGACTTCATCTTTGATGGTCACGTGAATCAGGCATTGGCCGACTTTGGATGTGGAATTTTCAATATCATCCACTTCCCCCATGCTGCGGATCTTCTCTTCAATGGGCCGGACAATCAGGCGCTCTACCTGCTCCACCGGCATACCGGGATATTGGGCGCTAACTATGGCTTCACGAATGACAATGAAGGGGTCTTCCAGTTTTGGAAGTGCTTTAAAGGCATAGGCGCCTCCGACTATGACCAGTAGGATGGTCATGATAACAGTTCGCGAATTGTTCAACGCAAATGCGGTGATACCTTTCATATTACATTCCTTCTGTTCCAGGGATGAAATCGACTTTGTTCACTCTTTTCTTAAATCGACAAAATACCGTATTCGAAGTTGGGCGTTGGACGTTCAATGTTCGATGTTCATCAGTTTCTTTTTCGATTTGACTAGCCGTTCCGCAACCACCGGCTTAACTGAACCCTGAACCTCTCTAAACCCTTGAGCCTCTGAACTCTTGAACTCAGAGCCCTTGAACCTCTCCATTACTGCTTCATCAGTTTGACTTTCAGCCCATCCGCTAAAAAACTCACGCCGGCCACGGCAATAACGTCCCCCACCGCAAGGCCCTTGTACACGATGGCCAGGCCTCTCTGGGTGCCGCCATAGCTGACCGGCGTTTTTTTAACAGTAGTCGTCTCGGGGCCATAAACAAACGCATACCCCTGCTTGGCTTCCGGAGAAGGCAGGATTGCCTGGATCGGGACCAGGTAACCGGGCTGCAGGTTCTCATCTTCAATCGCTAGATTTGCTTCAGCGGTCATACCGGGCTTGATGTCACCGGTCGGATCAATCAGCTCCACTTTGACCGGAAAGGCGTTGGCTTTAACCGCAGCCGAACCGATGTAGGTAATTCTCCCGTTTACCGTCGAACCCGGCAGTGTGGGAAAGGTGACCGTCGTCATGTCATCGATGTGAATTCGATCGATCGTGCTCTCCGGAACGGCCAGTTGTATCTCCATTTTCCCCGTGGCATTAATTTCCAAAATTTTTTGACCGGTTCGGACCTCCTCGTTCGGCTCCACGGACCGCCAGGCGATAGTGCCGTCGTAGGGAGCGGGCAGCTCCGTTTTGCGCAGATTGCGCTTGGCTTGATCGAGCCTGGCGATCTCAAATTTAACCGCACTGCGGGCGGACTTGTAATTATATTCTGAGACTTCCACAAACCTTTGTGCCCCCGCACCCTGCTCGAAGATTCGCTTTTGGCGCTCATACTCCGCCTTGGTTTTGGAAACATTGTCCCTGGCTTTTCTAAGTTCAGCCGCGACCGCATCCGCATCCAGCTGGTAGGGTTCCGGATCAAGCACCGCCAGCACCTGTCCTTTCTGAACCTTATCTCCGATATCGACTTCCACCTGGACCACCCGTCCACTGACCTCAAAACTGAGACCGGAGGAATCCACCGCCGCGACAATTCCGGAAAGTTTGCGTATTTGCTCGGTAGCCTGCTCTTTGACGGTAATCGTCTTGATGGCGCGAACCGCTTCGAGGATTTCAGTTTTTTCTTTGCATGCCGTCAGGGCAACCGCTAGACAGAGCGGCCAGATCAACCGCCTTAATGTCTGTTTTGTCATAATTAGCCTCCTGTAAAAAATAATCGAAAAGGGGGGATTTTGGCCTCATTGAGAAATCCGGTTTAATAAAATCCACAGTCTCCGAGACCGGGATGTCCAAAATTATCCTCATCATGGGCAGTTTCGGCAGCCTGCCCTTTAACAAGTGTTTCCATTGCCACGGCCGCCGCCTGAAGGTTTGTGGCTGCCAGATTCCCCGCCTGTTCTTTTAGGTTATGCACCAAACTGGGGGCCTGCTTAAAATCTTTGGTTGCCATTGCCTGACGGATGTCGTCAGCGAATTTACCATAGTTTGCCCAAAAATCAAGCAACAGCTTGCGGTAAAGCACCTTGTTGCCCATCCAGGAAACCAAGCAAACCAGCCGTTATTGTTAGAACCGAAAGAGAACCTTTTCAAAATTCTTAACTTTACCATGGTTTATTCCGATCCCTTCAGCCTTGAGCATTTTGATTTTTCTCTTTATAGAGATTCCCGACGTCTGCCCTTCAAACCCCCCAATCCGACCGGATGAGGAAACAACCCTGTGTCAGGGAACCTCAGGAGCATATGGATTTCGTTTCATGACCTGGCCAATCCCCCTGTAAGCTTTGGTTCCCAAGGCATGGGCGATTTCTTTATAGGTTGTCACCCGGCCCTCGGGTACTTTCCGCAAAAGATCGTAGGCTTTATCTGCAAATGTTTTCATTTCTCATCCTCTCTGCCGGATTTGATTCCCCGGTGGGCCTGTTTGGACATCCGAAAAGTTTCGGCATCAATCCACAGCGGTAATGGTTCCGATGTCCAGGTCCTGCCGAAGCAAGCTATTTCAATAAAATATAAATTTTACACTGATTCAGATTTCATTTAATCGGAAATAATTCGAATGTCAATGCCGACCCTAACAAAATAGGAACACATCCAGGTTCTGGCTATTGATAACCCGGTCAAACTCAAAACCGGAATTGCGGGCAACTTAAGAAAAAAGAATAGATGGAATCATCGAAATTGAGACATCCCGGGGTGTGGGCTACATCAAGTATGCAAACGGCATGACATTTTCTTGAAAAACCATTTAACCTGGTTCGGCCAGCCGCTTCGACGCAAAAAGGGCAGCATTATTTTTTTTTAATGCTGCCCTTTTTGCGTCGATATGGCCCAGAGCATCTCGCAGGGCCTGTCATTTTTTAATCCGAATTTTCCGTTCGGTTGCGTCCCAGATCTTTGGCACGATAGAGCGCATCGTCGGCTTTGCTGATCCAAGCGTCAATCAAAAGCCCCTGACCGCCATTGACCACCATTGATAGGTGGAAGCCAAGCGAGATGGTAATCCGTACGCGTGCTTCACCGAAAGCGAATTCAGCAGCCTCAATTGTTTGCCGGAGACGTTCGCATTGAAAGTGCATCCCTTCCTTGCTCAACTCCCCGCGCGGCAGGATAATGAATTCCTCACCGCCATATCGGGCAAAGACATCCTCGGGCCGCTTTTCGGCATTTATAATGCTCGCAAATCGGTTCAGGACGAAATCCCCCATTTGATGACCATGGGTATCATTGATGATTTTAAAATGGTCAATATCAATCATAATGACACCAATTAAACGATGATGCCGACTGGCATATGCCACTTCTTCGGCTGCCCGTTTCATGAAATACTGGCGGTTGAAAATGCCGGTTAAACCGTCAATGGAGGCACTGCGATGTAGATTTTGCTCCAACTGGAGCTCAGCTTCATCTTTGAACTCAATTTTCAGCAGCGAGTGGCCGACCTGAAGGGGAACTCCCGGTAGCACCTGGATCCGTTTGATTTTATGGGTATTCACATAGGTTCCATTCGTCGAATCCAGGTCCTCGAGTTCAAAGACGTCATCTTGCCAGTGAATAACGCAATGAATGCGGGAAGCCCAATTATCCTCAATGATGATATCCGCCTCAGGTGATCGTCCAATGGTCACGCTGCCGGGGCTGAGCTTATGGCGCTTGCCACTGTCCTGGCCGATAAAAATCACCAGATAGGGATTCATGCTACTGTCTTTTATAAAGGACCTGGTATCCTCGAAGATGGTTTGGTTGAGATCGGTTGGGTCGCTTTTTTTCATAAATAATTGTCGCCAATCAGAATCCGTATAATTAATCTTAATAAACTTTAATCAATTGGTCAAATTTAATGCGGTGATTATGGGTTGCCATGAGAGAAGCCGTCATAACGATTACCGAAGCCAAGCCAGCGATGAACAGGGTAAAAAAGCCCATCCCATTGCATGCCCACACGGTGAAGCGGCACCGCAAAGCATTTTTTGTTCAACATCGCCAACTATACCACAGGGAGCGCAGAGGCGCCATAAAATCCAAGTCGCGTATGCCGCCTATCACTTTTAACCTTGCCAGGATATGGAAATTTCTGATAAAAAAGTGCACAACGGCTTCTGAATGCAAAATTCAGACAATAGATACCTATCCCTTTGTTGAGGAAAAGATCATGAAACCGACCACAAGTGAAAATCAAAAGAAAAATCCAGCCGCTTCTGAAGCGGCTACAAATTTCATTAAGCACATTATTGATGAAGATTTAAAAGCAGGCAAAAACGACGGTCGAGTCCATACCCGGTTTCCCCCGGAGCCCAACGGCTATCTGCACATCGGACACGCCAAGTCCATATGCCTCAACTTTGGTCTGGCCGAACAATACAGCGGACTATGCAATTTGCGCTATGATGACACCGATCCAAGCAAAGAAGAAATTGAGTATGTGGATTCCATTAAAAAAGACGTGCGCTGGTTGGGGTACGACTGGGAAGACCGGGAGTATTATGCATCCAATTACTTCGAACAGCTTTTCGAATATGCAGTCCGGCTGATCAAAGCCGGTAAAGCCTACGTCGACAGCTTAAGTGCAGATGAAATCCGGCATTATCGCGGCACCTTAACCGAACCCGGCAAGAACAGCCCCTACCGGGAGCGCTCGAAGGAAGAAAACCTGGACCTGTTTGAGCGCATGCGGGCCGGTGAATTCCAGGATGGTGAACATGTGCTGCGGGCAAAGATAGATATGGCTTCGCCCAATATCATCATGCGCGATCCTACCCTTTACCGCATCAAACATGTGCCCCATTTTCGCACCGGCAATATGTGGTGTATTTATCCCATGTATGACTTTACCCACTGTCTGTCGGACTCCATTGAAGGGATCACGCACTCAAACTGCACACTTGAATTCGAAACCAATCGTGCACTCTATGACTGGGTGTTGAATCAACTTGACGCCTATCACCCCCAGCAAATCGAGTTTGCGCGCCTGAACCTGACCTTCACCGTCTTAAGCAAACGTAAGCTGATCCGATTGGTTGAGGAGGATCACGTTTCCGGCTGGGATGATCCCCGCATGCCGACCATCTCCGGTTTGCGTCGCCGGGGGTATACGCCCGAGTCCATTCGGAACTTTTGCGACCGCATCGGTGTGGCCAAGGCTGACAGCATGGTGGACATGGCCTTGTTGGAGTTCTGCATTCGCGAAGATCTAAACAAAACAGCTCCGCGGGTGATGGGCGTTTTAAGGCCGCTAAAAATCGTCATCGACAATTATCCCGCCGGACAGGTTGAAGAACTGGAGGCGATCAACAATCCGGGAGATCAAGGCATGGGCACCCGCCTAGTGCCGTTTTCCCGCGGGCTGTACATCGAGCGGGATGACTTCATGGAAGACCCGCCCAAAAAATTTTTCCGCCTGGCACCCGGACGGGAAGTTCGGCTGCGCTACGCCTATTTTATCAAATGTGAGGAGGTGGTTAAAGATCCTGCCAGCGGCGAAATCGTCGAACTTCGCTGTACCTATGATCCCGCGACCCGCGGTGGAGACGCCCCTGACGGACGCAAAGTCAAGGGCACCCTGCACTGGGTATCGGCCGAGCATTCGATCCCGGCGCAAGTCCGCCTTTACGACCATTTTTTTGTGAAGGAAAACCCCAATGAAGTGGAGGAAGGTAAAGATTTTACAAATTATATCAATCCCAAATCTTTAGAAACCTTGCAGGATTGCCGCGTCGAGCCCAGCCTGGCGCATGCTAAACCGGGTGACCGCTGCCAGTTTGAGCGCCTGGGTTATTTTTGCGTGGATGCAAAAGAATCAAAGCCTGATGCGCTGATAATTAACCGGACGGTAACCTTGCGGGACACCTGGGCCAAGATTCTCAAGGCACAGAAGAAATGAGCTCCAAATCCCATGGTGAAAGCTTAAATGAGAAAACAAAAATGGCAAAGCCGATATCGACATTGCCATTTTTGCGATAGATCCTTCAACGAATTTGATTATTTGCGACGATTGGGTTGCAGTAACTTTTTGACTAGCTATCTGAAGATTGAGCTTTCGAGTTATTACACTCAAGCGAGCGGTCCAGCTCTTCCTCTAACCCTTTTCGAATACGACGTAACACGTCATAACGCATCTTGAGGCGGGTGTATTTCCGCAACAGTTTGGCATTGCGCGATCGTTCGTCTTCCAATAGTTGATTCAACCTGTCCGCCAGCTCTTTTTTAGTTCCTTCGCCTTTTTCTTCGAGTTCCTTGACCCGGTTTACCAACTGCGAACGAATATCCTGTACTTCCGTTTCCAGGTTACGCAAGCGCTTGAACACCTTTTTGGGAAGGTTAGCTGTTGAATCCGACGCATTGGATTCTTTTTTTGGCTGGAGGTTAGTCCCAAGCCCAATCCCGATTTTATCTTCCGAAATCTGACCGATGATATTTTTATCGACGGTCTCGATTTCATCGGCAAATCCATAGACCAGGGCTGCCTGGCAGAGAAGGTTGATCGATCTGGGAATGCCGCCGGACAGACCATAAATCATCTCTACGGCTTCGGGAGTAAAAATACCATTGTGCCCCCCCGCCTTTTCAACACGGTACTTAATGTATTCGGCGGTCTCGTCACGGTCCAACTCCTCTAAATGAAAATTTACGGCAATCCGTTGCGTAAACTGAAGCAGTTTCGGATTTTGCAGCTTTTCAATGAGCTCAGGTTGACCAACCAACATAATCTGAATCAGAGCCTGATCCCCCGTGTGCAGATTTGACAGCATTCGAACCTCTTCCAGAGCCTCAAAAGAAAGGTTCTGAGCCTCGTCAATGATTAGCAGGACTTTCTTCTTTTCAGCATACTTTTCAATCAGAAAATCGTTAAGCTGTTCAAGGGCGGCCGCTTTGTCAAATTTTTGCGACGGAAATTCAAATTCGCTTAATATCATCAGCAGCAGCTGATTTGGCGAAACAAAGGTATTGAAAATGACGGCAACTTCGGAGTCATCACCCATGTTATTGAGGATATATTGGATCAGCGTAGTTTTGCCGGAGCCGATTTCCCCGGTCAGCAAAATAAATCCCACATTTTCCGAAAGCCCGTATTCCAGGTATGTCAAAGCATTCTGGTGTTTGGGACTTTTGTAAAGATAGTCGGGATTCGGAACAATCTGAAATGGCTTTTCTTTAAAGCCGTAGAATTCTTCGTACATTGAAATTTTGTCTAATCGTTGAATGGTTAAATGGAAGAAAAGATGTTACAGATCCTCTTTTCTTTGTATCTAGTATTTTTTGTAGCCGTTTAAAATACGAATGGCAGTTTTTCTGGAATCAATTTGCAGTTCAGCGATATCATCATCTATATCATCACAATCGAAAGCAACCCCTGAAACCAAGTCAATAATATGCCCCATAGTACTCTGCCATGGCTATTTTTTGCCGGTTCATGACAAAGCCGATAAACTTTTCCGGCGGCAGCATTTGCATGGCCTTTTGAAGGTCTTTGGTGGGAGTTCTCCCTTCCTCAACCACCATAACAATGCAATCGATAAATGGCGCTAGGGCCAGCGCATCTGCCCCGACCAGCAACGGCGGTAAATCAAATATAACATAGCGGTCATCATAACGGGTCTTCATCTCCTTAACAAGGGCCTGCATGCGTGGAGATCCCAGCAATTCAGTACTGTCCTGAATCGTGCGACCACCGGACATCAGCGTCAGTTTTTCGATGCCTGGCCAGATTATGGATTCTTGCAACGGTCGGTTATCCATCAAACATTCGATCAGGCCTGAATCATTATGAAATCCCAAAACCTTATGAATGCTTTGATACCTTAAATCACAATCAACCAGCAAGACCGTCTGGTTGTAAGCCTTTGAAAACGTCAAGGCCAGATTGATAGACGTTAATGTTTTGCCCTCTCCTGGAACAGTGCTGGTAATCATCACCGTATTCCAGCCCTTTGCTTGGGTTAACTGCTGAATTTTAGTCCTTAAAACTTTATAACAATCAATTTCGGGAGAATTGGGTTCTACGCAGATGCAACGATTTCGAAGTAGCACTTCCGTATCCAGTTCTATATGAATGGACTGGGAGTAGACCGGAGGTTTCCATCCATTGCCGGGTTTTTTTCCTAGATGACCGGGATCCTCGGGTTGCGTCTTAGTCACATTCAGCTTAATCACCTCCTGACGCGCTTTTTTGGCCTTTGCCAGTGCTTTTCTCAGTTTCATGCTCACTCCGTCTGCAGTTGAATAGTTAGGCCGGGAAAAAGGATTTAATCTTCTTATACTGTTTAACGATTCTACCCAATCTGAAAATCGAAACGATCAAAATTATCTTAACGGCCATAACGATCTAAACGATATTTATCAAATTACTATTGGATTATTTTCTCCCCTTACAATCCCGGAACCGCTATTTTTAAGGGCGGATTAATTCACTAAATAACAAGACGCCGCATCAATTTCGCCCAAAATACATTCAAGTCCATCACAAAAAAATGAAACACCAGCACAACCCCGATAATAACACCCAGCGATCCGGTAGCCAAAGCAAACCGTATTATATGTTTGCGTCGGATGTCTCCCTTCGTGACTATCGGCGGAATGCCGGCCAATACGGGGAAATGCGTAATCCGCTCCAGTTGGTCGGCGTTGCGAACCGCATCATCGCTGAATTCTCGTAGAGCCGCAACCCCGACCCCGGCTCCAACTCCGAGCACCAGTCCGATCAGCATGATCGCCCTTCGATTCGGTTTAAACGGCCTTTCCGGCAAACGGGCAGGTTCGATTAAAGTGAATCGCTCCCCCATCTGTTCTTGCTCGAGCCCCTGCGCTACCTGGGCTTCCATGAGTTTGGCCATCAGGTCGTTGTACTTGACCTGAGTGTTATTGCGCTCCATGACCAGGCGATTGTGGTCTTCCTCCACCCGGGGGGTGGTCGATATCCTGCGCTGGTATTCCACGACACTTAGATTCAATTCTTTGATCTTGTTCTGCAAGAGCGCAATTTCTGACCGGCTGTTAGCCAGCTGGGAAGAGACCGAAATATATGTCGGGTTGTCCGGCGATCCCTTTTTTACAACTTTATTGGCTTCTTCGTCTTTTATCTGTTGCTCCAGCTCGGTTATTTCGGCCCGCGTTTTCTTGACATCCGGGTATTCATCCGAAAAGCGTTTGGTTAGATGCACCAGCTGTACTTTTAGCTCATCCAGCCGGTTGCGAACCGAGACCTTTTGATCCAAGTCCTCGATGTGTGGTTTAATCCCAGTAAGATAAGTTTCAAGATGCAGCTCCCGTTCTCTTAAGCTGTTTAGTCGCTGTTTTGCAACTACCAGATCGCGCTTCATGTCGTCTAGGCTGCGCATGTTGGCCGGCAGCATTTCCGGCAATTCGTTGATGTGCTCCTGTTTGAAAACAGCGATCCGGGCTTCAAGTTCCGACAATTGTTCCCGGATTTTTTCCAGCTCGCCTTCTAGAAAGGCGGATGTATCCTTGGCCTGTTTCTCACGCACTTGTATATTTTCTGACAGAAACAAAGAGGTTAATACGTTGGCAACCTGTTGAACAGCATTGGGATTCTTTCCCTGGTAAGATAAGGCAAAGGCAATCGTCGCATCCGTCGCGCGGCCCGTCCGGCGGTCGATGACCTCCGCGCTGATGGGTTCCAGGATAGTATCCGCCCGCATCTTTGCCACAATTTCTTCGGTAGTCCATTTGTCTTTGTACTCCCGGTATAGATCAAAACGCTGAATGATTTCCAATAGCCTGGAGAAGCTCATAATTCTCTGGTTGATCGTCTGCAGCCGCTGCTCAGCATAGCTGGTTACAGTCGTCATGACGAAATCAGACGATATATCCTGCTCTTCAATTAAAATAGTGGATGTCGATCTATATGTGGCTGGCAGTACAAAAGCGACCACGATCCCAAGCAAGGTGATGATTAACGCGGGTAAAATTAAGCTCAATTTTCTTCGTTTCAAAATCACTCTTGTCCAAAAACGGGTTTAGAATGAGTCATAAAGTGAGTAATAATACGAGTCATTGAAAAAAATCCTCCTTATATGTAGGGTGGTTGT
>CACVKW010000993.1 GCA_902749685.1 Olavius sp. associated proteobacterium Delta 1 | reverse complement strand
TAATCAACTATTATTCGAGGGTTTATGCTTATTTGCTAATGCAGAAATCACACTAAGCCTGGGTTTGTTGCTAACAACTCGATTTGGGCAACAACCCGTAAAGACCTGACCCCATTTTTTCATAGATCAGTGATTATCTGGTTTAAATAATCACAAAATACGATAGTTTTGGGTATAATTACCTGAACACACCTGATTACAATTGACATTAGCCATCGTACATATATTTTTTATCCATCTTGCATCATAATTTAATCTATTCCATATCATTTCGGCCATATAGTTTTATCGGTATCATCATCTGTATAAGTAAACCAATCGAATGATCTGAGTTTTCCATTTTTCTCATAGAAGGCAATGCTGGCTGCGTCACGGATTACTAAATTAACCCTTCCATCTTCTTTTTCTTCATAAAATTCCTTGAATCCATTTTTTAGAAACAGTTCCTTTATGCCACTAATACTTAAATTAAATATCGTCTTTTCATACAGCACCGCACTCTGATCTTCGATTGATATGGATCCAAATAAATAATTATCCTTCTCACTAAAATAAATAGAATAGCCATGACTCCAATAATGCCAAGCAATTACATTGTTTGGCGAGTCTCCACTGTTGATAATTTCTTCTGGTTCACCAAGATAGTTTGCAACATCTGTCATTTCAGCCCCAAATTTAATTGAAGCAAAACCCCTTCCAATCTCAATTATTTTTTTCATTTTTTCTTTGTTCTCTGTGAATGATGACTTTTTTCAATCTCTCGATTAATATTATTGATTTTCTGTTGTAGTTCTTTTTCTATTTTTCCATAGCCCTTTGTGCCTCTATTATTTTTTTGGTGTTCTTTTAGGGCATCTTCAGCTTTTTGCAATTTGTTTTGATGAGCCCGCTGATCTGCTTTTACATGAGGTTCATTTTTTCCAGAATCACGTGCTTTTTTCGGTGTTTTCTTTGGGGCCTTTGGACTATTTTTTGTTGCGGAACTAGATTTTGGACCTGTCACACCACTTGGCATACTAAGTCCTGGAATTCGGCCAGCTGCGATTGAAAGAAGAGAGAATCGGAGATCAATCCGAAGTCGAAATGATTTTCCTATTCTTATATCAACAACCGGCTCTCCTTTGTATTTTTCAGGTATAGGTACTGCCTTGTAAGCATGTCCATCCGGATCAACATATTTTAAAGGATTATTTCTAGCATAGGAGTATCGGTTTAAGGCCTGTGGATCATATAAATCCTGAACAATAGAATCCGCCGTGATAAACCGCCCAACAACCGGATCATACAACCTGGCGTCGTAATTGTAAAGCCCGGTGGAGGGATCGAGTTCCTGGTCGGTGAACTTGTAGTTTGAGACAATGGTACCGGTTTGATCTCGGGTCTGCCCGAATGGCATATACTCGCTGGTTTCCACCGCTGTGCCGTTGGAATAATTGGTGACTACGTTCGAACTGCCCAGATGATCCTTATGGAAAAAGTGGGTCCCCTCAGCCGTGACCTTGGCCACCCGCTGATTGCCGGCAAAAATGTATTTGACTTCCGTTCCGTTGACGACTTCGAAATGATTGCCGACGTAGAAGGTCGCATTGCCCCAACTGGTGGCCTTTTTAACCCGCCGGCTTTGACCGTCGTATTCAAAATCAACGGTCCAAAACATGGAACTGCCGCCGGAAAATGTGGACCACTCTATTTGCTTAGGCATGTTGTCGGCATTGTAGCTGATCGTTTGTTCTCTGACGTTGGCCGGATCATTAAAATTATGCATGCGGGTCGTGTTGGCGTTGGCATCGTAGCCGTAGGGATAGCCCACCTCATTGAAGCTGACGCTCGAAGGCGCATGCAAGGGTCGATACCCGTCGTTATAAGTGTTTTCGATCACCACCTCCGCAAAGCTTTCCGCCGGCCCGTTGTTGGTCTCGGAAATCAGCCGGTGCAGGCTGTCGTAATTGTAGGTGTAGGTGACCCCGTTGTGGTTGGTCATCGATTTAACATTGCCGGCCGCTGAATAGGTGTAGGATTTGTCGAGCAGCGTGCTTAAGACCGGATCGATGGTTGCAATGGAAGTCAAGCGGCTCGATTTAACGTCATAACCGTATGCGGTCGCCGTGCCGTTGCCGAAATAAATCGAGCCGATTTGGCCCGCGGGCCGATACGAGTCCAGCTCTGCGTACACGTCAAGTTCCGGCTCGGGACCGGTCACCGTTTTTAAAAGCCCGGAGCCGGCAAAATAGGTGTGAAGGATCTGATATCCGTCCGGATAGGTCATGGTCAGCAGCTTGCCGGCGACATCATACCCGTAGCTGGTGGTATAAGCCGCTTGAGGCGCGCCTGCAATGCTTTGGGTCATACTCAGTTGGCGGCCCATCGCATCGTAGGCATCATAGGTGGTGGTGGCCGCCGCGTTGGAGACGGCATGCAGGCGGCCGATGCCGTTGGCGCCCGCGCCGGTGTTGTCGTATGTATAGCTGACAGCGGGATCACCATTGGCGTATGTCTTTGACGTCACCCGATTCAGCGCGTCGTAGTCAAAGGTGATGACCTGATTTTTGGCATCGGTTTGGGTCTGCAGATTGCCGTTTTCATCGTAAGTGTAGCTCCAGCCGCCAAGATCCGGGTCGACCATGGAAATCTTACGCCCCAGGGTGTCATAAACAAATTGTGTTTGCACGCCGATTTTATTCTCTACAATCCGCAAATCACCGGCGGCATTATAGTCGTAAAGGGTGTCATAAGATTGTGCTCCAAGGTACTCGCGCACCCGCACGATGCGGCCTAAATAGTCGCCGAGTTCGGCTTTTTGGCCGCCGTCCGCATCGGTTACCATAACCTCATAGCCATCGTAGCCGAAGGTGGCCGCGGCAACCGATGGATTGCCTGAATGAACGCCCGGATCCAGGGGACTCTCCACTCTCAACGGTCGACTGCGATAATCGTAAGCGGTGGTCTGCTCATAGGGATGATCGCCGGCCGGCTCCTGCGGATAGTCCGCAGCACCGGCAAAAAACGGCCCCCGGTTCAAGTAATTGCGCCCCATATCATCGTAATATTGACGGACAACGACCGGCCGGCCATCCTCGCCGAAAGAAACCGCCTGGACCGGCCGGCCCAGGCCATCGAAATATTGGTAGGTATCGGCACTTTGGCTAGCGCTTTCCTTGACCCGGCTGATTACCGTGCGGGGCACCACCGAATCATAATACTCCGTGACCACCTGCCCGCCGTCGGGGTGATCGACCTGAACCGGCCGGCCCAGGCCGTCGTAAACAACGGTGGTGGTATGGCCGTTTTCATCGGTCTGGCTGGTCGGCTGTCCCCAGCGGTAATCATAGGCGGTGATCCGGCTGATGTGACTGACGCCGTTGGTTTCCGGTAAAATGATGCGGGAAGGGTGCGCATGTAAAACGGTTTCGTATTCGGTGGTGGTGGTGTTGCCCTTAGGGTCGGTAACAGTCGTGACATTGCCGTAGCTGTCATAGGTGTAGGAAATTCGCGGGCTGGTTCCCCCGGCCAGCCAGTGCTCCCGGTACAGCAGGTTGCCGGTGCTGTTTTCATATTCATAAATTGTCTCGCGCACCTTGCCGGATGAAGACCCGGAAAGCGTATGGCTGGTTCTGCGCCACAGCCAATCGCCGTAATTGTTATAGGCATAGGCAGAGGTCACATCTTCGGTGTTGCTGCCGGCACGCGTCTTTGACAGCAAGTTGCCGTTGGTGTCGTCGTAAGTGTAATCGATGCGCCAGCCCACATAATCGTCGGGACTGTCGTAATAGCTGGTAAACTCCATGATAAGCCGGACGAATACAGCAGGACCCAGAGCCGCAGTCTCCCAATTATAATAGGACCGGACCAAAAGATTGCCGGAGGGGTCATCGGTATCGACCAGAAGTTTCTTGGATTTAAGAAACGGGTCATCGACCCAATAGCGGCTGGTTACCGTGGTTTGATTGGGATTGGTTTGAATGACCTCGTTAAATCCCCGGTATTCCCGCTCCACGCGATCGTAGTAGCCGCCAACGTAATCGTACCCGATGGTGGACACATTGCCGAGCCCGTCGTTGACCTGCACTGTGGATACGGTCTGAAGCACGTAAGGAATAAAATTATTCGGATAATCACACGACGGCTTGTAGCTGAGCGTGCTGACCGCACCGGTACCGTCGGTTTTTTGTGCGAGCAGATCCGGCGGGTTGCCGGCGGCCATATAACTGTAAATCGAGTCGTCGATGCGCGATATAAAATCGTCCAACCCGTCGCCGTTAACGTCGGAAAAACGAATCGCCCCCATGCCGGCATACCCTTGGGGCCACTGGGTCGTGGTGGCGCTGGCGGCAAATGTGCCGTCGCCGTTGTTAAAATAAACATCCAGATAGCCCGCCTCGTCCATCGACGAGTCGGATAGAAAATCTCGATAGACCAAATCCGGTCGACCATCGCCGTTGATATCGGCATATAAGATGGCGCCCTGAAACGGACTGCGCCGGGCGGCGGAACTGGCTTTCGGCGGCTGAAAGCTTCCGTCGCCGTTTGACAGGTGCACATGAGCGGTTTTATGGGTGTCGGTGTATGAATAGGAGATGACATCGGACAAACCGTCGCCGTTGGCATCGAGCGTGCGGCGGAACAGCTCGGGGAACACTCCGATCATGTTGTTGGTCTCGATACCGTTAAATTCAAACGTCCCGTCATCGCGGGCCAAATGAACAACCAGCTTGGTCTCCGAGCCGTTCACGAAGCGAACGATATCCGGCAGGCCGTCGCCGTTAACGTCCGCCAGATCGGTCATCTTGGCAACTAGATACGGAAAAGTGGACAAAACGCCGGTTTGCTCAAATAACCCGCTACCATCTGTCTTGGCAAAATGGATATAGACGGAGGGATTGCCCGGCGATGCGAACTTGATCAGATCGGCCTTGCCGTCCCGATTCATGTCCGCCATCATTTCGCGCTCGATGAGGTAACCGGCGTCGGTGTCGGTTGGCCCGGCATAGACAAAAGACCCATCACCGGCGGAAAGGAAGGTATGGTATTTATGGGCATAGACGTCGCGACTGATGAAATCTACCCGTCCGTCGCCGTTGACGTCCCCGGTTTGAATACAGCCTGCAATAGCACAGCTGTAAATACCACTGGTGGTCACCGGCGAAGCAAAAGAACCGTCCGCCTGGGCCAAATACGCATAAAAATGAGTGTCATCGCGTAAAACCATATCGGTGCGGGCATCCGCGTTGACATCGACATAGACGATGTCGTTGCTGCCGCGGTTACCGAAATCGGCGGTATTCGACTTATAGTCGGTCACATTAAAGGCACCATTGTTGCCTTCCTGCCAGCTGAATTCCATTGGCGGCAGGGGCGGCATGTTGATGCGGATCAGACGTGAACGACCGGTGGAGCTGCCGTATTCGTAATCCAGCTGATATTGCCGCGCCGGCTCGCCGTTGCCGTACACCCGGATGCCGGCCAGACGCTTGGCGGTTAATACTTCGCTGTAAATGGAGTAGTCGTAAATAATATCTGTGCGGTCTTCCAAATCGAAGATCACAAAATTTTTATCGTCGGTGTAGCCGATCCGGGCCAGGTATACCTGGCCCTGGTCTTTGACATATTCCACCGTTAACCTGTTGCCGTTGGTATCTTCAATTAAATCCAAAAGCCATTTAAAGACACCGCGGGTGTTTTCCTGGCGGGAGTTCGAGGTTTGCCCATAGTAGTATCTGGTGCCGTCTTTTTGAGTGACCACCCAGCCTTCTTCCGGAGAGATAAACTGGTACCTGGAAAAGGATTCTTCGAGTCTGGCGCCGTAATAGTTGCTGCCCCAATCCGGCTGCGCAACCAGCTCGGTGGAGCCGTTGGCCACAAAATCAGTGCCGCTGTAGTCCAGACCGTATTTTGTCCGGCGCTGGATGGCGCCCATACGCAAATCCCAGCCGATCCCCGCCCAGCCATTGGAACCGCTGCTGGCATACTGCAGCGCCAGACCCGGCACCGCTATGCCGCCTCTGCCGGGGGGAACTTGAATGGGAACGCTGAAGGCGGCCGCACCCGTGTTGGACACATTGATAATCTGGTTTAAAAACGCGGGTTGAACCAGCTCCGGATTCAGGGTTGGATCATAATCCGTTTGCTCTTCAGCTGCAAAGGCAACAAAGGAAATCATCAGGATGATGATCGCAGCAATCACAGTTGTCAGATGCTTATTGAAACGAGAATAGCGTCCTTTCATATGACATGTCTCCCAAGATATATAACTTTTTTTAAGAGCTAGTTTAATCATGACTAAAGGTTCGTCCTTATATTTATGGTCTCATACAACCAACTCCATAGGTCGCGACCCAATTTTTCTGTCGAACACCATGGTGCTATTTATTCGGTACCCGGGTAATCTTTATAATTCTGCCCATGGCATCGTACTCATAATAAATGCCGGGGAGGCGGTTAACCGTTACCGTAACGGTTTCGGTACGGGTGCCTCCGGGTCCCGCCGCGGTCAGGGTGTAGGTCGTGGTGGCAGCCGGTGTTGCCTCAGCGGCGCCGTTTAAATCCTGGCTCCCCAGATCCGGTTCAATGGTGACCGCATCGGCGTACTGGGTCTGCCAGGTGAGTGTTGTAGATTCGCCTGCATATATAGTCGCCGGATCTGCCGAAAAATTTACGCTCGGCGGTGGCCAAATCACCTCGACCACAATACTGGAATTTGCGGTTCCCCATTGGTTTGCTGCTGTTATCGTGTAAGTGGTGGTTGCTGTCGGTGATACCGCAATAGATCCGCTAAGTTCAACGCTGCCGATACCCGGCTCGATGACACAGGTCTCAGCATTGGTGGAACAATTCCAGGTGAGGGTGGAAGAACCACCAAGATTGAGACTCACGGGGTCGGCATTGATGTATGCAGCGGGCTCCAAAAGAACCGTAACGGTCACACTGTCGGTGAATGTGCCCCAGGGACCGGTCGCTGTGATCGTATAGGTGGTGGTCTGCGTGGGTGCCAATGAGATGGAACCGTTTTCAGAAACTTGGCCGATACCGTTATCGATAGTGACGTAGGTGGCATCAACAAAGCTCCACGAAAGGGTTGTGATCTCACCGGACCGGATTTGCTCATCACTGGCGCTGATGTTAACCCGGGAAAATAAGAATAAATAAGCTGCTCCCGGATAGATTTCACCATACATCGGCCCCGGTGCACCCACAAGGCCACGACCACCGCCGATGGCCACAGAGGCGCCGAATGTGTCATTTTGCGCCGTCTCGCCGGAATCTAATTCGGAATGTAAAGACCAAAACTCTCCCGACCGGCTGAAGACGTATGCCCGGCCGGTGATACCCCCAAGGAAGTACGGATCGCCCGAAGCACCTACCATAGCCTGGTCACCATCAATGGAGACAGAATATCCAAAATAATCCAGGTTTTGGGAAATTGGGGCCGTAAGTATCGTCTGATCGGCCCAGAATTCTCCCATACGCTTGAAAATATAAGCCGCGCCAGGCGATAATAATTCATAGTTCTGGCCGGTTGCGCCCACGATAAGATACGGATCGTCAATGTCGACGGAGTATCCGAAATGGTAACCCCAGGCGTCATCGGCGGCTGTGAGTTTGGTCATTTGGCTCCAGTTTTCCCCCTCGCGCTTGAAAATATAAGCCGCACCGGAGTCAAACGATCGATAGTAATCGCCATAAGCTCCTACGACAACATAGTCCTGGTCAATGGCAACCGAGCAGCCAAAATAATCTCCTTCATACCTGTCATCGGCGGTTAATATGGCCTGCTCAATCCAGTTGGAATCCACCCGTTTGAAAATATAAGCCGCACCGGTATAATCGTCGTCAGCCACGGCACCTACAACGGCGTAGTCACCGTCGATGGCAACCGAATTTCCGAATATATCATATAGCCCGGCATCGCTCGCGCTTAGTTTGACCTGCTGGTTCCAGCTTGTCCCGTCGTGCTTAAAAATATAAGCTGCGCCATGGCCAGCATCGGCATAAGGGGCGCCCACAATAGCGTAGTCCCCGTCAATGGCAACCGACCGGCCGAAATTATCATCGCCCGATCGGTCGTCGGCAGCAAGTTTGACCAGTTGACTCCAGCCCCCTTCACTCTTGAAAATATAAGCTGCGCCTGAGTCGTCTCCCCCGTCATCGCTGCCGTAAGCGCCGACAATGGCATACTCACCGGCGATGTCTACCGAGTGGCCGTATTTGTCGCCCATTGCCAGATCACCGGCCAGGAGTTTGATCTCGGTATGATTAATGGTGACCGTTCCGTCACTGTAGTCCACGACCGGATCGTGCTCGCCGTCATCGATGACGGCATAGACGTAATACGTTCCTTCGGCAACGACCGCAGTATCCCACAAGTAATCGTCACCACCGCCATCATCGGGATCTTCACTCAGGCCGCTGACTATCAGGGTGCCATCGGCCCCGCTGCTGTCCGAATCATAGTAGAGCGCGATGCCGGCATTACTGTCATAATCAGCATCTCGCCATTTTATCGTAAAGCTGCTATCAACGGTACCACTGTCACCAGACGGTTCGGTAACTCTGATGGAGGCTGCGCCTGACGTGTCTCCCAAATTATAGATGTAGGCTGAGCCCGAAGAGCTTCCGCTGTCATCGTTGCCGGCAGCACCCACGATGGGGTAGTCACCGCTGATCGATACGGATGATCCAAAATGATCCCATTCTGATGCATCGACGGCAGTGATTTTTGCCAGCTCAGTCCAGACGGATCCCTCACGCTGGAATACATAGGCTGAGCCTGAACCGCGTCCGTAGTCGCTTTTATGATCAGCACCCACGATGGCATAGTCACCGCTGATCGATACGGAGGATCCGAAATAGTCACCTTCTACTGCATCGCCGGCAGTGAGTTTGGCCTGCTCAGTCCAGACCGAACCCTCGCGCTTGAAGACATAGGCTGCGCCTTTATAGTCCGAAAATGGAGCTGTATCACTATCTCCATAAGCACCCACGATAGCGTACTCACCGCTGATGGATACAGATACTCCAAAGGTGTCCCAGGCATCTGCATCACTAGCGTTCAGTTTAGCCTGCTGAGTCCAGCCCGAATCCCCACGCTTGAATATATAGGCTGAACCTGAATATGTTCCGTAATCATCTTCACTTTTTGCGCCCACAATGGCGTAATCGCCGCTGATCGATACGGACCCGCCAAAGCGATCATATGATCTTGCACCGATGGCGGTGAGTTTGGTCTGCTGAGTCCAGCCCGACCCCTCACGCCTGAAAACATAGGCTGAGCCTGAAGAAGTTCCGTAATCATCGTCCTGAGAAGCACCCACGATGGCGTAATCACCGCTGATCGATACGGATTGTCCAAAATTGTCGTAGGCCTCAGCGTCACCGGCTATGAGCTTGGCCTGCTCGCTCCATTCCGCCCCGTCACGCTTGAAAATATATGCGGAGCCTGAAGAACTTCCGCTATCATCGTCGCCATAGGCACCCACGATGGCGTAGTCACCGCTGATAGACACGCAACTTCCGAAATTATCAGAGGGGGTTGCGTCACTAGCCAGGAGTTTGGCCTGCTGAAACCAGCCTGGACCCTCACGGGTGAAAACATACGCGGAGCCTTCGTACGCATGCGAACCCACAATGGCATAGTCACCACTGATGGATACTGAACTCCCGAAATTGCCACCTTCTACTGCATCACCGGCGGTGAGTTTTATTTCATTTCGGCGGGGAGCATGGGCAATGGTGACTGCACCGTCACTATAATCCACTACCGGTTCATTAACACCATCGTCAATCACGGCATAGATATAATACGTCCCATCTGCAACCGCTAAAGTATCCCATATGTACTCATTATTGCCCTCCAGATCTGGATCCTCACTCAGGCCACTCACAATCAACATGCCGTCTGCACCGCTGCCATCCGAATCATAGTAAAGGGAAATAACTGCGTTTTCATGGAAATCATAATCGGTCCATTGGATCGTATAACTGCTATCCCTGGTATCATACACACCATCTGGTTGAAGGATTCTGATGGATGGTAGTCCTAAAATATCCCCGACTGAATAAATATAGGCTGAACCCGAATAGTCTCCACCATCTTTGTCCTCATCAGCACCCACGATGGCATGCTCGCCGCTGATCGATACCGATATTCCGAAGCCGTTCCATTCTCCTGCATCGATGGCGGTCAGCCTGGTCTGCTCCGTCCAGATCGAACCCTCACGCTTGAAAATATATGCTGAACCGGAAGGGGTTCCCCATTCACGGGAAGAGTAGCTGGGGGCGCTCACAACAGCGAGGTCACCGCTCATGGCCACTGACTGCCCGAACCAATCAAACTCTGCTTTATCGCTTGCTGTCAATTTGGCCTGCTCGGTCCAGGCAGATCCATCACGCTTGAAAACATAGGCAGCGCCCGAATAGGGTCCACCATCACTGTTTCCAGAAGCGCCCACGACAGCGTAATCGCCGCTAATAGATACTGAAATTCCGAATTCGTCAAAATCCTCGGCATCACTGGCAGCCAGCTTGGTCTGATGGGTCCACACGCGCCCCTCGCGCTTGTAAATATTGGCTGAACCGGTAGGACTTTCCTCACCAAAAGCACCCACAATCGAATAGTCGCCGCTGATGGATACAGAATATCCAAAACCTTCCGCGTCGCTGTCTGTAAGCTTAGCCTGCTGGGTCCATACCTCTCCCTCGCGCTTAAAAATATAGGCTGAACCTGCGAAGTCATCGTCGCCCCAAGCCCCCACAACAGCGTAGTCGCCATTGATCGATACTGAAATTCCGAATTCGTCATCTTCCTCGCCGTCGCCGGCAGTGAGCTTGGCCTGCTGGGTCCATTCCGTTCCGTTATATTTAAAGATATAGGCAGAACCTGTGTAGTAATCATCCCCCACTGCACCGACAATCGCATAGTCGCCGCTAATAGATACTGAAACTCCTAATTCGTCATCTTCCTCGGCATCGCTGGCAGTCAGCTTGGTCTGCTGGATCCATAACTGCCCCTCGTGTTTAAAAATATAGGCTGAACCGGCGTAATCTTCGTCACCATAGGCACCGACAACAGCGAAGTCACCGGCAACAGAGACGGAGTAACCGAAATAGTCATATTCTCCTGCGTCACCGGCCGTCAGTTTAATTTCTGCTACCGAAGGAGGCCCATGTTCAATTGCTACCATTCCCTCACTATAATCCACCACCGGATCATTCACTCCGTCATCAATCACGGCGTACACGTAGAATGTGCCGTCGGCGATACCTGAAGTATCCCAGATATATTCATCGTCCCCAACTGCATCGGCATCTTCGCTCAGACCGGCTGCGATCAAGGTACCGTCCGCGCCGCTGTTGTCCACATCGTAATAAAGGGCAACCGTCGCATCATCATCGGGATCGTCATCGATCCATTGAATCGTAAAGCCGGCATCCGCCGAATCATCGACCCCGTCCGGTTGAACAACGGTAACGGAGGGTGGCGAGTTGACGGTAACCGTAACATCAGCGGTGGCGGTGCCGCCAGGCCCTGTCGCCGAAATGGTATAGGTGGTGGTTTCAGTGGGCGACAGCGTAATCGACCCGCTTGGTTCCACATTGCCGATTCCCTGATCGATGGCAACGGTATCGCTGTCGCTTGAACTCCACGTCAAGGTGGTGGACCCGTTCGTGGGGATGATCTCCGGATCGGCAACTAAAGTGACGGTCGGCGGATAGTCCGCCAGGTTTATGTCCACGCTGGTCACCTGGTCGGCAATTATTGAGACCATATCGCTCCAGCGCTGATCCCCGCCCCTGTCGGCCCGGAAATTAAAAGACCTGGCAGGTAGGAGAAATTGGGTCATACCTGAAGCATCTGTGGTCTCGTACCAGCTCAAATAGGCATTACTCTGGCTGAACAGATAGACGTTGGCGCCTGGCACGTCGGTGCCGATACGGTGCACGTGGATGGCGGCCATTCCCTGCTGAATCGTTACCGTGGTATTTTGCCCGGTAATCTCGCCGGACCAGAACTGCTGACCCAGGTAGTCCACCCGCACCTTGTAGGGCTGCCCCGGCAGGCTAAAGGAAACCTGCCCGTTGGCATCGGTCACCAGGGACTGATTCATGTAAGTGTCGGATGCGGTGAAAAGGTACACGGGCAAACCCGCTATCGGATCTGGTGGGCCCTGGTACACCCCCGCAACGGTAATCAATACATCCTGGTGGGCGATGACATAATCACCGGAAAGATCGGACGGCACGTCATAGAGCCCGGTCCAGCACTGGTAACCCTGATAATCCACCCTGAACTTGTAGATGCCGTCGGCCAGTTCAAAGTTGACATTGCCGTTCGCATCGCTGGAGCCAGATATGCCAAGATAGGAACTATCCTCATTGAACACGAAGCATTGAATCCCGGCCAGGGGCTCGCCTGGCCCTTTTGAAACCGTCAGGCTAAAGGTCCCGCCGCCCGTGGATAAAGCAACCGGATTGTTCTGACCTGCAAGGAGCATCTGCACCTGGCTCCAGTACTGGCTGCCCTGATAGTCGGCCCGGAAATTGTAATTGCCTGCCGGAAGCGCGAACCGCACAATCCCGTTGGAATCGGTATCAGCCGTGAGGCCAAGATAGGCCCCGGTCTCCGAAAATACGAAAACACTGACCCCTGCCAGGGCAAGACCGTCGCCGGTTACAGTGATCTCCCCATCCGCCATGGGGATGCTGACAATGGTATCCTGGCCGCTGAACTCGCCGGACCAGAATTGCTGACCCAGGTAGTCCACCCGCACCTTGTAGGGCTGCCCCGGCAGGCTAAAGGAAACCTGTCCGTTGGCATCGGTTACCAGGGAATGATTCATGTAGGTGTCGGATGCGGTGAAAAGGTACACGGGCAAGCCCGCCAGGGGATTAGATCCCTGGTTAACGCCTTCGACAGTGATGGTCACATCCTGGTGGGCAATGGTAAGATCGATATCAATATCGCTGGTGACAAGGGTATCCGCGCTCCAGAACTGATAACCCCGATAATCCGCCCGCAATTTATAAATTCCCTCGGAGACGCTGAATCCGACCAACCCCGCGGCGTCGGTCATCTGATTCTGCCCCAGATAGGCACCGCTCTCGTTGAACAGGTATACCCGCACTCCCTCCAAAGGGTTTTGGGAATCTTTTTGAACCGTGACCTGCAATAATCCGCCGTCAGCCGTGCATATCGTAGCGGCGGTAAAAAGCGATGCAATGGTTAACACCATAAACCAGATTGCAGTCTTAACCATGAATTTTTCCTGCCACATAACCTCACCTCCACTGATATAAATGTCTCATCACCGATCAAATAAACGATGAACATTCAAATTCGCTGCAATGATTTTTTAGAATCACAAAAAAACCCCTCCACAAGGCCGTGGAAGGGTATTGACAGCAACCAAATAATTGATATCTTTTACGTGTATGGCGGTCCGTTTGAATACCCTTCCGGCATATATATAAAAAGGGGATCTGATTGCAGTCAGATCCCCTTTTACATTTTTGTTCAGAGCTTCATATTACGCACCATTTCATCTCCCACTTGAAATCCAAAGTCATTTTCCGAATCACGCTCTCAAATCCTACTTTTTTGGTATACATTTCCTGCTGGAATTTTGGATGTCAAGTTTCATTAACGATTTTAGATATATATAAAATTAACCACATTTATTTTATTAATTCGGCCACGCCCGGAAGGATTAGCTGTTTGACACTTCCGGTTCAGGCATCTAAATGAACTTCCCTTAATTTGGTGTTGATATGATAGTTGTCATCAACGTTGGGCAATATCCATACCAAAATCCCGCAAAATAATTATCGGCAAGTATTCTGACTGCTTACCGTAATCGCTGGTTTTCACGCCCGCCCAAGTTAAGAATGCCACTGCCCAAATTTTAGGGGCTGTTTTTCACAATGGGAATCAATCTACCCCTTAGTTGGGGTCTACATAATTTGGGGAAATGCCGTGGAGAATATCTTTACCTGGATAAATACGCCACAAGTCTTGAAACCGTAATTAGCGTATGATAAAGGCAACCTGTGATCTGCTTAATAAAAAGAGCCGGCAGCGGATATGAAATATAGTAAAATAAAAGATAAAAAATATGCGCAGCATAACGTAATCAAGCCGGCTGCGCTTGAGGCTATCGGGTATTTTCAGTTTTCAAAGAATAAGCCGCACCCTGGATTTGCTATTTTTCAAGGCGGGATAATTAGATCGTCTCATTTCGGAATTGTTGTCTTGTTACTGTTTTTTATAATGTATGCGGATTATGCGCACTGTCAAAGTGATTTGTCCGCTGCGGAGAGAGTTGCCAAAGACTATATGACGGCATTTTTTCGGGGAGACTTCGAAAAAGCGGCAAAACTCACTCATCCGGATACGCTGGCAACCTTAAAGCAATCATTTTTAGCTAAACTCGACCAGGCCCGGGCCGAAGGCCGACAAAGTGAGCTGCTCAGAGAAATCGGACTTAAGGAAGATACCCGAACCCTGCGCAGTATGAATCCGCATGATTTTTATGTGACCATTGTCAAAAGCAATCAAAAAAGGGGCAACTCGGATGCCTTGAAGGCCATGAATAGGACAAAGGTGGAAGTTGTCGGCAGTGAGTTGCTCAAGGCGGATGAGGCCGCAGTGCGGCTGAGAATAATAAGTCCGGCTGCTGATGGAGCTGAAAATCGGGCCGGCGGCCTCCTGCTTAGCCGGTATAAAAAATATTGGCGGGTGAAAACTAATTTGGAGTGAGAATTTTGGTTCTTTACATAAGAGAGTGCAGCGACTTTACCCCTGAAAACCGCTCTCCCATAGTATCCATTCCGGTCAATGACCCCGATGGGGTCATGGGTCGTCTGCGTGCCGCCAATGTTGTCGCCTCTTTGCGCGCCGGAGCGGTGCGTCTTTCGCTTCATTTCTACAATCTTGCAGAGGAAATCGATCGGGTTGTCGAAATCATTGCCGATCATTAACCGGGTCAACAAACTTCAGGTGATTAAAGGAGGAAGCTCCAATGCCATATGTAAATATCAAGATTACCAATGAAGGCGTCACTTCGGCAAAAAAAGCCGAATTGATCGAAGGGGTTACCAGGCTGCTGCAGGAAACCCTGGGAAAGAATCCGCTAACCACGGTTGTGGTCATCGATGAAGTCGATACCGACAATTGGGGTATTGGCGGCGAGTCTGTGACGGTCAGAAGGCAGAGAGATCAGTAGGTGCTGGTTATTGGCTACGGGTTGCGAGTTTCGAGGTTCGTGATACAGGGTGCCGGGCATGTGGATTGGATACTGAATGCTGGAAATTAAAGATATAAGGTGTAAGGTAAACGAAAACCTAACAAAGGAGATCGAAATGAAAAAGAGTAACAGAGATATCGAGAAAAGTTACCCGGTCATGCAATTCGTTCAAAAACTTCGCAGATTGGCAGATGCGATTGAAAATGGCAAACGGTTTCAAATACAAATTGCCGGCGAACGGGTTTCCGTTCCTTCTGATGCTGTTTTTAACATCGAGCATGAACGGGGCAAGAAAGAAGAGGAAATAGAATTCCAATTGAAATGGAAATTGAAATAAGCCGGGGATTATCGGTTCCATCAAAAATTGGCGGGCTGAAAGGCGGAATACAATATAGTGTGAAATTTTTTTCTTCAGCCTCGGTCTTTTTCAGAAACAAGCATGTTTAAATATTTATGAAAAGGGTCTTCGGCAGGATTCTGGTTCCAGACATATTCCGTAACATTGGCTATATCCATAGCTTTATTTTCGCCATAAAGTGATGCGATGACTGCCAACGACATATCAATTCCTGCGGACACGCCGGAAGAGGTGAATATCGGGCCATCTTCCACCCAGCGGGCCTCAGAAACCCACTCCACCCGGTCACTTTGTTGAGTTGCCATTTTGAAATAGAACTTGTTGGAAGTTGCCCGACGGCCATCCAAAAGGCCGGCCCTGGCAAGAATCCAGGAACCCGAGCAGACGGACATTGTAACTTTGGCCGACGGGACTCTTTCCTGCAGGAAAGACATAATGGTTTGGTTACGGAGTTCTTGAATGGTGCCAAAGCCACCCGGCAACAATATCAAATCGAGATGGGGACAATTTTGATAATCAAATTCGGCCAGGGTTTGAGGGCCTTGAAAAGAAGACACCGGCCCGACTTTATCGGCAACGGTCACTATTTTAATTTGAGGCTTGAGGTTTCCAAACATTTCCAGGGGACCGTAGAGATCAAGTAATTCAAAATCATCGTACAATATTGCACCGAGGGTAAACGGATTTTTGTCAGAAGTCATATTTTGTTCCTTTCAGAATGTTTGCGCCCCGCGGTTTATTCTTAAACTTGAAATGTGTTGTCTTTGGTCTTATCCTGTTATTAATGTTTTAAAAAGACAGATACAATTATAGCAGTCTAACAGAGCAAAGGAGACCAAAAACATGACGGAACCTAATCGAATATCAGTTGAGGATGCCCGACAAAAAGTTAGCGCCGGGGCAGCTTTGCTTGTCTGTGCATATGATGATGACGAAAAATTTAAGAACAATCATTTGCAGGGAGCAATTTCTTTAAACGATTTCAAATCAAAACTTCCTTCCCTGTCAACGGAGCAGGAAATCATTTTTTTCTGTGCCTGAAACAATGAAGCAAGCGCTGCCGGTCAGGCAGAAAAATTGTTAAAGGACGGTTATCACAATGCAGTGGCACTCGGGGGCGGGGTTGAAGCCTGGAAAAATGCGGGGTATCCGCTGGCCTGAAAAATTTAGCCGCCTCAGTAGGGCGGCCGGATTAATCAAAAAAGTAAATCTGAAAAAGCGAATCCTCCCGAGGCGGACAAATATCGAATGTCGAAGTAATGTATTCTGCCCGCCGTGAGCTTCTCTTCGAGAACCTCAGGGTCAAATGACAAGGTCGAACGGTCTATTTTTTTAAAAAGACTGAGCAAGCCTGCTTCGCCAAATAGGCTACGCAGGCCAAAAGCGGATCTAACATTCGAAAATCTGTGGCCGCTTGATATTAAATAGATAAAGCGCGGCGCCATCAATATTGGATGTTCGACGTTGGACGTTCGATGTTCGACGTTCAATCTTTTCAGTGTTGCGATCAGACGGAGTCTCATACGTGCGCCGCCTCTGGTCGCGAGCGTCCAGTTTGATCGTAGAAGCAACTGTAGTTTCATATAAGGGCACTTTCAGGCGATCGAATCCGATACTTTTCGTACTCATCCTCGTGAATCAGAATTTTATCGAGGACGAAGGACGAGTACGACGACGAATTCTGTACTTTGTAACAGCGTGTGGAAGTTCACGAAAAAACCATTGGATTCATGAAGTTTCATTTGAGGTCACTCAGACGGCCGCCAGGCTGAACTCCTTTTTCAGGGAATTCACCAGTTCTTTTACGGATATGATTTTTTCGATCCGGTATGCGTTTTGTCCGGCAAACGCAAATCCGTGTTTGAATTTGCCCTTGCGTGCATTTCCAAGTGCCAGTGCAATGCAATAAGGGCTTAATTTTTGTTTACATGTTTTGATACAATGGTAAGGGCAAGTGACCGGATTTTTCTTGCCCTGGTTGACCTCGTCAATAAATGCATTGCGGACAACTCTGCCCGGAAGTCCCACCGGGCTTTTAATCACCACCATATCTTCCTTTTTGGCATCGACATAGGCCTGTTTGAATGCTTCGTCCGCATCGCATTCATGGGTTGCAACAAAGCGGGTCCCCATCTGGACACCGGCCGCACCCAATTTCAGGAATCTGAGGATATCATCGCCGCTGAAAATACCGCCCGCCGCAATAACCGGAATAGATTTTTTCAGTTTAGTTTCAAACAGTTTTAACGCGTTGATCACTTCAGTGACAAGATTTTCAAGGGTGAAATTCGGATCGTCAATCTGTTCCGTTTTAAAGCCGATATGTCCGCCGGCCTTGGGTCCTTCCACCACAAACGCATCCGGCAGGCAATCAAACCGGGCTAACCATTTTTTGCATATGATTTTGGCAGCCCGGGCAGAGGATATGATCGGCACAAGTTTGGTTTTGGCGCCTTTGGGTAGGTATCCGGGCAGGTCAAAAGGCAGCCCGGCGCCTGCAAATATAATATCTATTCCTTCCTCAATGGAGGTGCGCACCATATCGCCGAAATTCGTCAATGCCACCATTATATTGACCCCGAGAATGCCGCTGGTCATTTTCTTCGCTTTTCTGATCTCATTTTTCAGCACCCTGATGTTGGCCTGCTGGCCGTTATTGGAAAAATCCGGTTCGTGGATGCCCGGAATGGCGGCAGCAATGACCCCGATGCCGCCTTCATTGGCGACAGCGGAGGCCATACCTGAAAGCGATATTCCAACCCCCATTCCCCCCTGAATAATTGGAATCCTGCTGACAAGTTCTCCGATATTTAATTTTGGTAAGTTCATTATGATTGGCCTTTATTCGATGATATTATTGTTAAGCAAAGCATCATTTCGGTCAAAAATGCTTGGTTTTGTACTGGTTGATCCACACTGTAATTTTGGTAAAAGCATACTCATGATATGCCAGCGTTTGAGCTCCAGAAAATGCGGCTTGAGGAACAGCAGGCCCTTTTAAGGAGGGGCACCAGCTGCTCTTTAAGGAATTTATAGCAAGCCGGCAAAACGGATGGAATCTTTTGCAATATTATTACAAATCAAGAGAAAGGCTTAAAAGTAGATACCTAAAGGATGAGAGGATTTCGGCGTTGAATTGTCAGAATTCGGTGATCAGATTATCGGAACTGATCAAGGTTGCATGCACGCACCACCGATCGAATACCTTTAAAATACCTGGGTCTTTTAGGATTTTCTTCGAAATGTTTACACTTGCAGTCGCCAGAGTTGTTAGCTGCTCGACTTCTGCCCAAAACTAGCCCGGTGTAAATTGGCAAACACTCCCGTTTTCTTAACTCAGAAATATTGATTTAACCACATTGACTTTTAGTACGAATCCGTCCCATCAATAGAGGACGGGGTTTGCTGATTGGTTCAATAGTATTATACTTTGTGAAAAAGATCAAGCTGATCTTAGGGGTATTCAAGCTCTGTCATTTAGACAGGTAATTAATTAATATTACAACAAATATATGCTGAATTAAAGTTATGAAAATTTCAGGTGCAACGGATTTAGAATTTACTTTGACGTTACGCTGTGCTTGCATGGTAATAAATTAAATTCAGATAATCGTAAGTTTCTTTTCGAAACTAAAGTTTGCGACTGAGAATATAATCATTTTGAATGTCGTTGCCAACGGTAAATTTTTGCCTGCCCACAACTTTGAACTGCCACTTTTTATAAAAGGCATTGGCGCGGTCGTTTAACTCCCATGAGCTCAGCCAGACCGATTGATATCCGCGGGAACGGGATTCATCGATGCTGACTTGCATCAATGCATCTCCCACTGCGCGGCCATAATACCGCTTGCGCAGGTAGAGTCTTTCCAGCTTGATGACTGCTTTATCGCTAACGCATGGCGGCGTGATTGCAGGGTAGGAATAGACATAGCCGGCGGGGTCGGAATCAATATCAGCAATGAAAGTTAGTGAGCGGTCATCCACCAATTGGTTTTCTATCTCTGATTTTTGAAAGGTGGTTGTCAGATATGCCTCCATATCCTGCGGCGCCGTCACATCATTAAAGGCTTCATAAAAACAGCGCCTTCCAAGCTCTATTAACAGGTCAACATCTTCAGGAAGCGCTTTTCTGACCGTTGGGTTAAATTTTTTGTCAGCATTTTCGGGCATTGTTGGTTGGGCGAGTTAAATTGTAACAGTTTAGATGTTTATTGTAAGCCACGAATTCACACGAATTATCACGAAAGAAAGGTTTTTTCTGACTGCTCCTGATTTGAACACAGGAATAATTCGTGGTTATTCGTGCTAATTCGTGGCTAACCTATATTTATAAAGCTAAAATCCTATTCATTTTGCCGGAACATGGTTGGTGGTCACCTCCGCCAGCAGTCGATCGTTATCACCGATAACCCGTGTTCTGACCACCGTCACCCGTTTGCCTTTGCGGACAAAGTGCGCCTCGGCCCGAACTTCACCGCCGCGCTGGTTGCCCAGCAGGTTTGCATTTAAATTAATGGCCAGTGGAAATCCCTGACCTTTTTCGCCGAGCTGCGCGTCGCCGATGGCAAGCACGGTCGCCGTAACATCGGCCAGCCAGAGCATGGCCCCGGCGTGGATGGTGCCAAAGGGGTTCAGCGCACCCTTGGATATCGGCATCCTGCTGACCACACAGTCTTTGCTGCGTTCTTCAATAAAGAATTCGATTTCACCCGTGCGTCTTGCTTCATTGATGTGTGTCTGGATGTTTTTCATCTATATTATCTCCGTATCTTTAAAAAAGTCACTGATAAAGCTTATTTTGTCATCCTGAATTTCCAATATGGTGACGCCTTCATTCTGATAGGGTTCTTTGCGCCGGTTCATCCCCTGGTTGGTCCAATGCACGGCAACCCGGTTATCCTGCTGAATCACCCGTTGGATTTTAAAAGTCAACTCAGGGTATTGCCTGAAGAGAATATTGAGAAATTTCATTATGCGTTTTTTCCCGATGAGCGGCTGGGTTTTCGGAAAGTAAAATTCAGTATCCGGGCCAACCAAATCTTCCATTTCTTTTGTATCGCGATGATTAAGCATTTCGAAAAATTTATGGGTTAAATGTTTATCAGACACTTTCATTACAGTATTCCTTTTAATGTCTCGAGGCTGATATTGGCACCACATAGAATTACGACCACATTTTTGCCGGCCAAATGGTGGCCTTGTTTCAGGCAGGCCGCCAGGGCCACCGCCGCAGAACCTTCAATCAACATATGGTGGACTTGCATATATTGCCGCAGGCTGGCCTTGATTTCAGTCTCGCTGACGGTTTCATAATCATCTGCCAGATCGCGGCACAATTCAAAGGTGATGGAATCCGGTTCAACCCCGCCGGCCGTGCCGTCGGAAAGCGTCGGGAGGGACGGCAAATCGAGAATTTGACCGGCTTTGATCGATTCAATCATTACCTGCGAATTGGCCGGCGAGCAGCCGATTATTTTGACATGCGGATGGATTGATTTGAGGTAACCGGCAATGCCGCTTATCAATCCGCCCCCGCCAAGGGCCACGAAAACCATATCTATTTGATCCAGCTGTTTTGCCAACTCAACGGCAATGGTGCCCTGGCCGCCGATCACCTGCGGATCGTTATAAGGCGATATATAGGCCAGGCTGTTATCCCGCGCATATTGCCGGGCGTGGGCTTCCGTGACGGCTCCGTCGTCACCATAATAGCGGACCTCTGCTCCCAGCCTCTCGATGGCCTGAACTTTGCCGGAGGAAGCGCCCTGCGGAACAAAAACGATGCCGCTGGCCTCAAATTTGCCGAGGCTGAAGGCCGTCGCAGCACCATGATTGCCGGTGGAGGCGGTAACGACCCCCCGGTCCCGTTCAGCCGGCGTCAGCGATAGTACTTTATTCAGCGCGCCTCTGACTTTAAAAGATCCGGTATGCTGCAGGTTTTCAAGTTTGAAATATACATTGGCCCCGGCAAGCGCGCTGTAATAAGGGGAAAAATCCAGAATGGTTTGTCTAATATGCGGCCGGATCCGCTGTTCGGCGGCAATGACTTCATCCGTGATGTTCATAGGTCAAGTTTCAATGAGTCTTTAATTAAATTATTTAGTTTATTAACGTCTTAAGCAATCCGCCGGGTTGAACATCCCTGTCCTGCTATGAGGTCAGGCCTGTGGTTTTTTATCTCTCGCCCGCTTCGCTAGCGCACGCTGAGGTCACAGAGATAGTATCTTTCTTTGCCTGATTTTTTGAGGGGAAAAGTCAGGCAATACAGTCAGACCTTATTGGTATTCCAATACCAGGATCGAAACCCAATCCGGCCACGGCAGGATGATTTTTTCAGAGTTTCTTTTTCGATTAGATCGGCCGTTTTTTGGCCGGCGGCTGGGCTGACTCCCAATAGACCCAAATCGTCTCTGGAAGAGGTTTTTGAATTCAGCGGGTCATTGATTTTCCGCCGTATAATCCACAGGCGTTGCCCAGGGCGCCTCATCATGCGCTTCCCAGTAGCACTTTTGGATCAGGGTGGTGATTTCGCCGGGCAGGCCGTCAGCGACCGGTTTGCCGTTGACCGTTGTTACCGGTATCACTCCGCCGGCGGTGCTGGTGATAAAAATTTCTGCGACATGCCGGCTGTTTTTCCATGGCCCTTTTGCCGGTAGGATTCCAATGCTTCCCTCAGCCAGGTTTCAGATTTCATATGTTGGCCGGCTTTTGTTTTTACCATATACGGTTTGCCGGAGATAAGGCTTTTGGATGCCGATAAACGAATAAAGTCTTCCGGTGTTTTTATTTCATCCTTGAAATGCTCATATTTTCGTTGCATGTGGGCGGCAGCTTCTTTAGCCGTATGCGGCTTGTCATTTCGAATAAATGTGCAATCCGAATTCTCTACGAACGTAAGCAGGTACTTTATGGCTGCGGTTAATTTCTCACTATCGACCGCTGTTTCGGCCAAAGCGATCGTGCACCCCAGGAAGAGGTATATTGAGATCACTGATGTTACTTTTTTCATAATTCTTCACCGGGCAGGATGCGGTTTGGGTGTTGCTCTGCCTAATGAATTAAAATAATAGAAGGCCTCATTCAAAACATTCAATTGTTAGCTTAATCGATAGGTCTTTCTAGATGCGGCCCGCGATGATTTAAATTGCGAAATGGTAGGTCCATCGATGCTATTTCCCCTTTTTTCTTGATATAAGGCTGGCCTGAAAGGTATCCCAAAAATTTTGATCGTTGTCTTTCCAGGCTGCGCCCCATCTTCTTTCAAAATAGGAAGCAGGCAGCTTTTCCTGCCAGGACTCCCAGGGATTGATCCCTTCCTGTTTGGCCTGCAGGACATCAACCAGATATTCGGCGATTTCGGTAATCTCTTCTTTGGGAATATAGGAAGCCGCGCCCTCCTGGATGGATTTCACCAGGTTGTCGGGTGTAAATGCGTGGGCTGTCAGCATGAGGGCCGGGATGTTTTTGGCGGTGGCGATTTTCAGCAGGCCATAGCCGTCGACACCCATAATATCCAGTATCGCGATATCGAAATTTTGAGATTCCAGCAGCGTTTTTGCTTCCTCAAATGTGGCTGCCGTTACAATTTCACAAATATCCAATAACTCCTGCAAAACCGCAAGAATATCAGGTTCATCGTCAACTACGAGAATTTTTTTACCTTTTAACAAATGATCATCATTCATAATTAACCCCCAAATCGTAAAAGTAATCCCTAAATAATCCGCTCTGAAAAAAAATATTCTGGATTGTCAATTGTTTTCCAAAACGAATTCAATATCTATATCTGGAATTAAGAGGAAGGTCAATTGGAATACACAGTGTCTCAGTATACCCAGCGGTTCAATGTATACCCCAACGTTGCAAAAGACGGAGGGCTTCAGAGGCAAGGCGTCTGAGGGTGAAGTCGCAGTTCTTTACTTCGAACCCTCAGCAACGCAGGATCTGAAGCTCTCCGGCTTTCCCCCTGGGTAAACAACATGGCAAAAAACGATCCCATCCTTCGAATTCACCGATGGGGATATCCAAGAATTAATCGTATTTCTATGATATTAGAAATAATTTCAGATAATTATCTACCCTTTGCCATGTTGTTTACATCTCTGAATTGGCCATCTTTCAGAGCAGATTAATTATCCCGCTTTGTGCTTGTCCAGTTTGTCCATTTCCATATCTTTCAATTTGCGCCGCAATATTTTGCCCACGGCACTTTTCGGCAACTCATCGATAAATTCAATGATTTTCGGGACTTTGTAAGCGGCCAGGTTATCTTTACAATGGCTAACCACGTCTTCATCCGTCAATTCTTCACCAGACTTGGTTACGATAAATGCCTTGACGGTTTCTCCGCGATAATCATCCGGGATGCCGATGGTGCAGGCCTCCAGAACTTTGGGGTGACTCATGAGCACATCATCCAACTCCACCGGGTAGATATTGTATCCGCCGGCAATGATCATGTCTTTTTTACGGTCCACAATAGTCAGGTACCCGTCTTCATCAAATTTGCCGATGTCTCCGGTAAAAAACCAGCCATCTTTTAGAGCTGCTGCAGTCTCCTCTGGTTTTTTGTAATATCCCATCATGATCTGGGGGCCTTTAATGGCAATTTCGCCAGGCTCGCCCAGCTCAAGCTCCTGGTCGGGGTCATCAACTGCAACAATTTTGATATCTGTATCCGCGACCGGCACACCCACGGTTCCGGGCTTTATCTGACCACCCCAGGGTGTTATCGAAACCATGGCGGTGGTTTCGGTCGAACCGTAAACCTCACACATCGTGGCGCCGGTTATATCTTTGAGAGTTTTGATGGTGTCGGCCGCCAGCGGGGCTGCTCCTGAAAAAAAACCCTTCATGGCGGAAAAGTCCAGCTTTCTGAAATCCGGTTCCGCCAGCAAACCCACAAAAATGGTTGGAACTCCCGGAAGAAACGTGGGCTTGTGTTTTTTAATCAACTCAATGTTGATTTTCGGCTCAGGCCTCGGAACCATAATATTCTCCCAACCCTGCCACGTGATGAAATTTTGTATGGCAGCAAAACCGGCGATGTGAAAAACCGGGAAATTTCCCATCAAGCGCTCTTCACCCGGTTTGATGTCCGGGAACCAGGCCGCAAACTGCTGCACATCGCAACTCAGGTTGGCGTGACTGAGCATAACCCCTTTGCTGACGCCGGTGGTGCCCCCGGTATACAATAGGGCTGCGAGTTCATCCCATTGACTCGCATCATCCACCGGATCCGGGGAAAAATTGCCAATCAAGTCACCAAAGACTTTGACTTCTTCGGTTGGTTCAACCTTGCGATACATGTCTTTTTTAACAATGGGGAAAAGCTGCTTTATTGGAAAGGGCAGGTAGGTATTGATGTGACAGCCGATTATTTTGTCAATTTGTGTGTTGGGCTTAATTTTCTGTATCCGCGGAATCAACAGGGTCAAGGTTATCATCATCTTCGAATCAGAGTCTTTAAGCTGGTACTCGAGCTCTCTTTCGGTATAAAGGGGATTATTCTGAACGGCAACGGCTCCGATCCGAAAGATGGCCAGGTTCGAGATAATGACCTGCGGAATGTTGGGCAAACAGACCGCAATCTTGTCTCCCGGTTCAACGCCCATATCGAGCAAGGCCCTGGCATAGCGATTGACCAATTCGTTGAGATCCCGGTAAGTGATCTTTTTCCCCATGTAGTTTAAAGCGGTGTGGTTGGGAAAATCCCCGGCTGATCGCGTAAGCGCTTGAGAAATAGTGAGTTTTTCATAATCCAGGGCCCTTTTTACTCCGGGCGCGTATGATTTGTGCCAGATTCTTTCTTCCATTTTGATGCCTCCCTTCATATTTAGTAAACTGGGAAATCAATTGATTGGTTAAATAGTTGATTCAGTTTAATGGATGATATCAATTTATGCCTTTCAACCTATTTAATTTATTGAACACAATCAACTCCCTTAACCCAATATGCCCAGTCAACTTAATCAACTTATTCACCAATCCACCAAATACGGTCGACCAACGCAACAAATCCAATGAACACCATAATCTCAACTAGCCAACTGCCAATCCATTCAGCCGATTGAGTAACACTGCGGCTTCCGTCAATATATCATCAACGACCTGGCGCACCGATTTGACTTCATCAATCAATCCGGCTATTTGCCCGCAGGCAATCGGAGCCCCGTCAGGATCACCGCTGTCATAGGCTATCTGGCCTTTGCCCCCGGCCACGGTGGTAATGATTTTTTCAAAATCGGCACCTTCCGCCTCGATTGCCAGGCATTCATCAGCCAGTTTATTTTTCATGCAGCGGATCGGATTCATGATTGTGGTTAACAGCAATGCGGTGTCCGTCTCTTTGGTTTCAACCAGGCGGTCTTTAATGTTTTGATGAATTTTACACTCCCGGGTTATCATGAAGGCCGTTCCCATCAAAACGGCCTCGGCGCCCATGGCAAGGGCTCCCAAAAACCCTTTGCCATTGCAAATCCCGCCACCGGCGATGACGGGTATGTCCAGGGCTGCAACCGCTTTCGGTATCAAAATAAAGGACGCCACATTATCGTTGCCGATATGTCCACCGGACCCGAAACCGACCAGGGTTACTGCATCGACCCCTAACCGCTGGGCAGTCAGAGCATGTTTGACCGATGTCAGCTTGTGAATGACCTTAACACCGCCTTCTTTGAGCTTCGGCAATAAAGGCTCGGGGCTTCTGCCGGCCGTTTCCACAACCTTGACACCTTCCTCAACAACCACATCACAAAATTGCAGGGTTCTTGCCGGCAGGCCGAACTCGGGAACCATGGACAGGTTAATGCCGAATGGCTTATCCGTGAGGTCGCGAATTTTTTTAATTTCTTGCCGCAGATCTGCCGGCGTCTCCAGACTTTCGGCCGTTATAAAGCCGATCCCCCCGGCGTTGCCGACTTCAGCCACGATTTCCGCCCGGCTGATCCACTGCATGCCCCCGCAAATGATAGGATGCTCGATGCCCAGCATCTCAGTGATTTTGGTTTTGAATTTTTTAGCCATGTTGCTTTTCTCTCCCCCTGAGTTGAGTTGGTAAGTTGACGGAATGAATAACCGTTTAGAGCCGTAGCTGTGAATTATTTGCATTTTATGAGAAAACTTGTTTCACCACGAAGGGCACGAAGTACACGAAGAAACCATAAAGACATATTTTCAGTTTTTATCTTTGTGTCCTTCGTGATCTTCGTGGTTTAATTTCATTGTTGGAAAAAGGAATCAATAAATTATTTGACCCATTCATTTTATCCTTTGAGCTTTGACCTTTCAGCTTTGAGCTGGCTCGGAATAACCCCAGCAATTTCTTCTGATTGACACTTATCTTTCTATCCCCAGCATTTCGCGTGCCTCGGCCGTCGATGCCGGCTCTTTGCCTACTTCACGCACGATCTTAACCAACGCTTCTACCAGCTGTGCGTTATCGGTGGCCCGTTCGCCGTTGGGAAGATAAAAGGTGTCCTCAAGTCCGGTTCTGACATCCCCTCCCAGCTCCAGGCAACGACGATGAAGATTCCAAACTTTTTCCCGCCCGGGTCCCGTGGCAATGACCTGCCAGCGGGAACCCGGCAACAATTCGGCTTTAAGGATCGGAAGCAGATCGGGATTGGCCGGCATGCCGCTGTCGACGCCCATTACAAAGGACAGATGCGGCTCGCCTTCAAACATGGCATTGGCCTTAAACATGCCCACGCTGCGCACAATGCCGGTATCAAAACATTCAAACTCCGGGGTGATGTTATGGGCTCCCATGACTTCCAAAAACTGTTTTACCTTCTCCACCGGATTGTCAAAAAGGGCCGGCGGCCAGGCCCAGTTGCCGTCTTTGCGAATTTTCAGATAATTTATCGAGCCTGCATTACAGGCGGCGATTTCAGGTTTAAAAGCTTCCAGACAGCCCACCGGACCGGAGATATCGTCGCCTAACACTCCGGTACTCATGCAGATGACGATATCCGGGACTCTCTGCCGGATGGCAGCCAGGATGTCGCCGACACTCTGGATATCCCACGTCGGGAAAGCTCCCATGCCTTCCCGTTGGTCCCGGAAATGGCAATGCAATACGGCAGCACCGGCATTGTATGATTGTTCTGCGGCATCGGCCATTTCCGCCGGCGTTACCGGCACATTGAATTTAGCCGGATCGGTTAAAAGTCCGGTTAAGGCACAGGTGACGACGACTCTGTTGCTTTTACTCACTGGAATCCTCCTCTCCTTATAAGCTGGCTGTTGGTCCTCTGGTTGCATTAAACTAAATGGTTTAGGGTATAAGGTTTAGGGTGTAAGGTTAAAGGTAAAAGGCTAAAGGATTAAGGTTCAGGGTTCTAAGTTAAAAGATATTTGTGAAGCGAAAGCCTGCAATCCGTCTCCCAATCAAATACCCTATACCTTACACCCTTTTCTTTCTACCCTAAACCTTACACCTTAAACCTTGAACTTTTACCTTTTTCATTTTCCTTTAAATACCGGTTTGCGCTTCTCGATAAACGCCATGATGCCCTCTCTGGCATCTTCGGTGGATGCAACCTCCGCGATCTTGCCGGACAGAAAATCCACCGCTTCTTCTAAAGGCATATCCGCCATGGCATAAAACGCCTCCTTGCCGATTTTCATCCCGATCGGGCTTTTTTCCGCCAAGCTCCGCGATACACGATTGATCTCATCGTCGAGGCGATCGGCTGGGACGGCGCGGGTAATCAAACCCATCTCCTGAGCTTGATCTGCGTTCAGCCTCTCGCCCAGAAGCACCATTTCCATGGCTTTCTTACGTAGCGTATTGCGATATATCAGTGCGCCGATCATCATCGGCCAGAGGCCGACGTTGACTTCCGGTGTACCGAACTTGGCATCATTTCTGGCGATTACAATGTCACAGGCCAGCATAAATCCCATACCGCCCGCCATGCAGGCTCCATTGACTCGCGCCACCACCGGTTTCGGATAGCCTGACAGTCTTTTTAAAAGCTGCGCATAGCTTTCAAAGCCTGCCTGAATTTTGCCGTCCGCATCACCGCCAAGATCTGCTCCCGCACAAAAGGCTTTATCCCCGACGCCGGTGATCAGGATCACCCGCACCTCAGGATCCCTTTCGGCCTCGTCCAGGTATTGTAAAAACAGATCAATCGTTTCAATGCTGATGGCATTGCGGCGATCTTCACGGTTGATGGTCAGGGAGGCGATGTTGTTTTTGACCTGGTAGAGTAGATGGGGTTCAGACATGGGTTGACGCTCCTTGCTAGATTATTGATTGGTTGATTTGTTGACTAGTTGACTGGGTTAATTAAGTTGAATAAGTTGATTGAGTTTAATAAGTTGAATAAGTTGATTGAGTTTAATAAGTTGACCGGTATAAATCGGTTATATCCTTTAAACTTAATCATCCATTCAACTATTCAACCAATCAACGTTCTTCTTTATTCAGCTCGATAAACCATTCAACTAAAAGTCCGTTTCTTGCGGCACGAATTTATTGATAAATCCGGTATCGAAATCCCCTTTGCGAAAGTCGGCATCATCCATAATTTTTTGATAAAGCGCGATGGTGGTTTTAACGGGCGAGATCGTATATTCGGCAAGTGCCCGTTTCATAATTGCGATGGCCCCATCGCGCGTAAGATCAAAAGAAACCAGTTTGGCGATGAGCGAGTCATAGAATATCGGCAGCTCATAACCCTGGTACAAATGGCTGTCCAGTCGTACACCATAGCCGCCGGGTGGCTGATAGTGATCCACCGTGCCCGGAGACGGTAAAAAGTTGCGGGCCGGATCCTCTGCGTTGATACGGCACTCGATGGCCCAGCCGCGCTTATTTAATCCGTCAAACGAATAATCTATTTTGCCATCGGCCGAAAGTCGTATCTGCTCCTTGACCAGATCCATGCCGGTGGTCAATTCTGTCACCGGGTGTTCGACCTGAATGCGGGCATTCACTTCCATAAAATAAAAGTTGCCGTCAGGAGCGAGAAGAAATTCAATGGTGCCGGCATTGAAATATTCGACGGCTCTGGCAGCCCGGATGGCTGCCGCTCCCATGGCTTTTCTGAGATCGGCCGTCAGTCCGGCAGCCGGAGACTCTTCAATAAGTTTTTGGTAACGCCTTTGAATTGTACATTCCCGCTCTCCCAGGTGGGCTATATTGCCGAATTTGTCTGCCAGAATCTGAAATTCGATATGTCGCGGACGTTCAATAAACTTTTCGATATAAAGTTGATTATTGCCAAAGGCGGCTCCGGCTTCGGCTCTGGCGATCGGGAAATCCTCGCGCAGCATGGTTTCGTTCAGGCAAACGCGGATACCTCGTCCGCCGCCGCCACCGGAGGCTTTAACCATGACCGGGTAACCTATTTTTTGCGAAAGATCTAAAGCTTCGTCCAGACTGCCGGTGCTGCCGGGGCTGCTGGGAATCACCGGTATGCCGTTTTCTTCCATCATTTTTTTTGCCGTAATTTTATCTCCGGCCAGTCTCAAATTGGAAGGTGTCGGGCCAATAAATGTGATCCCGTTTTCCTCACATGCCTCAGCGAAATCATCTTTTTCAGCCAGATAACCATAGCCCGGGTGAATAGCGTCGGCTCCGGTTTCCCGGGCTGCTCTGATAATATTATCAATATTCAGATAACTTTTGGCGCTGATGGGCGGGCCGATACAAATTTTTTCCTCCGCCAGTTTAAGGTGCAGGGATGTCGCATCGGCTTTTGAATAAACTGCAACACTCGGGATCCCAAGCTCCCTGCAGGCTCGGATGATTCTAAGCGCAATCTCCCCCCGGTTGGCCACAAGTATTTTTTTGAACATGACCGTCTTTCCCATAGTTTTAAATGCAGGCTTTATGCAAGGCCACTTTATCTGTTTTTTGGCGATTTTACCGGATGTTTGAATGTCTCAATGGTTGCAGGTGTCAGTGTTCAGGTGTCAGTGGCTAAAAAATAGCAATTCACAAATATCAAACAAGTCTCAATGATCGATATTCGATTTTTCAGAATTTCTTTTTCGATCAAACTGGCTCCTCAGACAGACAGCGGCCGGGCTGACATCTAAAACCGGAAAACCTCTGAACCCTTGAACTTTTGAACCCGGGACCTTTTACCCTTTTTCGATCACAAATATCAAATCGTCATCTTTCAACGGGGTTTCATTTTCAGGTACAATTTCAACAATTTTGCCGTTGGCAGGAGATTTGACTTTTTGGAAAACCTTCATCGTCTCCAGCAATGCCAGCACCTGTTTTTTTTTGACCGCATCACCGATTGCCACATACGGGGGATCATCGGGACCGGGCCTGCAATAAAAAATGCCGGACATCGGTGCTCTCACTTCTACGCGTTTTGCTGTCATATTTTTATCTCCTTGGATGAATTACTAATGCGGCAAAAACTATTTATACTTGTCTAAGCACTAATGAACTTATTGGTAATATAATGGACTGCTATAATTTTTTAGCTCGGACTCGTCCCGTGTCCCTTCGCCCTTTGCGGCAATTCTTCCTGCTTGTTTCTCGTCAACTCCAGTGCATCAATAATTTTTTTGCGTGTCTGACCGGGTAGAATGATTTCATCCACCATCTGAGCCGTCCAACTGTGAGCGGTGTCAAAAACGTCAACCTTCTCCCTTGATCGGTTAAGATAGGATTCGTAGGCATCCTCCTCGATGCCCTTGTCATAAATTTTGCGGTAGTCCAGTTCGGATGCCTCGACACCGAATCTGGCGATGGGCCAGGCATAGGTCAGATCCGTTCCCATGCTCTTGAGACCGCCCATGATCATGCTGCCCGCATCAGCATAAGCTTCCCGTAAAACGATGCTTATCTTCGGTACCGTAGTTGTGGCATAGGTATCGGTGATTTTGCCCAAATGACGGATTAACCCTTTAACTTCTTCCGTTTCTCCCGGAACCGAGGGCGGTGTATCCACCAGGTTAACCAGGGGAATGTTGTAGGCATCAAGAACCTGCAGAAATCGATAGTATTTGTCGCAGGAGTTGATTTCCAGAATGCTGCCCGGGTAACAGGGATTGTTGGCAACCAATCCCACCACTTCACTGTTGAATCGACCAAAACAGGTGATCAAATTTTTGGCATATTCGTCTTTGATTTCAAAATATTCACCGTCATCAACAAGTTGTTTGATTACATCGTGCATATCGTAGGATTGATCGTATGCATCGGGTACGATATCCATCAGTTCTTCCACCAGGCGGTTGGGATTATCTGTTGCCTGCCAATCGGGCGTTTTCTCCCTGAAGTTTTGAGGCAGATAACGGAGCAGCTGACGGCATTTTAAAATGGTTTCTTCATCATCTTCTCCCACCACATCACAGCTGCCGGAAAGGCGCATATGGTAGTCGGCTCCGCCGATGTTGCGATCTATTTTCTCCGAAGTGGCCGCCTGGGTCTGGCGCGGTCCGCCAAGCCACATGTTGGCGGATACCCGGCTCATAAATAAAAAGTCACACAGGGTTGGAAGATATGCTCCGCCGGCGATGCAGGGCCCCATCAGGATGGTAATCTGGGGAATAACTCCTGAATAAAGGGACTGGATTCGAAAATACCAGTCAAAACCGGCCATGGCCACATCTTCGTAGCCCAGCCGGCCCCCTGAGGAATCCAGCAGGTTGACCATGGGAATCCCCCATTTGGCCGCCATTTCCAAGGGCAGGGCAAACTTGGCGATATGCTGGGCGCCGATCGATCCGCCCAGGACTGTAAAATCGCTGGCGTGGACCATGGTCAAGCGCCCGTTCACCCGGGCGGTGCCAATGACGGCGCCGTCGCAGGGTGCTTCCGGTATGCGGCCGTCAATGCGCTTGCTGGTGGTTCCCACAAATGATCCCAGCTCGTTGAAACTGCCGGGATCTACCAAAATGTCGATCCGTTCCCTGGCAGTCAACTTACCCCGGCCGTGCTGCCGTTCGATATGTTTGATGCCGCCGCCGATAAGATTTTTTTGCTCGATCTCTTTAAAGCGTTTAATGGCTTCATCCATTCGTTTAACCATGATCGGGTCCTTTGTCAGATCTGTTTATTATTTGTAACATTATTCTGTAAACTCGGGTTTTTAATAATATATAGCCATGGAGTAGTGGTGTATTGGAGTCATGGAGTAATGGGAAATTATAATCGGAATAATAAATCCCTTTTTTACCAACACTCCAGCACTCCCATACGCCAACACTCCAGTTTCTCGTCCTTTAAGCCGGCTTAATATAACGCCGCTTTTCCGGTACCTTCTCCGATTTATTGGCGCTGGCCCGCAGGGATTTGATGATTTTGGACCGGGTTTGCCTGGGGTCGATAACTTCATGGACCGTGTAATAAGTGGTAAACATTTTACCCATGGTCATGACGCTGAAGTGCTCCCGCAGGATACTTAGAAAAAAATTGTAAACCTCGTCATATTTATCTTCCTGCCGGGCTTTTGCCAGTTCCTTGTGGAAAACGGCCTGGACGATGGACTCCGGCCCGGTGGGTGCAAACTCAGTGCTTGGCCAGCCATAGATGAAATCCGGTCCCATTTTACTGCAGCCCATCACGATGTTTGAACCACCGTAGGAACGCCTCAAAACCAGGGTCACTTTGGGATTGGTCAGGTGTGAATAGCCGTGCAGGTTCTTGGCGCCGTGTCGAATGACCCCCATCCGTTCCCATTTGTCGCCGGGAGGAAAGGCCGGTGTGTCTGATATGGTCAACAGCGGGATATTAAAGGAGTCCAGAAACATGATGAAGCGGTCATATTTGTCCGATGAATCCGGCTCCATAATCCCGCTCAGTTCATCCGGGTTGCTGGCGGCAATGCCGGCAACCATCCCATCAAACCTGGCAAAACCGGTAACCATGTTGGGGGCAAAGTCCTCCTTTAACTCGAAGAAATCACCATGGTCCACAATCAGGTCAATGACCTCGTGCATATCGTAAGTAAACTTCGGATCGTCGGGCATCACGTCGAGTAGAGCCGCTTCTTGTCGATCCGGGTCATCATTCGACTCGATGGCCGCCGGCTTTTGCCAACAATTCCGGGGAATGAAATTCAACAGCTGTTTGACCTGATCGATGGCATCTTCATCGCTGTCGGCGATTAAGTCGCACTGGCCGCTCTTTTCCATGTGGAATTCGGCTGTGCCGGCATCGTCGGATTGTATTTCACCTCCCCACCACAAAAACCCCGTCTTTTCATTAATAATTACAAAATCCGACAAAACCGGCACCTGTGCGATAGGACCGGTGCAGGGGCCCAAAACCATTGAAATTTGAGGAATGATGCCTGAATAGCGGCAGTAGTTCCTGACCAGTCGCCCCAGACCATTAAATCCGACGTACCCGCCTTTGAAGCTGAACCTTGAACCGGCCGAATCAAATATACCGATAACGGGCATTTGCTCCTGGGCGGCCATTTGTACCAGCTCGGCAATTTTCCAGATCCCCTGATCGCCAATTGAACCGGACATTACCGTAAAGTCGAGAGAATAGACCATAACCGGTCGTCCAGTCACCTCAGCCAGCCCCATCACAACGCCATCTGAAGGGCTGGGTTTGGCCTCACCGTCCAGGCCGAAACGAAATTCTCTTACCCGGGAGCCCATTTCCTCAAAAGTTCCCGGGTCAGCCAGGCATTCAATTCTTTCTCTGGCCGTGAGTTTGCCCAACTGATGCTGCAGTTCAATCCGCTGCGTTCCGCCGGCCTCAAGGTTTTCCTGTCGATTGGCGGCCAGTTTTTCCAGATAGCCGTCCATCCACTTTCCCATGATGTAAACCTCCGATTTGGTACCTGAATTTTGCGCGCAATTAATCTTGGGTGATGATCGAAGCGATATTACCGCAATTGAGCTGGGTCGATAATTGATGCGCTAAAATTCAGGTATTTATTTTTCAAAATATTATCAGGCTTATATTCTCCATTGGCCATGCGCTTTAGTTTTCAACGGGCGATTACAACTCTGAATCTGCTATTTTTGAGGGCGGATTCATGATTCCATTGAAAAAAAACTCACACAGCTGCTCGGTCAGGTCGTCGGGATCGATCTTGCGGCCAAACGTAATGCCGGTTAGACATACCTGCTCGATGCTGCCGAGGATGCCGTATCGCATCAGCTTCGGTGAGATGTCATCCCGAATATCTTTGTTTTGAACACCTTCCTCAATCAGCTTTAATACGATATCACTGTATTCTTTAACCCGTTCATAGGTTTCACTTTTATAGTAGTCCGGATAATTGCGAACTTCGATCAGCAGCACTTTGGCAAAAACTCTATTGGTCGCATAGACGTTGATATGAGACCAGATCAGTTTGCGAAGTTTGTTGAATACCCCGTTTATTCCTCTTAAATCATGAGTAATCTGGGCCCGGTACTGCTCCAGGTATTCACTTAATATCTGGTGGAGCAGATCGCGCTTGTCCTTAAAATACTTATATATGAGCGCTTCGGTGACCCCCGCGTTTTTGGCAATTTCTGCGGTCGTAATGGCACCGAAATCTTTTTCCTCAAGTAAAGTTTTTAGCGACGCTACAATTTTGACCCGCCCCGGAGGCAAAGATTTCTGCTTTAAAGTTTTTGCAGTATTTTCAGCCGCAGCTGGCATGGTGTTTCCTTTCGATGTTACTTGCTCTTACAAGGTCTAGGGTCTATGGTTTAAGGTATATGGTGAAAGGTGAAAGGCTAAAGGTTCAAGGTTAACTGCTATTTGTGAGACAAAACTATCACAAGGTCTCCTGAGTAAATACCTTATTCCCTATACCTCCAACCCGCTGCGCAACCAGAGTGATTATTTCGACTACCACATTTACCCTATACCCTACACCTTACACCCGATGCGCTCGGCGCATCAATAGCCTTCCAGCTTCGCGATCACATCCCGCATCACCTCGTCGGCACCACCTCCGATCGACAATCCGCGGGCATCCCGGTAGTATCTGGAAATAAGCATTTCATTCATAAACCCCAGCCCGCCATACATCTGCAGACACCCGTCAGCCACTTTCATCAGCACCTGGCTGGCGATGAGCTTGCCCATTGAAATCTCGCGGGTGGCGTCCTGTCCGGCTTCTTTCATTCTGACAATATGATAGATCAGCTGCTGCAGGCACTCGATTTCCGTCAACCAATCAGCCAACCTGTGCCTTAACACCTGCTTTTTAATCAACGGCTTGCCAAAGACCACGCGCTGCCGGATATGGTCCAATGTCATGTCGATGATGTCTCTGGCTGCAGTGCAGGCAAACGGCAGCAATGAGAATCGTTCGTGCTGAAACTGCATCATTTGATAGATGAAGCCTTCATTTTCTTTCCCGATCAGATTGTCGGACGGCACCCTGAGATTGTCAAAAAACAGTTCGGCCGTGTCACTGATGCGGATTCCCAGCTTGTCCAGTTTTCGACTGACAATGAATCCGGGCAAATCCGTTGGAATCACAAACAGGCTGAATGAATGGTATCCGGGGTCATCACTGGTCCTGGCCAAAAGTGTCAAAAAATCCGCCTGGGTACCATTGGTGATATACATCTTGGAGCCGTTAATAACGTAATCGCCGCCGTCTTTTTTAGCCGTGGTTTGGATGGCGGCGACATCCGAACCGGCACCCGGTTCGGTGACGGCAATCGCGCCCACCATGTCACCGATAATGGCCGCCTTCAAATAGGTGTCTTTCAGGTAATCGCTGCCGAATTCGTCAATGGCAGGAGTCGCCATGTGGGTCTGCACCGTGATGGCCGTTGATAAACCCAGTGCTTTGATGTGACCCAGTTCTTCCAGAAAGACCGTATCGAACCAGTAATCCAAACCCTGTCCGCCAAGATCGGGGGCGTATCGAATACCGAGAAAACCGAGGTCCCCCATTTTTTTGAATATATCTTTTAGCGGTGCGATCCCATCTTCTTCCCATTGGTCCACGTACGGGTTTATTTCCTTTTTAACAAAATCACTGATCGCACGCCGCACCATATCGTGGTCTTTGGTGAAGTAAATTTTGTTCCCGTTAGCAGGTCCAGAAGCCATTCTTGTTATACCTTTCTTTCATGTTGTTTTGCTGGATCCGGGATTTAGATGCCGGATACTTGATCGCCGGTTTCGGCTGCAATATCAATAATGGTTTTGAAATACATCGCACCAGAATCTTGTTGTCATATTTCTCTCGCGTCAGCAGCTTTTATCGAGCATCAAGCATCGAGAATCACAAACAATGGTTGGCAGGACCTGTGTTTGCCAGGGTTTGTACCCTTTATCCCAATTCCATCTTCGCGATGATCTCTCTCATGACTTCGTCGGCACCGCCTCCGATTGATATCAGCTTGGCATCCCGATAGCAGCGCGCGATCAGCATTTCTTCCATGAAGCCCAGTCCGCCGTACATCTGCAAACACCCATCAGCCACTTTTTGAAGGACCCCGGCAGCGCGTAGCTTCCCCATGGAGACTTCCCTCGTTACATCTTGGCCGGCTTCTTTCATTCTGACAATGTGGTAGGTCAGCTGCCGCAAACATTCAATTTCAGTCTGCCAGTCTGCCAGCCGGTGCCGCAACACCTGCCTGCTGATCAACGGTTTTCCAAAAACGATTCGCTGCCGGATGTGCTCAACCGTCATTGCGATCATCTCTTCGGCGGAAATATAAGACATCGGGATGGCCGAAAAACGCTCATGTTGAAACTGCTGCATCTGGTAGATGAATCCCTCCCCCTCTTTGCCGATCAGATTTTCAGCCGGGATTCTCATGTCGTCAAAAAATAGTTCAGCCGTATCACTGCTGTGACACCCCATTTTATTTAGTTTGCGGCTGACCTGAAATCCGGGCAAGTTTGTGGGAGCCACCAGAAGGCTGAACGAATGATAGCCCGGGTCATCGCTGGTTCTGGCCAACAGTGTTAAAAAATCGGCCTGGGTGCCATTGGTGATATAGGTTTTGGAACCGTTGAGAACGTAATCTTCACCTTCCTTTTTGGCCGTTGTTTGGAGTGCACTGACATCCGATCCGGCCCCGGGTTCGGTAACGGCAATCGATGCCACCATTTCGCCGGCAATTGCCGGTTTCAGGTAGGTTTCTTTTAAATAATCACTGCCGAATTCTGCAATAGCGGGAGTTGCCATGTGGGATTGCACGGCGATTGCCATTGGAACACCGGAGCCTTGAACGCGACCCAGTTCCTCCAAAAAAACGGTGTCATACCAGTAATCCAGTCCCTGGCCACCGTATTGCGGGTCATAGCGAATCCCCAGAAATCCGAGGTCACCCATTTTCTTAAACAAATCATGAAGCGGGGCTTCACCGTTTTCTTCCCACTCGTCCATGTGGGGATTGATTTCTTTATCCACAAATTCTCTAACTGCCTTGCGGACCATTTCATGGTCTTTGTTGAAATATATTTGAGTCGCAGATTTTGATTTGACGGCCATTGGGTGCCTTTCATCGTTACGGTAATGCGTTCGAGGCAAATGAAAATAAAAATTATCTCTGCGCGCTCTGCGAACTCGAACGAAGTGGGCGAGAGACAAAAAAATTAAAAATAATCTCTCACAGAGACCACAGAGATCACAGAGTATTGACTAAAAGAACTTAATTGTTCATTATTCAGACCCTGCTATCACCCGGCCGAAGCTTGTAGCTTACACCACCGGAGGTTGCAAATTGGCCTGATTTTTTCCCCTCAAAAAAACAGACCAACAAAAAAACGCTCTGCGCTGCGCGGTGAATATTTATTTTTATCGATCCAATATTCGATTTAACTTTTCTGACCCTTCGCATCCATGAACATCTTAATAATCTCTTTGTGCTCGGGAGTTTGCAGCGCGATCGATTGGTGCGCTGCTTCCCAGGACAGTGTTTCTTCAAGCGACCGGTCAAAGCTTTTCTCCAGCCCCTCTTTGATCAGCCGCAGGGCCAGAGGCGGTTTTTGAGCCAGTGTGGCGGCCAGGTTTCCGGCTTCCGTTTCAAGGGCTTCCTGCGGGACGGCTTTGTGTATCAGACCAATGGCGGCTGCCGTTTTGCCGTCAATTTCGTCACCAAGCATGGCAAGCTCCCTGGCCTTGGTCAGGCCGACGAGCCGCGGCAGAAAATAATGCCCGCCGTAATCCATAATGGCTCCGATGTTAATAAAGATTTCGCAAAATCGTGCGTTTTCGGCTGCAATCACAAAATCTGCTGCCAGGGCCAGATTCGCACCACCGCCCACTGCCACGCCTTTTAGCATGGTTATAACCGGTTGCGGCATCTCGCGGAGCGTCTTGACAATTTGACCGACTCCCTTCATGGCGGTGATCCATTCATAGGACGCCGTATCTTCTGTAAAAAGGTTTAAATCCGCTCCCGAGCAGAAATGATCGCCGGCACCTTTAAGAATTACGACCCGGATACCCTCATCAGACCCAATCTCAAGCACGGCATCCCGCAATCCCAAAATCATTTCTTTGCTCATGGCGTTCATCACCGCGGGACGATTTAATATAATGGACGCTATTTTTTCCTTTTTTTCGACAGTCAGATGTTTTGAGGTCATATCTTATTACTCCTTGAGACGCGTGAACTGGATTATTTTCTTAGTTGTTTTTTTTGTGCATTATGGGACAAAAAAGTTATATTCTGATATTTCCACGAACTTTTATTGATTGACTACTAAAAATTTAAGGATCGTCTCTCTCTCCGAACGATAGCCTCTGCAAGCCGGAAGCAGGCGGATCAATTTACAATCTTCAATATTCAATTCTGAGCCCCAGGCGGAGCTGGGTTAGTGACATTTACAATTTATATGATAATAATTCTTAATAACTTATAAAATAGAGGCTTATATAGGTTAGTGAATATCACTTATAGAGTTATTGTCAAGAAATTTTTCAGATTTCTCAATCATAAATTTGGCGTGATCAGCGAGTTTTGCTCGAATCTTGCGTCGAAAGTGGTTGCCGCAAGGCTTTGATTTATAGAAGAAAAGATGGGACAGGCAGCGGCAGTCCGATGAACCGAAACCCGGCAGCGGCAGGAGCACACCCCTGGTTTGGGAATGAATTTCAGCCCACTGATGTTCACGTCGGGTTTGATCGCAGGTATACCATATTTCGCAAGCGCTTAATGTCGGACTCAAATAGTCAAGGTGCCAGTGAGGTCGGCTTGAATGATTGAAATGGTGCTTGATGCGTGCCTGCAAACCTCCCGGGCCGAAAGCACTGCCGATATAAACATAGAAACCGGGTTTGAGGAATAGGGTGCCGAGTTTGCCGACAATGATCGGTTCTTCAATAGATGAGTTGAGGACCAGGGTTTATGTGCCGGGATGTGAACGCATGAGATCAGTGAAATTACCTTAGCGAAGTCGGAAAAGATAAATTTCTTAAACTGCTATGAGCGAAAACCAAAAAAGATCGGACCTCTAATCTGTTAAAATATTACCGTACAAACGATGCGTATTTTCAGCAACAGATTCAATCACCTCATCTTTGCTGACATTATTTAATTCTGCAATGGCTTTAATGGAAACTGTGATATTGGCCGGTTCGTTGCGCTCCTTTGGTTCAGGACCTAAAACCGGGCTGTCGGTTTCGACAAGAAGACAGGACAGGGGCAGATGCTTGACTAACTTTTGCTTTTGCCTGGAGCGGACTACCGAGGGCGGAATTGAAAAGAAAAAGCCGGCTTCCACGGCCGGTAATGCCGCCGACGCTCTGCCGTCGAAGGCGTGCATCTGGACCCGGGTTGCACCACTTTCCAGCAGCAACCCAACTGCATGTCGGCCTGCCGAGCGGGAATGGATATTGAGCGGCAGGTCCAATTCTTGGGACAGGCTGATAAAGGTTTTTAAAATTTCTATTTGAAGCTCCATTTGGGGCGCTTCTTTTACGGCCCAGAAATCAAGCCCGACTTCTCCAATGGCAACCAGTTTTGAGCGCTCTTTACGAATAAACGATCGCATCTGCTCGGCCTGGTCCAGGTCGAGAATGGTCGGATAAAGCCCGGCAGCCGGCCGCAGAGTTGGATGCATTGCAGCCAGTTCGATATTGCGTTTGGCGTCGGATAGATCTTCGCCGACTGCAATGATTGCGGCTATTCCGGCATCCACCGCATTTCTGAGCACTTCATCACGATCCGCGTCGAATGAGGGATCACAAATGTGGGCGTGGGTGTCTACAATTTTATACTTCGGTAACATCATAATAAAAGGCTATCGGCTCACGGCGCAAGGATAAAAGCTCAAAGGATAAAATTGGGGCTAATTTAGTTGGCTGGTTGATTAAGTCGAAAGGTTCTATCCGATTTTAGTCCATCATCTGATTAAATTCAATCAACCCAATCAAATTAATGAACTCAATCAACCAGATAGCGGGAAAATGTCCGTTGCCACTTCCGACGGCATTTTGCGGGTGTTGGGGGATTCCATGGCACGTATATCCTCGGGAAGTTCTTCGGCTGACTCATCTTTGCGGCCGACCGCAATGGCCGCCATCACATGATACTCGTCTTTTGAAATACCCAACACCTCATATGCTTTTTCGATATTAAAACCGGCCATGGCATGGGCATAAAGCCCCAACCTGCGGGCCTGCAGCGCCAGCGAAAACCAGGCCGCACCCGTATCAAAAGGTGCATGGCGGTTTTCCCGATCGCCCTGCCCGAAATTTTTTCTTGCCAGGGCAAACATTAACAAGGGACATTTAGCAGCCCATCTTTGATTTTTAGGTACCAGGGTCGAGACCAACTGTTCACGTTTTTCCGGTTGAGTGGCGTATACGAACAGCCAGGGCTGCTCGTTAAAACAGGACGGCGCCCAGCGGGCCGCTTCAAACAATGACTTTATTTGCTGCTCCGGCAGCGGATCGGATAAAAATGCCCGCGGTGACCAGCGGTCGGTAAACATGCTGTCGACTTCACTTTCCGGGGCTCTGGAGTTGGGTGTTTTGCCTGCCATATTGACTCCTAATTTTTATTATCCGTGAAAACCGGTGTCCCAATTTAAAAGATCAAACTGCGTAATTGTTGAATAATGGATTTGCTGATCTCGATCGGGAACCCGTCCTCGCTGGCTTCCTTGCGATTCGTGACCCCGTCAACGCAGCCATTGGCCACCAGATAATTTGCAGTGGACTCGGGATCTATGAGCTCGAACAAATCCCGCTTTAAAAGATCACAGAGGGCGGCTATGACGCCGTACACGCCCCAGTTGGATACCGAAGCGATAATCAGCTCATCACAGGTCGTGACAGACGGGATGATGTCCAATTTGCTGAGAGACTTTATGACATTGCCCATGCCAATCTCGTTACCGCCATCTCCAAATGCAATACAGGGGCATTGACATTCCTGGAAGAACAGATCGAATTTGGCAGTGAACTCAGTAATATCTTCTTTGTTCATATTATAATAGCGGCCGTCGGCGGCTACCCCCGGTCGCTCGATGGATACTACCAGGCTCGGATTCAAATCAGCTAACGCCTTCTTTATTACCGGGCGGCTTTTATTCCAGTCCACCAGCGGAAGCTCATACGTTGAATACCTGTTAGACAATATTTTCGATATCGGCGGCGCGCAGGCAAACACCGGCTCGTAATCGAGGTGCGTCAGCACCCGATAGAGGGATATGGCACTGATGGGTCCGTCGCTTTCGAAGCTGCCGGAAACCGGGAATCCGGTTCCGATAATCACGGCACCTCTATTATCCAGAATCATTTGAGCAGCGCGTTGGCAATACCCGGGATTCATGGTTTCCTGCAACCGGTCCATTCCCCGCGCGCCATGCTGTAAAATAATTTTTTCGATTTTTTTTGAAAGATCCTTCATTCCGGAAATTTAATGGTCACCTTTTCTCGACCTTCTTTTTCTTTCAGCTTCACCCGAAGTTGAATGCTGTCATTGCGAATACCCAGGGCCAGGGGTGTTTTGCCTTTTTGGCCCTCAATATGGGTAATCTCTCTTACCGTATCCATTATTTTAGAACCAACTTCCGAGCCCGGTGAGGGCAGCTCTGATTCACGATATTGGGCCGTAACCCTGACTTCACCATCCCTGAACCGGGTGATGGATACCTCCTCAGCGTTGTTATTCACGCCGTGCAGCGCTGCCAAAGCTAACCACTTGACGGCGGCTTCATCTTTATCGCCGTCGTTTATGACCACTGACATTTCTTTGAGCGGGTCGTTAGTCGCGTAGCAATCGCAGAGCTCTTGAACCTTTAAGTGCACATTGCGCTTTTCTTTCATATTGCGGCCTCCTTTGTTTGAAGTCTTATTAGCAGTTATGTGAACAAATCATTAAAAGCAAACTATGCATTCTTGATTGAATTGCAAGATCAAGTGAAGTCGGAAAGCGGACCCGTCGTCGTCCCAAACGGATGGGACTATGCCGCGGCAAGCATGCGGAAGTCGGAAAAAAGGCATAAGATCGAGTTTGGAATGGTGGCGCATAGCGCAAAGGGCATAGGGCAGAGAGATAAGGACTGAGAATTGGGATCACGGAGCAGAGCTCATTTTTACTTTGAGCTTTCAGCTTTGAGCCTTCAGCTCCTTTTTCTTCCGCATTCCCTCTACCCAAATACTTCCCGGTAAGCAACCGCCAGGATGCATCCCTGAATCGGGAGGGTGAAGACGATCCCGATACCGAAGGCAATGGCGCCGATACTGCCGATGAACCCTGCCACAATGGACAGTCCGAAAAACGGCCAGAAATTTGCCTTTACCGTATTGATGCTTTCCTGGGAGGCCGGCCAGAATTCCATTTTTCTGTCCACTATCAGGAAAAGGCCGAACATCAAAAAGGCCTGGGCACCATAGGCAACGAACAGGGATGCCAGCTGGCCGATAAGCGGAATAACTCCCAGGATAAAGGAAACGCTCAATATGCCGATCCCCCACACAGCGATGTATAGAAAAGCAGGCACGATAAAATCAAACCCCTTAAAAACATTACCGACTTGCGGTTTCGGCTCTTTTTTATCCCGCAGCCCCAGGATGACCAATGCCAGCCCGGCCAGCATCGGGCCGGTTAAAATAAAGGCCGTTATTGTGCTGATCACGACCACAAATATTGAGGCCAGGACCAGGGTTTTGAAGTTTTCTTTATACAGGTTAAACCCATCTTCAATCCATTCGCTGAATTTGACCTGAACTTTTTGCATTTTTTCATCTCCGTTAAATTATTAGGACACGGATCTGCGCAGATTTACACAGATATAAAAAAATAATTTAAAGATTTGGGATTTTAGCCACCCGTTGGTCGGCCTTTTTCGATGTCTGCGATCTGCAGCTCGTATTTTTGCTCATGTATATTCTGCCCCCACTGGGCGATTTGACTTTCTTCGCCAAGTCGAAAACCAACAGTTTCGTAGAGCCGTCGTGCATCTTCCAATCCTTTGAAGGTCCACAGATACACTTTGGGAAAACCTTTTTGTCTGCAAAACGCCAGGGCTTGCATAATAAGATTTCTGCCGATGCCGCTGCCCTGGTAGCGCGGATCAACGATAAACCACCGCAGACGCGCCCCTTCGCCAAACGCATCGACACCGTCAATCGCAATCGCTCCGGCAAACTCACCTTTTTTTACGGCAATCCACAGACCGTCGCGATTCCCGTCAAATTGCCGTATAAATTCCGAAAGTTCCCCGCCCACCTGGGTTTCAAACGTCACATCTAAACCCCAATTTTCATTGTAATAAACAGCGTGGAGCTCCGTAATTTTTCCGACCACCCCGGGATAGTAGCCTTTGATTTCGATATCTTGCAAGTTGCTATCCCCCATTTCCTTTTCAGCCCGGTCGCTGGTCGCTGAGCGGCCAATTCGATCGATGAAAGAAACTTTGTAGTTTCATATGAGTTGTTTTAAAACGCGTCCTACTTTCTCACCGTCTCACCTTCCCACTTTCTAACTTACCCACCTTCGGTCCATTGATGCCCTATACTCTCTGCGCCATGCTCTATGCACCCAGTCCTTGGCCATTTTTCCGACTTCCGCATGCTTGCCGCGGCATAGTCCCATCCGTTTGGGACGACGACGGGTCCGATTTCCCACTTCAATTATCTCCACCTTCTCAACTTCCCTGCTTCGCCGCATCTCCGTTTCCAGGTGTCCCTGGTTCCAGGCTATTGTCCCTTCGGTCCCGGAATCTTGCGGCGCTTGATCGTATCCAGCCACTGGGCGGCTCCGACCAGGCTGATCAATGCATCATCGACAGCGCCCAGAACCGGTATGCTATCGGGGAATAAATCAATGGGAGAAATCAGCCAGATAACCGCGATACCGGTTATGATTATTTTTCGAATCCAAACTGAAATTTCATCGAATAGTGACTCCACTGTTAACATATCCGGACAGGGGATCAGAAAGAACCCCCGCTCGTCTCCGTAAAGCTCCAATATCCGGTGTTCCCGCACCAGACGATGAGAAATCGCCTGGGCAACTGCCCGCAGCGAGAGGGCATCCAGTTCCTTCTGTTTGCCGTATTCGCGTTGAACCACTGCCAGAACGCCATCTTCAGTGATAAATCCATCCTCCACCACTCGTTTGGCGATTCTCAGGCTGCATTTATACTCGAGTCGATCATCAACAGCATGCAGTCGACGAAGTACATTTTGCTGGCCGATAATATCCCCGTATTTATTAAATTGCAGGATAATTCCGACCAGCAACGCAATTAATCCCAGCCCGAAGGCCGGAGATGGTCGCGGATCGTGTGAGAGGGTTTGCAGGGCGGGGATGAGAAAGGCGACCACCACCAACGCGAAACGACGGTTGGCCTTTTTCTGGGTGAAGGCGATCGAGGTAAAAAAGATGAGAAGTAAAATTCCGGGACTGCGAAAAACATCCTGAATCCAGAGCGGCAGAATACTTCCCATGCCGGAGGCGTCAGTCAGACTGACCACATAGTCTTTGAGTTTTCCCAACAGGCCGTAGGATGCTTCCGGAGCAGAGGGCAGGCCAGCAATTCTGCCGATGAGCAAAGCGACCGGAACAACCAGCAGGCAATGTAAAACAAGGTTGATGCCCGCAGGACGCCCCATTAGATAAATTTCCCAGCAGAACCCGGCTACCAGCAGAATCGCCAGGATACCGACAAAAATCCCCTGGTTGTAGGTAAAATATTTTTCTCCATACCAGGGATCCTGTCCCATCAGCGCCATGGCAGCGACATATAGCAAGGCAATCGCAATCCATTTGGGATCACCAATGCCGACCACTCCGGAGGACCGCCGATCCTCAGTCGGTCGGCTATTGGAGACTGATGGTGCTTTTGCTGCAGAATTGCTCATTATTCTTCGGCTTCTCTGAGCTCTGTGTTGAGTGCATCAAGCTGTTTTTGAAAATTTTTTCTTTTCTGGAGTTGGCCCTGAATGATTTGTTGACCTTCAAACCAGTTCCAGCGATCGAGAATGTGGGTATAAATAACGGACATGAGCGCTTTGGCCTCTTTCATGTCCGCAAGTTCTTCACTTTCACAGATGTCCAATGCTTTATCGCGGTAGACGACATCGGGGTGATCGTCTTCTTCGTAGCTTCCGAGTTTCCATATTAGAACAAATAATTTGGCCTGCTCCAGACGCAATTTTTGATAAAGATCTCGTATACCTTGCAATTTTACCTTGCTGACGTCCGGGTGTTTTTTTTGGGCGAATAATGTGCTGCAAGTCCGATCAAGCTGGCGGGCGATGATTTCGGCTTCCTGTCGATAGGCGTTTTTTGTCTCCGGTGTGAAGCTGTGATTACGATCGGCGGCCTTAAGAAAGGCCCGGGCAAAATAATAATTGGTAAATGGATCTTCAGGGTATGCATTTAAATAGGCCCGGGTAGATATTTTCAACACATGGACGCGGTCTGCATCGATTAGCAACTCCCAGTAACGATAAAATAATTTCTGCCAATTTTCCCGGTCCTTCAGGGGCACTTGCTCGAGTTCTAATTCCGCCAATTGTATCGCTTCACTGAGTTTGCCCTCCTGGAAGTAAAGGCGGTCGATTTTAACCAGCGCTTTCAGCCATGGTTTATGGCGGAAATCCGAAGCCTTCAATGACGCTTCGAGAATTGGGCCGCCGATGCTCATGGACCCTAAATCTCGAGGAGCCGGTTTGAAAAAACGATTCAGCGGGAAAAAGAAGATGACCAGGACAGCGGCAACAATGATTAAGATCAGCAAGCGAATTTTATCTGCAATGGTGGCACCGGGAGGAGCCAGGGCCAGATCAATAGCCATGGGATCATAGCCTTCTTCCCGGGCAATCTGAATTTTTTCATCTGATTTGATGGAATCCGTTCCGGGCAGATGACCCATCACTGCCTGAGCGGCTGTTGCGGGCTGGATCTGAACATCAGAAGCGCTAAGTTTCACCGGCAATCGCTGATTATCTTGATCTGAGTTCATGGCCAGAATTGGTATGCTGATTAAATTGGTTGATACCTGCATTTTAGCGCACCAATCATCGCTCCAAATCAATTGCGGTAACTTGACCTCATACTTCATTAGGGGCTACTTGAATGCAAAATTCAGGTAATAAATCTTATACCGCTAATAAAATAGGTAAGTTTGCAGAATTAGTCAAATGTTAAATGGCAGAGGATAATGTCGCGGCTTCAGGTATCTTTTTGCGGACGATCGTGATGACGTCGCCCGGGTATATCCAATGCGGATCTTTGATTTGGCTGAGTTTTGCAAGCTCAGGATATTTGAAAGGATCTCCCAGATATTGGTCTGCAATATCCCAAAGTGTATCGCCCCTGACAACCATGTGGATAAACTTTTCTTCAGCTACCTCTGAGACGACTTCCCTTGGGGATTGGGTTATTTTAGGAGATTCAGAGCGTTCGATCGTCAGCGTAAAATCGTCAGTTTCAATTCTGAGGATTTCTTCGCCGGTTTTATCCGCGCGAAGGGGAGCTTCCAACGGTTCTTCTTTTACACCTGAGTCTGATTCTGGCGGTTCTTCCGCGTCAGCCATCTCGAATCGGGGCTCTATTTCCTTGGAGTCTTCAACGGAAAGGTCAGCTTCAAACAGTTGCGCTTTTTCAACCGACTCTGAAGCAGATGATTCTACCATGACAACCGTCTTGTCGATTTGGGACTCATTTTCTTCGGTTGGAGCTGCAGAATCAGTTGAAATGCCCGCTGCTTTTATCTGCGATATTTCCATTGAGGGGGCGGGATCAGACCCCCTGCCGGGTACTTTTTCACCGGACACTACCTGAGGCGGTGTTGCCTGCAACGCTGCTGCTGCTTCGATTGAGTTTGAAGTTGCTGATGCCTCCATGAGATTCGAAGGATCATTTCCATCCTGTCGGTTTGCCGGCCACCATAACGCCGTGAAAACGCCCAAAACGGTCATAAACATAAGGCCGACAATCAACATTTTTCGCCAAATGCCCTTTTCAGCCGGCAACTCGGGGTGGACCCCGTACGTCCTGTTCTGGATATTATTTATAAATGGCCTTCCGATGATTCCGCAGGGTTGAGATATATTTTGTCGGCTGCCAGGTCCGGAATAAAGTCGGATCCCTGGTTTATGTATATTATGATTTGTTGTTCGGATGCCGTACGCGGGTTTATTTTTTATTGGCCCGACCGATTTCTGATACCTGGCAATACCAGTCTCTTTTTTAAAGGATGTTGAAATCGTAGTCGCACAAGAGCCGATTCTATTCGACGCTGAGTTGCGGGGATTTTCCGGTTGAGAGATTCGAGTTATATTTTTATCCCCTGCCAATACAGCAGTATTGTCAGTGGGCACAGAATCGGAACTTTCTGATTTTTGGTGATCTTCGGACAAATGATCACTTTTAGACTCCGTTGTCACGAGATGATTACCGGCTGCTACAGATAAAATTGAATATAATTGCCTGGTATCTTTTGTATAGAACAGTTTTTCAAAAGCGGTGTGTAAAAAGATAACATCATCTATGAGGACAATATGGTCGACTATCGTGTTTTTGCTTAAAGTCGGTAGTTTTTGCCATTGCAGGTCTGAATTTTGATGAAGATCGAGGACCTCATCCACCCAGAAACCTTTCGGTTCACCATTGATCAGAGCCACAATGAGCTGGCCGGATATTTGCGGGTCGGGATCCTGCAACCCGAATTTGCGCCTGAGGCTAACCACAACCGTGATTTTTTTACGGTGTGAAAATACCCCGGCCACGGAACGAGGTGCTCCGGGGACGGATTTTATTCGGGGCATCTCAATGATGGCTTCCGCTTCTACAGCATTAACGCAGAAACGATACGGTCCGACCCGAAAGGTCAGCAAAGAAGAATCCTGTTGTTTGTTCGACACACTAACCCCTTGATAATGGAGTAATATTGTCTGACTTTTAATTCATCCGCCCTGAGAAAATGCACATCCAGGCTTGTCGATTGCTTTTTGAAAAGTGATAAAAAATGGTACATCTAAACGACGGTGGCTTAATTACGTTAGGCGGCGCATATTTTTACCTTTTTTATTTCTTTTTCGTGTATCAGCGACTCGCACATAAAGAAAATCAGCCGGAACAAAGCAATTGAAATATTATTATCGGTCAAATGGCGTTTGAAGTTGAGAACCTGATTCAGGGAAATAGCATTGGCATCTTTCCCGATACATCTCATATTTAGAAAATCATCCCGTTTTGTTTACGGTCATTTAGGGTTTAAGATCTTCTTGACTAATCCGTGGTTTAATATGATATCTGTATTCTGAACAGGTCGGGTTCAGGGTATACGCTCTGGAAGCCTATTCGGTCTAGGGTGAAACTTTATGATGATAAGATTAAAAATAGTCTTGAAAACATTAAAAATTCTGCTGGTTTGCAGTTTATTTGGGTGGATAATTCTATCGCTGGCTGGATGCGGTAATGAGAACATCCCCTTGGCAAGCGTGCTGACCAGCGGCAGGTTAACCTTGTCGTGGAACGATGTCCCCGGTGCGGCGTCCTACGAAATATATATGTCCACCTCTCCGGGGGTCACGACACTCAACAGCTACAAGATTTCTGATGTCACAACGCCCATCACCATTACCGATTTAGAGCCCGGCACCACTTATTATTTTATTGTTGCCGTTTATCCTGATTCCGGGGACAGCAGAAAATCAAAAGAAATATCGTATACAATCGCTGATACTGAAGGATTTATTGAATTTGGCGATATCATCGGCCAATCAGAGCCGGACGATAAACCCTTGCAACCTGCCAAAACTCCGGTTCCATCCTCTCGGGAAGAACCGCCTGTCGCGAAAAAAACTGCGCCGCAAATCCCGGCAACACCCCGGGATAAAGCCGGTTCGGAAATCATTATTTGTTTCGGTGACAGTCTCACCTTTGGCAGCGGGGCCGGTACCGGGCAGGATTACCCCTCACAGCTGGCTAAAATGATTGGTAAACCGGTCGTAAACAAGGGCATACCCGGCGATACGACGGCCAGCGCCCTGCGAAGACTCAATCGAGATGTATTGTCTGCCAAACCGGACAGTGTTCTGATCACGCTGGGGGGCAACGATCTAAAAAATGGTGTTGCCAAAAATATCGCATTCGGCAACCTGAAGTACATTGTTGAGACCATCCAGCAGCGTGGCGCCAAAGTCATTATCGGGGGGTTGAAGTTTCCCGGCAGGGACCGGGGATTCGGTAAAGGTTTTGACGAATTGGCGCTACAGACCGGCGCGACCTTGATACCGGATATCTTTGCCGGTATTGTGGACAACCCCGATTTAATGAGCGACCCGATTCACCCGAACAATGCAGGCTATCGCATTATCGCCCGGCAATTTTATGAGGAGCTTGTGCCCGCTAAAAAAACGAGTCAAGGCGTTGGTAAAAAAGCGGTGCCGGCTGTAATAAAAAAACCGGATCAAACCGCCCGGGACAGTGTCTCGCAAACGCGCGATGTAACTTTAGCCTGGGATAATGTGTCCGATGCAAGGTCATATAATATTTATTGGAGCGATAAACCGGGGGTGACCCGAAAAAATGGCACTAAAATAGCCAATGCAAAAAATCCCCACCAATTGAAAGGCTTAATAAAGGGGAAAAAATACTATTTTGTCGTCACGGCGGTCAATACCTTGGGGGAAAGTAAGGAGTCCGAGGAATTTTCATTTACGGTGGGGCACTGAACCCTATAGTTGCATAAAATTTTGAAATCCAACTTCGCTGCTGCAATGAAGACCATTTAAAGTACTGACTGATCCTGGATTCTGGTTTCCGGATACTGGATGTCGTTGAAATTCACCGATAGTGTCCTGTTAGATATCCAGCATCAAGTATCAAGCATCCAGCATCTGCCCGGAAAAAGCAACGATCTC
>CACVKW010000992.1 GCA_902749685.1 Olavius sp. associated proteobacterium Delta 1 | reverse complement strand
TTAACAACCACCCTACATATAAGGAGGATTTTTTTCAATGACTCGTATTATTACTCACTTTATGACTCATTCTAAACCCGTTTTTGGACAAGAGTGTAGGGGGATAATGATGAAATGGGAACCCTTAATTGCTCATTTACTGAAGCTTTTTATACGTACTGATAAATTGAAAAAGGAAGACAACGAAATAGCGACTTCAGGGGCTGGAGATGGTCAGTCATCTGAAACGGAAAATGATTATAGCGGACAGAACACAAATATAACGAACGCTAAAAAATCATCTTGAAATTGCATGTAACTCCGAGAAAATGGAGAATATCAATGACCTGAAAAAGTTTGTGATAGCATCATTGCCGGGCTCCCTGGTCGCCGGTGTTGCTACCTGCTATTATGTTGTGAGTTTTTCTATCCTATTGATAATACGTTTAAATATTGCATTTTCTTGATAAATATAGATTTGCCCATAATTTCAATTAGA
>CACVKW010000991.1 GCA_902749685.1 Olavius sp. associated proteobacterium Delta 1 | reverse complement strand
TTCATTGCTGTCCAAAATAAATTGAAAATCAAATACTGCCTTTAATAATAACAGGCAGTTATAAACGCGAAATTGGTGATTTCGAAATCAGGTTATGCCT
>CACVKW010000990.1 GCA_902749685.1 Olavius sp. associated proteobacterium Delta 1 | reverse complement strand
GTTTTAAGGAATGGGTTTGATTTTTAATATATCACCCGCAAGGGCCATATGAAATGAGTTACGCAAGGCCACCAAACCAATACCTGATAGCCAATACCCCATACCTGCTAATTGGGCTTCGCTCAATTAGGGT
>CACVKW010000989.1 GCA_902749685.1 Olavius sp. associated proteobacterium Delta 1 | reverse complement strand
CGATGAAGCATGTTTGCACCTCTGCTGAATCATGCTTCATCATGAAATGCCCGTTAATAAAAGGCAAATTGCGCTAACTGCGGGGTTTGTTGGTTAGGCCATAATTTCTTTTATTGGCAATTTTTGCTTGCATCGATTCAAATTCATGAGCGTCTAAAAGAACGGCAACACCTTTCCCATGCTGAGTAATTATCAAAGGTCTTTTAGTATCTTGGACTTGCTTGATAAATTTTGCAATTCCGGTTCTTATCTCAGACAGCGGTTTGATATCTTGGTTAATTTTTAGTCTTTGCATTTTGCACGGCCATTACGTAAAACCGCAACTAAGGGGTTCACACCGTCTGCTCCACGCATTGCGACGTCAATTTAAAGTGCCGTAGTACCTATAGTGACCAGTAATTTGATAGTCAAATAGTATATCTTCAATTACTGGGCCCGATCCTATATTGTGAACTATATGTGGCTTATTGTCATCTCCTGAGCGTGAATCGATGACAATCCCGATATGCGGCAGATTACCCGGTAGCATCCAGCTTACTATATCTCCAGCTACAAAATCATTTGGATTTTTAGTTACTGGCAACGAAGTACCTTTTCTTTTGAACAAAGTTTGTAAGTTGGGAACTCTTCGGTGATCTATATTTGGGTCAGGTTTGGATAACCCCCACAATTTTGGATACTTATTAAAATTTTCCTTCATATCTTCATGAACATCTTTTTGAAGGTCAATTCCTAATTTGCGATAAGACCTAATTACAACATCTGTACAGACTCCTAAATGATCTGGTACATCACCATTGGGATAGCTAATTTTCCTATATTTCCCATCATACCGGACAACATGTTGCGTTCTTTCGATGGCCGCCTGACTCAGCTTTTTGCTGAAGTCGGTTGGTTCCCCTTGCCTGTATGCCGACACTAATCCGGGAATGACCAATAATGCTAATATGATTAATTTCTTCATTGTTCCAAGTTACCCATACTGCGGATCACCTGCAGGCGGTAAAACCTTTGAGGTCCCAATAAACTTTACGATAAAGCCCGCAAGTTTTTCCTGTCAGGTGCATCCGGTGGCCAGTCGCTGCTCGTTATTTTTAATTTATTTTCCAAAACATCAAAACACAATTTTATTAATTTTGTGCCATCATACCAGTTAATATCCACCTCTTTTACTTCTATTTTTCATAAGCTATTGTCTCGTCGTAATTTATTGCTGCGGAAGAAAATGGTGTCAAATCTTGATTTGTTACTAATTATATTCGATAAATCACTAATCAAAATTTGACACCTAATCTATGTTCTCTGTAATATATGGTCTTTCCTGATTTTGAGAAACTAATCCAGCCATTTCGTGCATCACTGATATTCCAAAGCAACATGGCTTCGTAACCTTCTACGGTTTGGCAATAGTAAGGAATCGGAGAAATTTCCGCGCGTTTTCGCTGGGGATACGGCAGTCGATGGTGCCTTTCCATCCCTCTTGAAAGGCGGGAGCATCTATAACGACCCGTAACCGTGCTTTATCATCTATGCTAAAATCGAAGGCTTTGAACGCTTTGTGTTCGACAGGCACTTCAAAAACCGGCGGGATGATGTTGCCCCGGTAGCACGCAAAGCGATTCTTCGTGAGAACGACCGAACCCACGATCAGCGAAATCTTCCGGCCGTAGTACGCATTAGGCGCGCGAAAGTTTCTGTACCTGAGCACAATGGCGAGGCCCTCGTCCTGAAAAATCACGCCTTCCTTCTCGATGTCACTACGATACCGTTTGGGGATCTTTCCAAATCCGAACAGATGATAAAGAATCGATTTCGCCATGAGTTTGTCTCGTCCGATGTCAGCGTAGAAGTGGATAACTAAAAGTTCACCGGCGGCGGGAATAGCCTATTTCAGTGGTTAATGTCAAAATAGCTTATGTCTACAAGACATATTAAAAATGCCACGGTTTCCAGCCGTCCGAGTGAAACGACAGGTTCTGTACCGTCTAATTAACCATTTTAAGATTGAACTGGCTACCTATCAAAACGCAGGAGTGTCGAAAGTTTCTTAAATATTTCTAAAATAACAGATTCAGGTATTTTGTCATAGAATTCGGTATTCCTTATCTTCCAGTCAAGGCTTTTAACCTGATCTGATAAAACAGCACCTGTCACTTTTAAACCTGAAGGGATAATGACTTCAAATGGATAGCCTTTGACTTGATTGGTTACTGGGCAGAATATGGCGAGACCAACTTTGCCATTGTAGGAGCTTGGCGACAGGACGACAGCAGGACGTCTCCCAGCTTGTTCATGACCCGCTTGCGGATTCAAATTTATCCAAACTGCATCGCCCCTATTCGGAATATAAGTACCCATGGTTACCAAATTTCCTTCCCAACAGGGGCTCCAGTATCAAATTCGCCGTGAAGATTATCTTCCGATACACCTGCTAAAAGTTCATCAAGCGAGTACTCTTTTTGGCCAATTGGGATTATAATAATTCTATCCTTATCGATGGATATATCAACCAATTCATCTTGTCTTAGGTTTGCATTCAATGCGAATGATTTTGGTATTCGTAATGCAAGGCTATTGCCCCATTTTTTAATTTTTGTTCGCATATTTCGCCTCCATTTAATGAATAATGCCCTATTCGAAGTATCTACAATGAATATACATTGGGCCTTGCAAAATTGCAACATTTTTTTGTTGGTGGTACAGAACGTCATGGGATGAGCTACAGGCCACCGAATATGGTAAACCCAATAATTTTACGAAAACCGCTTAGCTTTTCCTGTTAGCTCCATCCCGCTTGTTAGCCGGATTCCGAATTAAGAGGTTTTCCCTAAGATAAATCATTAAAAAAACGACTCCACCGAGGATGCAAAAAAGAACCTTCTCTGGAAATCACCACCATTGTTGCACGGCCCACAATAAGTTTTCGTTCTACGAAACCAAAAAAGCGTGAATCTGCACTATTGTCGCGATTATCCCCCATCATAAAATATTGTCCTTCCGGTATAATAACCGGGGCAAATGTGTTAAGGGATGGTCGAGATAACTTGAACATTACAGCATGCTGCTTCCCTGTGAGGTTTTCATTGAAGAAAACATGGTAAGATTGTTGGTCAAGTTCGATTTTATCTATGATTTCTTGGCGCAATGACTCATATTTCACAAAATGTCCGTTAATGAAAAGCCTGTTTTGGCGCATCGCTAATGTATCTCCTGGAAGACCAACAACGCGTTTGATTAAACGTTTACCGTCTTTAGGGGAGTAAAATACGACGATATCTCCACGATTTGGATCAGACCATCTTGCAAGATGCAAAGTTGTGTATGGAACCTTAAGATCATACGCCAGTTTGTTTACAAAAATACGATCCCCTATCAATATAGTGGGCTCCATGGAGCCTGAAGGAATATCATTCCAATCAGCTATAGCAGATTTAAAAGATGTGGCAATCAATAGGACGAATACAAAGCCAAATACAAATCCCTTCAAAATTAATATTAACTTTTTATTCCACTTATTCCTCATCCTAATACTCCTTTGTCGCTGGCTAACGTTGAGTTAAGCTGCAAACGGGTAAGTAAAAAAAAGCCAGACTCCATTCGCCGTTTTGAATAATCCAGATGTTTGCTTCCGGCACCGAAAACTAGTTTGTCTGCTTCAACGGCATTGTTATATTTAGCCTGCCTCGGTGTTTAATGCTATGGTGTAAAGTGTTGGTGATTGCCATTAATAGCAGCTTCAACCTGTTAACCATTATGACAGCAATGCGAATATTTTTCAAATATTTGTTCATCTTCGTTCTCAAATTTAATTTCAAAAGCGGTTTGATGCCCGCTCGACAGGGTTTAAGACGCAACGGACCATCCAAGACGATACTCCACATAAATCGACTATGTTAAAAGGTCACAAAATATTCTAAGATGTGTCCCAGCCCGGCGAATTCGGAGATAGAACCGATGCGACTGACTTGAGCACATAGCCCATGCGATGGACAATCATAATCGGTGTTAATCGGTCTTTGCCACACACTGGACAAATCACCCCCGCATGATCTTCAATGTCTTTTTGTTTGAGCTGATTTAGATCATCTTCATTTGACAACAGCTTTCGAATTTGGCCAACCTTGGCTTTTGACCGGCCATAAAAGAAAATGGTGTCAAATCTAGATTTGTTACAAATTATTTTCGATTAATCACTAATAAAGATTTGACACCTTATATTCTTACGGATTGACCGTATCGTTCAACCGCTTACGTCCATTGGCTCATTGGATCAGACGCCGACTTCGCGCGTTGGTTTGGAAGCATTGGAAGAACCGAAAAACCTGCGTGAGGCAACTCCTGAAAAGAGGGGTCTCCCGTAACTACGCCGTCACGACAGGTTGTTCCCGTAGAGGCCCCTGGCGGATGAGCAAAGTAAAATGGGTTAATATCGCCTTACCTGATAAACACTTCACATCACTTGGACTTTCGTTCCCCTGGAGCTGAACTTGCCTGTTCGCGAAGCAATCACGTTATCGGGGATCAGCCGAACCGCGCAGTCCTTCGGAGGCGGATGCAAGGTGGTGTGAGAGGGGGGAGCTGTGAGGCTCCTCTCTATCCCGATAGGTTTAGTTCAATATCAAAAGTCATTTCACTTTTACAAACACCTGTGCCGCCCATGTTACTTGATCTTTAAACTCCATTGCGCCGACATCCGCGACTTCTTTACGAGGCGATTTTGCTATGAAGGTAACGGAATACAATCCCGGTGGGCCAACTCTAATTAGAAACGGGTATTCGCGGTATTTGCCAGCGAGAATACCTTCTATACTTAAGTGGCCATCCTGATCTTGAATGGCGTAACCATATTTTTGGCCAAACAAGACTTCACCCTTGTCGCTGATCTTTACCCTCGACGCTGATACTACTTCCGTGCTCAAATCAAGGGAAGCTGTCCTGGAGCCCAAGTTTCGGATTGTGACTGTACCGGTTATGTAACGGCCTTCATAGCTAAGAAGTTGTTCTTGTTTAGCATCAATATCTATCTGCAATACTGATGACCGTTCAATCTCTTGCTTTAGACTGTTTATCTCGACGCTTGCCCTCTCGGCTCTCTGCAAAGCCAAAAACTCAAAAAGAGCCCAGCCCCCTCCTACTAGAACAGCAAAAACAATAGCTATATTTTTTATACCGTCTGTAAGATTTTTAAATTTCTCAGTGGCCACTGACATCCCTAGTTCCTTTTAGATATCATTGCTGTCCAAAATAAATTGAAAATCAAATACTGCCTTTAATAATAACAGGCAGTTATAAACGCGAAATTGGTGATTTCGAAATCAGGTTATG
>CACVKW010000988.1 GCA_902749685.1 Olavius sp. associated proteobacterium Delta 1 | reverse complement strand
GTTACATTGCGGCGGTCTCCCGCAAGATGGAGCAGCCGCTGTCGGTGATGATCCAATCCCGGTCGGCTGCCGGCAAATCCTATCTTCAGGATACGGTGCTTTCGATGGTTCCCGAAGATGACTTCGTTAAATACACCCGGCTGACGGACCAGGCCTTGTTTTACAAAGATAAAGACAGCCTCAAGCATAAAGTAAATCCGGGACGTTGTTGACTGAGTTGACTTACGAGTTCCTATAGAAAATATAAGATTCTATTGCAGGAAGAAGTAAAGGCGAAAGAGAGTTCATT
>CACVKW010000987.1 GCA_902749685.1 Olavius sp. associated proteobacterium Delta 1 | reverse complement strand
CATCAAGTATCAAGCATCCAGCATCTGCCCGGAAAAAGCAACGATCTCAGACATAACGGCCAGGCTAGATGACAAGAATTTATGCAATGTTAGGGTATATT
>CACVKW010000986.1 GCA_902749685.1 Olavius sp. associated proteobacterium Delta 1 | reverse complement strand
TGCATACCGTGGACGGCCCCTGGGACAACGATACGCTGACCTACACATACGATCGACTGGGTCGTATGACCGGCATCAGCCCCCAAACCGGCCAAGCCCATTCTTACACCTACGACGATCTGAACCGGCTGACCACCATTGAGACCGGCCCGCGCAGCTTTAACTATGCGTACACCAATGCCGATCCCCGCGTGCAGAGCCTGACCCGGCCGCAAACCGG
>CACVKW010000985.1 GCA_902749685.1 Olavius sp. associated proteobacterium Delta 1 | reverse complement strand
TCCGGGCATGTAAAACCCTTTCAGGTTTGACAGCCGGCTGTCGGTTTTCGAATGGCATTCCGTACACGTCAGTGATTTATCCTTGGGCGCCACCATGTGGGTGATCGGAAACACATAGGTTGTTTCGACAAAATCGAATTCACCCGAAAAGGGCAACCCCATGGACTCCTGACCGATGGTCAGCGCTTCGTTCCAGTCGAGGGTGGTCCAGTAGCCTTGCTTGCTCGAAAGCAACGGCATCAACAAAGTCTGGTTGACTTTGTCATACGGCTGATTTCCGCGGTGAACTTTAAAGGGATAGATTCGCGAATTGGAATCTTCCCGATCTCCCACCGGCCATGAAACTTTCGCCACGCCGGCCGGATCAATTTTATCTTTGGCGGTGACGGATTTAATCACACCGTTATACCAGAAATATTCGGGCTTAACGTTTTTGGCCCACTTCATCCGGCCTTTGATCGACATGTAGTCGTATTTGCCGAATTCATCCTTGGTCTTGTATTTTTTGCCGTCTTTTAATTTGCCGGACTGGGCCCAATCCCAGGACATTTTGGTGGGGTTGACCCGGGCAAAGTCTGCGATATGGCAACTCTGGCAGGCCACTTTATCGGTGTGCTCATTCATCTTTTTGCCAGCCTTATGGGGTTCGGCGGTATGGCAGGATTCACAGGTAATTTTGGTGGTCAGATCGTCTTCCACAAGACTTTTTCGTTCCGTGGCCGCCGGTCGCGTGTAAACCCGTCCGGAAATATTGTGCAGGGTTGTCGTGTGGCAGCGGGTGCAATTGAAGTTTTGACCATCCACGCCCATGTGGACATCCAGGGTTTTGCTCGGTTTGGCAAGTGATGTATCCAGATCGCCGTGTTTGACACCGTCTCCCCCCCCGCCGTAGAAATGGCATGAACCACAGTTTTTGCGGGCCGGCAGACCGATATCCTGGGCAGCGTCACGCAGTTCGGCCTGTATTTCACCCGCCATCTCCTTGGACTCCTCGTCACCATCTGCGAGAAATCCCTGGATGTCGGTCATCGCCTCATCAAAGTTCATATTCGTTTGGCTGTGGCAGACCAGGCAATTAACCGGACTTTCCTTTGAAGTGCCCCAGCCCGGATGACAGGCCAGGCAGCTGGCATCTTTCGTTTTATTGGTTGAAATACAATAATTGTTGAGGGAGTTGCCGGCCTTGCCGTATTCTCTGTCTTTGTCGGATGGATCAGCCAGCCAGGTCCAGTGAATGGTTTTGTGAAATTGCTTCTCGGCCTCGGAGTGGCAGGAGATGCACGCCCGGGTCAACTCTGCACCGGATTTAAACTCTTTTTGCAGGATTTCGTGCTTGGAATGATCGGTTGTCCGCCATAATTTTTTTGACTTGGTGGCCTGCCGGGCCATCGCACGCCCCGGTGCCTGCTCTTCCTTTGAATCTGTTGCGGACACAATTTGTGGCAGCAGCAACAAACAGGAGACCAGCAAAATTATATATTTATGAAGCGGAGGTTTCCTTTCCGTAATTTTCATGTTCGGCTCCACGTTTCTGTCGGAATTATTATTAGCGTATTAGTTGTGCGTTCTTTGCATTTTATATAAAAAGCGTATTTCACCACAAAGACCACGAAGTTCACGAAGAAATCATAAAACTCAATATTCAAAGTTTTGTTTTCGTGTTCTTCGTGGTTTAATTTCATTTTAGTTCCAGCTAATCCGGATTAATTTCTAACGGAATAAATTGCAGCCGCCCCTATTGGAACGGCTGCAGCTGCTAACATATCTTCTTTAGGATCTATCCGGCGACAGGGTCCTTTATCTCAAATGATCCGTCTTCTTTGAAGGTCAAACTTCCTTCCAGGTAATAGACATTTTTCAATGCGGGTCTTACATCCTGAACCATGTAATAGGATTCACCACTGCGGGCACCGGTGCCGCAGACAAATACGATCGGTTTGTCCGTCGGCAGGGTTTTAATTTTATCCTCGAGGTTATCCACCGGGATATTGACCGCCGTTTTAAATGATCCGTTGTTAAATTCATCCGCATCACGCACATCGATCAGCATGATACTCTCAGGATTATTCTTGACAATTTTTATAAAGGTATCCGTGTCAATGCTGCCTTCCTCCTTGCCGGCTTTGAGCATGGTCGGCGCAGCGGATTTAGCAGAAGCAACGGCAACTGAGGCGCCTTTGCCGTATGCGGCCACCCAGGCCGGATATCCGGCAGCAAAAACCTTAACATTCGAGTATCCAAGTTCAACCGCCTTCCTGGCGGATTTATGGCTCAACTTTCAGGTAAAGCCGCCGCAGTAGAAAACAAGCGGTGTCGCCTTATCCGCAGGCAGTTTGCCCTTCAATTTGTCAAACTGGGTGTCGGGGAGGCTGATAGCAGACGGAATGTGGCCTTTGTCGAATTTTGCCCGTTTGGGTCGCGAATCCACAATCACCATCTGGTTGGCTTCATACTGCTGGGCAACATATTCAATGGAAACAGCCGCATAGTTACCCTGACCTTTCATCCATGCCGGGAACCCATCGGCAAAAACTTTGACATTGGTGTAACCGAGTTTTTCCGCCTTCCTGGCGGATTTATGACTCAGTTTTCAGGTGGGCCCCTGGCAATAAAAAATAAGCAGTGCATTTTTATCCGCCGCCAGTTTGTCGGTCATCTTGTCAAACTGGCTGTGCGGAAGGCTGACCGCCGTTGGAATGTGCCCTTTGGCATACTTGGCTTTATACGGTCGGGAATCGATGATCATAGCCCCTTCGGGCTGCGGCAATTTGGCGTACTGCTGGACAAAGGCCACATCCACGATATCATGGAATTTCCAGTCGGACGGCTGGCCCGTCTTGGCGGTATCCGATGCCAAGGCCGTGCTTGCGTATCCAATACCGAGCACCAAAGCGAAGCACAGTATTAAGGATGTGGCTGACAATTTTTGAAAACGCATAACTTCCTCCTCTCTTGTTAATAGTTCGATGAAACGACTCCATTATTATTTGAAATTGAAGTCCGGCTCTTTAGCCCAGGCATCTATTCTCCGACTTACTTGCATTTGGCCGGCGTCGGCGAATCGAACGCATGTTCGTATAAATAGGTATAGATATCCGTAACCTGGGTATCATCTAGGTTCTTCCATTCGTCTTCGCAGCCGAACTGAGCGAAATCTTTTTTTGTGAATAGGTCCTCCCACTCGGCCTGGGTCTTATCAGCCGGGCTGATGGGAGGCGTCTTGGATTCAACGGCCCCGCGCTCAAAGCACGCTTTGTAAACTTTGCGATAGGTGTATTTTCCTTTGCGCTTGTTGCCCTTTTCCAGAGCAAAGCTGACCCCCACGGCGGAAAACACAAAAAACAATGCCATTACCGTTACAATTACCTTTCTAGTCATGATTTCTCCTTTCTTATATAATAGAAAAAATTGGTTGATATTTATGATCGGTTGAGCCCCGTTTCAAATCTATTTAAGCGTAATTTAAATTTCCAATTATCCAAGTAGTATGTAGGATAGCAAACCCTATGCCAAATATCTAAAGCTGCAAAAAAATCTTAACACAATGAAATATATATAAATTTTTATATGACTAATTTCTGGAATACGACTCGGGAAGGCAAGTGTTAACACCCATCAAGTTAACAGGTTAACACTTCATGGACGGAGTTGGCAGGGTGAACCATCTGAATCGAATATTGAAGAGTGTAAATTGAATATTTATGGATAAATTTCTGTGGAAGCCGCTGCCACATTTCATTAACTTGCTCATCATAGAAAACCGAAAAAAATATATAAAATTAGAGGGGACCTGTTTATCAAGGTTCCCTCTAATTTTATGCGGCCTTCGTCTTGTACTCCCAGGAACCCACCGATTCTTCGTCCGCCACTTCCTCCCAGCCCGTGATCATGGCCCGGGTGTGGGCAAACAGCGTGTGGCCGGTGGTAATCATGTACACATGCACCACAATAAACGACAGGATCGCAAACGCTCCGGCCGTGTGAATCAGGGCCACCGCCTGCAGTGACAGCCAGGTT
>CACVKW010000984.1 GCA_902749685.1 Olavius sp. associated proteobacterium Delta 1 | reverse complement strand
TTATCTTTAACGATTATTGGATAATTCATTCTTTCGATTTTAAAGGAAATCGAAATCTTTTCTCCCCCTTGTCAACGCCGGTCTTTACATAATCGACAAACATTGATACATAATTATAAAATCATGTGTTAGGGAGATTATCGGCTTATAACTTTTGTCTAATATTCATATGAGTAAATACGAGAAACTACTTTTTAAAATCCTCCGAGGGACCTCTGACGCAAACATATCATTTAACGATTTGCGCGGTTTGTTACAACGAATGGGATTTGAAGAACGCACCAGGGGAAGCCACCATTTATTCAGAATGGAGGGCGTTGAGGAAAAGATCAATTTGCAACAGGATGATGATAAGGCAAAACCTTATCAAGTGCGTCAAGTGAGGACTGTAATTATTAAATATAAGCTTGGGGATAAATTATAATGAACCGATACGAGATCATCATTTATTGGAGCAATGAAGATCAGGTTTTTGTTGCTGAAGTTCCGGAATTGCCGGGCTGCATGGCCCACGGAAATTCATATGAAGAAGCACTG
>CACVKW010000983.1 GCA_902749685.1 Olavius sp. associated proteobacterium Delta 1 | reverse complement strand
ATTAACAACCACCCTACATACAAGGAGGATTTTTTTCAATGACTCGTTTTACAACTCATTATATGACTCATTCTAAACTCGTTTTTGGACAAGAGTGTACGCTAATAAAAGTTAGTATTTTGACCGTACTCACGGTAGCATAGAATTCTTGCTATAATGTGCGAGGTGTTCGATTTCATAATGCATAAGCAAATCTTCAAAAATGTATAAGTACCCGATTGTGGATAGGCGCCTCTATCCGACACATCCGAGTTAATATGCTTTGTTAGCATCTTATCGTAGCCCGATTTGATAGAAAGTTAATAATTGATACAGACTTTTCCAAAATGACCGCTACGCGCCAAGTAATTGGGTGCTTCCCTTAATTCTTCGAAAGCGAACGTGCGATCGATAACGGGTTTCATGGAATGTTGCGAAATTGCCCTCATCATTGCCTCCATTCCATCTCGGTTCCCTACCGAAATACCTTGAAGGCGAACTTTACGTGTTACAACCTGACCCAGACTCACATCCATATTCAGTCCCGACAAGACACCAATCAAATAGATCGTACCGCCTGCACGAATGGCACGAAGCGACTGCGGTAAAGTCTTTTGACCACCAACCTCAATTATGAGGTCGACCCCGTTAGCGCCAGTCATATGCTTGACTTCCTTTCCCCATTCGGGCGTCGATAGATAATTTATACCTTTATCAGCGCCTAAATTGATTGCACGTTGCTGCTTCTCATCACTGCTTGATGTCACGATAACATGCGCTCCATGTAATTTAGCGAACTGCAATGCAAACAGCGATACCCCTCCAGTTCCCTGCACTAAAACGTTATCGCCTGCACTAACCTGCCCATCGGTAACAATAGCGCTCCAAGCAGTTAGTGCCGCGCAAGGCAGGGTGGCAGCCTCTTCGTTACTGAGATGGTCAGGAATTTTAACAACGCCCTGCTCGTTTAGCACCATGTACTCCGCCATCACGCCATCGAGTGGACCTCCCAGCGTCGAAGAAAGCCGTTCCATGGTAGGAGGACCGCTAATCCAGCTCTGAATCATAAGCGGGCACACATGGTCACCAACGACAACACGCCTGACTCCCTCACCAATTGTTATAACCTCACCAACACCATCGGAGACGGGAATCAGCGGCAACGTCCCAGTCAGCGCTCCGTATCCTCTTTGCGGGACCAGGATATCCCGGTAATTCATCGAAGCCGCCTTCATTTGCAATAACAATTGGCCAGGACCTGGTTTTGGCTGAGGTCGTTCTGTCAAGGTCAAATTGTCGATCGACCAGTCATCTTGAAGTTGGAATACTTTCATTGGCTACCCCCTTAGTGCGTATAACGTTTCGGTTACGTTCACGCAATTTGAATGCGTGATAGTTGGTAATGACAATTTTCGCCCGTTTCAGGTCATCGAGCATGTCGTTGGGGATTAGCTCGCGACTCTGGTAATAGCTGTCAGGGTCATTAGGCTGGAGTACAACCGAAACATTGGAATGAGATGTGGGAAATGATGCCAGATAAAAAGCGTGAAGGAAATGGCTGGGCATCTTCGCTTCCGCTTACCTCCAATGAATGCTTCTGGTTTAACGATACCCCAAAAATCACCGCTCTTAAAAAATCCAAATTCAGATCCAAATTCAAGTTGACCGCGAAAGATCGTGATTACAAAGCCACCAAAGGCCTTGAAACAATCAAAGATCACGCATGCCAATTTATAAATTTCAGGATTGCACCGGCGTTCCCTAAAAATGATGGCAAACAGACGCCCATGAAAGGGCATCCTGTTTTCATCGCCCAGCATGCAACCGGGACTTGTTGCAGGAGATGTCTGGAAAAATGGTATCGGATTGAAAAGGGAAGGCTGCTATCTAATGACGAAATCAAGTTTGTGGTGAAACTGGTGGTGGGATGGATATTGGAGCAGGATGGCCAGCGGTGACCAGATTTCTGTGTGAGAATCTGTGTGAGAAAAATTTTCCAAAATCTGCTAAAATTGGAAAAAATCGGAAAAAGCGTGGAAAATCATATTTAACGATATCAGTTACTTATAATAATTTGAGGGGATTAGGAAACTCGGGGATTCTGACTTCGAATCCGTAGGCCGCAGGTTCGAATCCTGCCGGGCGTACCATAATAATTACAGGCACCTACGAGCTCATCGTGAGTGCCTTTTTTATTTTATGCTAAGAAGAACCTCTTTGTCGGCTTCAGATAAACGATCATCGGCATTAACTTAGTCCGATTTAGAAAATTTGGTCTTTAAGACCTGGCTTTCAAATGGAGACTGATAGCTTAATATTGTATGAAGGACGTTTGTGCGAATTTCATTCTCCATGTCACTTTCTTACAGACTATCCTTTTTTAGTTGATATGTTGTAGCTTTTAAGCTACTAATGTATTATGGAAACCAAAAAGTGGGATATTAGAGAATATCTGAGACCGGACGGTAAATGCCCTTTCAGGAATTGGCTTAGATCTTTGAAAGATGCTAAAACTCGTGCAAGAATTCGTGTCAGGATCAATCGAATCCGTCTCGGCAATTTTGGTGACTGCAAGTCGGTGGGTAGCGGTGTCAGTGAATTTCGAATCGACTATGGACCGGGATATCGTGTCTACTTTGGTCGTGTTGGTGAAAAACTAGTTCTACTGCTATAAGGAGGAACCAAACAGAATCAAGAAAAAGATATTAAACTCGCAAAGGAGTATTGGTATGACTATAAAAAGAGAAAAAAAGAGTAAGACTTCAATAAGCTATAGAGATGGGCTTCTGAAAGATCTTAAGGACCCTGGAGAGGCAGCCGCTTATCTAAATGCAGCTTTGGAAGATGGTTCCCAGGAAATATTCATGTTGGCGTTGCGCGACGTGGCTGATGCAGCGGGAATTTCAGATTTATCAATAAAGTCCGGACTCAACCGGGAAAATATGTATCGAATACTATCTGAGAAAGGAAATCCGAAACTGGGAAGTCTTTCTGTCATATTAGAAAGTATGGGACTTAAGCTCGCTGTCGAAGTAAAAAAGTCGAAGGCGGCTTGACCTATATTTGAAGTAAACATGCATCTGCTGCCTTATATTGTAAAGTGCCGTCCCCGCCACAATTGATCTCAGATATTTTCAGACAGTCGCTTCAACGAGTACATCCCCTCCAAGCCTTTGATCGGTTTGGGCTTCTTTTCATGTTTTGAATAAAACAGATGTTTAAACCGTTGGT
>CACVKW010000982.1 GCA_902749685.1 Olavius sp. associated proteobacterium Delta 1 | reverse complement strand
GATTGCTAAAAGAATATTGATATAAATTTATTCCACCAGAAAAGCCTATTGGATCAGAGGTTAGGTACCTACCTGTCTCGGAACTATAATACCTATTATCACTCTTGTCCAAAAACGAGTTTAGAATGAGTCATATAATGAGTTGTAAAACGAGTCATTGAAAAAAATCCTCCTTGTATGTAGGGTGGTTGT
>CACVKW010000981.1 GCA_902749685.1 Olavius sp. associated proteobacterium Delta 1 | reverse complement strand
CGAAGGCCAGATTCCCTATTTACGCGAAAAGCTGTCCAGTCTTTCCGAATTTATGCGGGAGATCAAGGTCGGCTTTGCCAGGTACTACAACCGGCGTCATAACCGCCGGGGTTATTTTTGGGGAGACCGTTTCAAAAGTGTGATTGTCGATACAGGTGAAACGCTGGTCAACTGCCTTGCTTATATCGATCTAAATCCGCTGCGGGCCGGATTGGTTGATCGTCCGGAAGACTATCGCTGGAATTCGCTTGGATATCATCTTCAGACCGAAAATAAAGATCAGTTTCTGTCTACCGATTTTGGATTAAAAGAATTCAATGTTAAAAGTTCAAAAGAACGAATCAGAAGGTATCGTCGGTATGTATATGAAGCCGGAGCGATAAACCGCCAAGACAAGATACAAGCCCAGGTCATCGATGCAAAAGTTGTTGCTAAAGAACGCAAAAAGGATTTTGAAATCAGCCGGATCAGTCGTTTCCGATACCGCACGCGCTATTTTACGGATTCGGGCATCATCGGTTCAAAGGAGTTCGTGGCT
>CACVKW010000980.1 GCA_902749685.1 Olavius sp. associated proteobacterium Delta 1 | reverse complement strand
GTGCGCGTATTGTAGGGGTGTTTGGAGATCTGGACCGCATTGCCGTTGGTGCTCATCGAACCCGACGGCGTGCTGATCTCGGCTTTGCTCTGCAGCTCGCCGTTGATGTAAAGATCGGGATCGTTGCCGGTACTCGAGCGATCGTAGGTCACCACAATGTATTGCCACGCATTGAGCGCGATGCTGCCCACTCGCCATATGCCCCAGGACGTCGAAAAAGTCTGCTCAAACTGGATCTTACACTCGCCGGCATCGTCATAGAGGAACAGGATTGTCTCCAGGTATTTCTCGAATATCCGGCCAAAGCCGCCTTGTCCGGCGGTCCGGGGTTTGATCCACACGGAATAGGTCAGCGTGTTGGCGCCCAGGTCTGTCAGGCTTGTGTCCACATAATCATCCACATTGTCAAAATCCAGGCTGCCGCCGATTTTGCCAGCCACCTGGTCGGCGCTGTCCATGTTGCCCGTGGTGCCGTGCACGCCATCGGCCGTGCTGTCGGGAATATCGTTGGCGCCACCCGGCATGCCCTCCATGTGCCAAACCCCCTTGTAGTCGGCATCCCACACCCCGGCGGCATTTTCCTGCGAAGCAGTAACGCTGCTGTTGCCGTAACACAGGTAAAG
>CACVKW010000979.1 GCA_902749685.1 Olavius sp. associated proteobacterium Delta 1 | reverse complement strand
CCGTTTGAGCAATTTTAAAAGTTTCGCAGACAGACCGCTCTGCCTGGCAAGCGGTTTCTTCTTTGCGGATCTCTTGATCGATTTAAACCCGTTGTCGGATAATCTGCTGACGGCTTCTTTAAAGTCCACCTGGTCGAACAATTCGATGAAGCGGATCACATCGCCGCCGGCGCCGCATCCGAAGCATTGCCACAAATTTTTGGTGGGATTTACCGAAAAGGAAGGGTTTTTGTCACCGTGGAAGGGGCACAGACCAAAATAGCTTTTGCCGTTTTTTCTCAGTTTAACGCCCTTGGCCTTGACCAGGGCCGCCAGGTCAACGCCGCGTTTGATAGCCTCGATTCTTTCTCTTT
>CACVKW010000978.1 GCA_902749685.1 Olavius sp. associated proteobacterium Delta 1 | reverse complement strand
ATTAACAACCACCCTACATACAAGGAGGATTTTTTTCAATGACTCGTTTTACAACTCATTATATGACTCATTCTAAACTCGTTTTTGGACAAGAGTGACT
>CACVKW010000977.1 GCA_902749685.1 Olavius sp. associated proteobacterium Delta 1 | reverse complement strand
CTTTTAGCCTCATCAATATGGTCATAGATAGGGGAATTGGCCAAACCAATCATATAAGCTTTTAAATATAGATCAATTTTTTGTTTTGTTAAATTAATTATATATGGACAATTAATATTGCCAATTTTTTTAAAGTAATTTTCATATCTTACAATTTTTTTTCTTATAGAATCCCATGGTACCATCAATGCTTCGTCTTGTGAAAATCCTTCTGAAATATCTCCAGCAACAATTTTAAAATACTCAATAATTTCTTCAGGCAAAACATTTTTAAAATTTAGGTAAATATAAATTGGGTCAAAATATAGAAAAATAGCTCCTTCCGAATATCCAATTTTAATACCGTTATCTTTTAAATAACGGTCGTATTTTTCAACAGCCTTGTCCTTACTATTAGTTAGATCTACATTGTTGTTTTCAAATATTCCATGTTCTTCAATCTTCTTATAAAGTTGTTTGTCGTTCCATAATTCATCGTTTAAGACGGAAATTGAATTATTTATATAATTCTTCACTCTTGTCCAAAAACGAGTTTAGAATGAGTCATATAATGAGTTGTAAAACGAGTCATTGAAAAAAATCCTCCTTGTATGTAGGGTGGTTGTTAAT
>CACVKW010000976.1 GCA_902749685.1 Olavius sp. associated proteobacterium Delta 1 | reverse complement strand
TCCAGTATCCAGAAACCAGAATCCAGGATCAGTCAATACTTTCAATGGTCTTCATTGCAGCAGCGAAGTTGGATTTCAAAATTTTATGCAACTATAGGGT
>CACVKW010000975.1 GCA_902749685.1 Olavius sp. associated proteobacterium Delta 1 | reverse complement strand
ACCCTATAGTTGCATAAAATTTTGAAATCCAACTTAGCTGCTGCAATGAAGACCATTGAAAGTATTGACTGATCCTGGATTCTGGTTTCTGGATACTGGATGTCGTTGAAATTCACCGATAGTGT
>CACVKW010000974.1 GCA_902749685.1 Olavius sp. associated proteobacterium Delta 1 | reverse complement strand
AATAGAGATTATGGGTAGGTCTTACATAAGAGGCGGCCAAAAGTGTCATAAAATCAATGGGTTGCAACAAATTCGATGGTTTAGGCCTGAAACTCCAGTCCGAGAATAATACTCTTGTTCAGTTTTATTTAGAGGCAGGCCTTCCAGCTTCTTCTTAAACAATTCCTTCTGCTTTGGTGAAAAAACTTGTGACAGCGCGTACTCCAGAGATAATTCCGCATATTTTTCTTTTTTCCGTCTGTCTTTTTCGACTTTTTCCTCAAAATAAAGTTCAAACAGTCTTTTCAAACGTATTGGATCAAGCTTTACATCATTATATTTTAGCATTGCTGTCCAAAATAATTTGAAAATCAAATACTGCCTTTAATAAAAACAGGCAGTTATAAACGGGAAATTAGTGATTTAGAAATCAGGTT
>CACVKW010000973.1 GCA_902749685.1 Olavius sp. associated proteobacterium Delta 1 | reverse complement strand
TATCCGTGGTCTCAAGGCTGTTTGTTTTCAAAGGGTCTCACCTCCTTCCGTAGGCCGCGGCGTAGCATGACGTAGCCGGGTCATTATTGATTGATCTTTTGGGGAAGATGCGATAGAAAAAGAAAGCCGTTTTAAGGGGACCTATCCCTTTGGAACGTCCTTTTCGGGCCATCAACACCGACTCGCCAAAGTTGCCGTTGATGGCCCTTTTTCCTGCCGAAAACCCCCTCTTCAAAAACCTGTCAAGAAGTTTTTTATCATCTTTTTAAAGCATGATTACATCTTTAGCGCAACAAAAAAATTCCTTGTGGTATATTTTTTTTAAAATCTGTACGGAGGGACCTATGGGATTTTCAGAAAGGTTTGCAAAAATACGAAAGGAAAAGGGAATCGGCTTTCCCGAGCTTTCTCGCCTAACAGAAATACATGTGACACAATTGCGTCGATATGAAAAAGGAGAGTCGCTACCAACGCTTGATGCGCTTAGGAGGTTGGCTATCGCCTTAAATGTGCCCGGAGACATACTCCTTTTTGATGATAAAGAACGAAAGCCGCCTGAAGATTTCTTACTGCAATTTGATGCCCTGATGCAATTAAACGCAGAGGAAAAGAAAATCGCAAGAGCAGTGCTTGACGGCCTGGTACTCCGGCATCAAGCAAGAAAGCTAATGCATCAAGAACAAGCAAGGTAGGCTGCGTGCGAGTTTATCCTGAACTTACCGAAGGGGGCTCCAGACCTTGAAGGACAGGTCTTCCGCTGCCTGCGCTCGAAGCCGGTCTGATTTAATATCCCCCACTCGCCCTCCAATAAAACAAGGAAGCCGCTTGTCTATTTTAATGGCCCTGCCTGTCATGCTAAATGCAGTTCTTACATAATCTGTCGTTATCAGACAGAGCAATCTATTTAAAAAAACTCAAAGGCAGCTCCGTCTGATAACGCGAGTTTATGTAATCAATTAGCAT
>CACVKW010000972.1 GCA_902749685.1 Olavius sp. associated proteobacterium Delta 1 | reverse complement strand
CATAATATTTGAGTTAAGCGGTATTTTCTGGACCGGAAATTGCCGACACATTAGATGAAAACTGTTTGTGAATGTCTATTGCAATTTCAGGGACAGAAAAT
>CACVKW010000971.1 GCA_902749685.1 Olavius sp. associated proteobacterium Delta 1 | reverse complement strand
TGATACGGATAATTGACCGTCGCTAAAATTGGGTATTGATGGGCATTATGTGGTGGGTTTGTGGGGAGGGCGCCGCGTAAGCGGTGCCTTTACCCGGAAGACTGACCGGCTATATCGTGCGGCTTGAAACATTCTTAGAGATCCCAAGTTTTAGCAGTCTTAATTTTACCGTTGCTACCCGCCGCCGGCAGGTGAAACGCTCCGTTGAGCCTGTCGAAAAATTAAAGTTTTACTTTTTTTTTGATGACTAGTTTGACTATCTGTGGTATAGAGATGTCAGTAATCACAAAGATTTCCCATT
>CACVKW010000970.1 GCA_902749685.1 Olavius sp. associated proteobacterium Delta 1 | reverse complement strand
ATGACCAATGGTGGTTGTTTGAAGGTACCTAACTGATATTTTTACAAATATTGCTTGAATGAAAATTAAAATATTTTAAACATACGAAATGTAAGATACAGAGAGCTGATATTAGCATTGGGCAAGACCAAAGATCCTAGTGCAGCGGATGCAGTGGTTGAATATTTGCATTCAGCGGAATCACAATCAAAAAATTTCGCAATAGATGAATTTAACGTAGTCCGGCTTCTTGAATCATTAGGTGCATTAAAGGATAGCAGGACTATTGAATATATTAGACCATTTCTCAACAGAAAAGAGAGGGCATCGGTCATATTAGCGGCGACAGAGGCCTTGCTTTCGATGGGCGAGGAAATACCTGATGACCTCATAATTACATTGCACGGGCTTGATGATTATTCTGTCAACAAGAGAGCCTGGGAGATACTGGCTAATATTGGGGATGAAGATACAATCCTGAAGCTAAAAAAAAATTGTCCTGATAATCTATCAGGCTGGCATTTGAAGCTTATCTTGCCGGTGATCCAGGCGAAATGCATGATATATAATCCAGCTCTATAATCATCTCATTTCCGCATACGGCACCCTCACATGAAGATCCTGAATCATTTGGCTGCCCAGTATGATTTCAACAAGGGCATTTTCATGGAAGTGGATTTCTCAAAGCTTGTGAAGGAATGCAGAATCGGGAAAAACAAGGCAAAGGATTACCTTGACTTGCTGGTTAAAAAAGGCCGGATAGAGTCCAGATCGGATGGGTATCGGGTGTATTAAAAGTTGAAAGCCACCAATTAAAATGTGTGATTTCCGTCCTTTACAATTTTGTTATAATTCTGTATTAATTCACAACACAATTAAATTTAAATATTGTGAAACATACGCATTTCTCAAATGACAAATCCACTTGAAATAACTGGCGATGACATCGCAAAACTTGACGATGCAGACCTCCGCACGCTTATAGGAAGGCTGTGTGAAGAGGATTACCGCTTGGCAGGACTCCCGACTAAAGGGATAACCTGGGGCGGGCATCAGGATGCGCCCGACGGCGGGCTTGATGTTGTCGTCAGGGATGATGTCCAACCTCCTCAAAACAGCTTTGTGCCAAGAGGCTTTACAGGCTTTCAGGTCAAGAAGCCCGACATGCCAAGGTCCAGCATATTGGCTGAGATGAGACCGAAAGGAACCCTACGCCCAATAATCAAGAACCTCATCATGGATAAAGGGGCGTATATAGTTGCCAGCTCAGGCGCGAATGCGACAGGCACGGCGCTTCAAGAACGTATCGATGCGATGAGGGAAGCGGTATCCACTGAAGATGATCACGAGAACCTTCATCTGGATTTTCTTGACCGTGGACGCATCGCGACCTGGGTGAGATCGCACCCGTCATTGTTGCAATGGGTACTCGACAGGGTCGGACGACGAGCGAAAGGCTGGTACCCGTATGCTAATTGGGCGAATCCAAAAGCAGGTGTCGAAGAGGAATATATTCTTGATGAAGGATTGAGACTGCATGATGGGCAGCGACGTACTGATAATGGGTTGTCTGTTCATGACGGCATCCTGCATCTAAGATCAGTTCTTTCAGCTCCTAAAGCTTCTGTTCGATTGACAGGATTATCGGGAGTGGGCAAGACAAGACTTGCCCAGGCCATGTTCGATGATCGTGTCGGCACGCAGGCGCTCAATCCCGATCGTGCATTCTATACAGATGTGGCATTCGGCCCCGATCCTGACCCGAGGGCGTTTGCAGAGCAGCTTATAGCAGGGAGGACAAGGGCGGTACTGATTGTCGATAATTGCATGCCTGAGCTGCATCGTCAGCTTACACAGGTTTGTTCTGTGGAAGACAGCACGGTCAGCCTGCTCACGATCGAGTACGACGTCCGGGAGGATCTGCCTGAGGAGACAAGCGTATTCAGGCTTGAACCGGCAAGCGCTGATCTTATCCAGAAGCTGGTAAGGAACCGATTCGGGCATATCAGTCAGGTGGATGCCAGGACGATCGCAGAATTCTCAGGAGGCAATGCCCGGATAGCCATCGCCCTCGCGAATACTGTGGATCGGGATGAAAGTTTGGCGGGTCTTCGCGATGAGGACCTGTTCAAGAGGCTTTTTGAGCAACGGCATGGTACGGATAAGGATCTGCTGGCATCAGCTGAAGTGTGTTCGCTTGTATATTCATTCGAAGGGACGGATACCGAATCAGGCGAATCAGAGCTCAATTTCTTGGCATCTTTGATCGTAAAGCCAGGCGACGAACTGTACCGGGATGTTGCAACAATAAAAGAAAGGGATCTGATTCAATCACGTGATGTCTGGCGTGCTGTGCTCCCTCAGGCTATCGCTGACCGGCTTGCGAAACGGGCCCTTGAATCCATCCCGAAGGATAAGCTTGTAGGAGCGTTCCTAAGCGCATCGGAACGCCTCATAAAGTCATTCTCGCGTCGGCTCGGCTATCTTCATGACAGCAATCAAGCGGTCGAGATAGTTGAAGGATTGTTATCGCCTGATGGCTGGCTCGGTGAGGCGAACTGCAACTTCAATGACCTTGGCATGGATGCATTCAGGAATGTCGCGCCCGTCTCACCGGAAAAGACACTGGAAATGATTGAGCGGGCAGCCAACGGAGCTGACGGATCTAAGTTTACATCCAGAGAGAATAAACACCATCATACATTCGCTAAGCTGCTGAGGCAGTTGGCATATGGTCCTGCGCTATTCGACAGGAGTGTGGAGATAATATGCCGCTTTGCCCTTTCAGAGGATGCAGATGAACGAGACAGCTCCGCCCGCGATGTCCTTAAATCCCTTTTCTATCTGCACCTTTCCGGAACCCATGCGCCGGTCGAAGCAAAAGCCAGAATAATAGAGGGGTTGGTGGATTCCGATAATGAGCGAAAGCAAGAACTGGGAATCACGCTTCTGCAAGCCACCCTTGAAGCATCACATTTCACAGCATCTTATGAATTCGGTTTCGGAGCGAGATCAAGGGATTACGGATATCGACCAAAGACCCGGAAAGATATCGAGCAATGGTATGGGACATTCATAGATATATGCACACGTCTCGCCATTTCCGGAACGCCCATAGCAGAGAAAGCGAGAAAGCTGCTGGCTGATAAGCTACGCGGTCTTTGGAACAGAACCGGTATGTTTGATGTTTTGGAAAATGCCGCGATACAGATCAACAAGCATCAGCCGTGGGATAAAGGATGGATAGCGGTCAAGAAAATAATCCATTATGACAGCAAAAATTTTTCAGAAGAGGTATCGACAAGGATTCACAAATTAGAAGAAAATCTGCGGCCAGATAATCTTTATGACATTGCTATTGCATTTGTACTTTCAGACAAGCATATATCATTCGGCCTATCAGATGAGGTTAAGGATGATGGAGATAAATCCGACGGATGGCAGAGAGCCGGTGAATCAGCCCATATGCTTGGAACACAGGTTGCCCAAGAAAGTGATACTATAGGACGCCTGCTGCCGGATCTAGTCCTTAAATCTAATTCAAGGATCAGGAATTTTGGAGCCGGTCTTGCGGAAGGCAGCGCAGAGAGGAAAGAGCTTTGGCAGGCGATGCGTGCGTCATTCGAAAGCGCACAACCGGAAAACAGGCAGACCTGCGTCATGGAAGGATTGCTGTCCGAGTGCACGACAGTTGAGCATGACCTCTACGATTCGATACTTGATGAGTTGGTTGAAGATGAATTGCTTTGTGAATATTTCCCTATATTCCAGATGACATCAACCATCGACCAGAAAGGTATCGAAAGATTGAACAGAGCACTGGATGCTGGAAAGGCCAAGATTGAATTTTTCCGAGGCCTTGCCTGGGGACGCGCCCATGAACCGATAAGCGATGATGACCTCGTCGTCCTTCTGGAAAAGATCTTTGCCATAGATGATAGTATCGCTACCGAGATACTGATGATGAGATTCCACGAGAATAAAGATCCAGCGGCGCACTCTGAACGTCTCGTAGCATTCGCCCGTGATGTGCTTTGCCGATATCAATTCACGAAAGACCGCAGAAGGCATGATAGCCAGGACCACCAGCTATCCCAGATAGCGTTGGTGGGCCTACGAGGCGATGACGGCGGTCCTGCCGCTGTTGAACTGTGCCAGCATCTGCTTCAGGCTATCAAGGAGCATAATGTCTATGCCAAGGATTATCCGACATTGCTGACCAATATCTCAAAAGTGCAGCCGCTTGTTTTCCTGGACGTATTCATCGGTGATGATAAGAAACATCAACAGGCACGGACGTTCAATGAAGATTTCGAGCACCGGGAGAATCCCTTAGACCAGATTTCTGATGACGATATAATATCCTGGTGCGAGAATGATCCGGCGAACCGGTATCCGTTGATAGCTTCCGCAATGAAGCTGTTCAAGGAAGATGATGGAAAACTGACGTGGAAACCTCTCTTATCCCGCATTTTTGATGGGGCACCGGAATTGGAGCCGGTATTCGATGGGATTGCACGTAATATGATTCCAAACTCTTGGAGCGGATCACGCGCTGAGATCGTGGAGAGGCAGTCCGAACTTCTAAAGGAGCTGTTCGAACATGACAATGCACAGATAGGGCATCTTGCTAAAGCGAAATACGTATCGCTTCAGAGACAGATTACTGAAATGCGCAAATCTGAAGGAGAGATGTTCAGGACCCGGTTCGAGAGTTTTGAGTGATACATTCACTTGCTGAAGAGTCCTACTATCGTCGGGATAATAAAAAGCATCCATCCAGCAATTCCAATCAAGAACATTATCAAGACCCATTTGAAAAAGAAATCATGCATTTCCGCATTGATTGTTATTGTGGCTCCGCTAATCAGCAGGAACAAGATACCGCCAGCTACAAATAGTCCCAATATGCTTTTAGGTTTGTAAAATATGCTTAATACGCTTGGTATGTCACATTGGAAGCAGCCATCGTTTAAAAGGTTTACTATTTTGAAGTGGCATCTGTAAGAAAAATAAAAAAAATTACATCCAATCATTTTCAAGAAGGCTGTAATACCCGTCCCTTGCCACGATGACGTGGTCGAGCACATCTATCCCGATGATTTTGCCCGCCTCTCTCATCTTATGTGTAATTTGCGTGTCCTCCTCGCTCGGCGATGTGGAGCCGGAAGGGTGGTTGTGCGCGATGACCAGCGATGCAGCGTTCCTCATGATTGCCGTCCTGAACACCTCTCGGGGATGGACTATCGCCTGGTCCAGCGTTCCGATGTTCACTATCTCCCTTGAGATTACCTTGTTGCGTGCGTCAAGGAAAAAGACTACGAAGGCCTCTTTGGTCCATGACTTGATGTCCCGCATCTCATGGTATACCTGCTTGCTGTCATTCAATACGCATTCTGTAGCGTACACTTCTTCGAGTTCATATAGTTGCATGTTAACTTCACCTCAGCTCTGGGGGTGAGGTTGTCCACGTGGTAGGGATCGGCAATAGGCGACCCTGTAAGGGGGGAAGATTTAAATTGGGAATGTGCGACGAGAATATCCCCTTTTATATCTTTAGCCGTGAAGTTGCCCATGAGTTACATCTATGGTGCGAAATGGTCCGGGTGGTTCGTGGTTTCCTGGCCGGATAGATGAGGCTTTGGCTTAATTTTGCAAAATTAGAAGAAATCTGATAGCTTTGAGGAAAATTTATAAAGTTCAACAGCTTAATATTGATGAGATGGAAAATAATGGCGGTAATTAAGCGTTTCATTGCCGATGAGAAATCATTCGAGGATATCGTGGAAGATTTCGGCTTTCTTGTTGAAAAAATCAAGAATTCTGGATTTGAGTATGATTTGCAAATTAGAGATGGTTATTTCAACCTTTATTACAAAGGAAACAGCATCGGGAAAATATCTTACAAAAAAGATAACGGAAAATATGAAGTGCGTATTCATGAAAAATTTGTACCTGGCAGGGTGATAGAAAGATTCAAATCAGTTCTAAAGAACAGGTATCAGATATTTTCTATCCCACGAAAACAGCTTCATTCCTTATTCAGTTCGCAGAATCTCAAATTGATGTCAAGCATGGTAAAAAAGATCTCCTTCCAAGAGGAAGTGATATATGAGCAGATGCTTATGACCGACAATGTCAATAGAGATGACCTGATTATCATTGACAGACAAGTGAGTGATAAGGCTTCTGGAACAAAGATGGACCTGTTGACCCTGAAAAAGAATAAGGGCGGCTGCTATCAATTCTGTGTCTTTGAGGTCAAGCTGGGCAATAATCCTGAATTGGAAGGTGATGTGACCTATCAAGGTCGGTTGATAAAGAGAGGAGTGAATACTCAACTCAAAGAATATACGCAAAGAATTGAAAACAATTTTGACGATTACAGGACATGTTACCAGAAAAATCTGGAACAGAAAGAAAGATTGGGTTTGATAACAAGGCGAGCGCCCGTGGATATAGTGCATGGCGTTTTAGGCGTGGTAGTGGTTATGGGATATTCAGGTATGGCAGAGAGAAAGATTGAAGAGTTGAGACGTAAAGACCCTTCCATAAGAGTAATTCAATTGAGCAACAGGATTGATGTTAAGAATTTGGAATGAAACTGACTATTCATTTTCGGAAATTAAAAAGCTGCGAAATAGGCTGGTGGTCAAAGATAATTATCTGGCAAGAAACGCTATCATGAAAAAAAAAGAATTCAGTGACGGCAAGCTCATATATTCAATATGGGAGGTTACCTGCCTGAAGTCAAGCCATTTTGGGATAAACATGGCATCCCGATACTGAAAGTACACAGCAGCGGTCACGCATACAGTGAAGAGCTGCAAGATTTTGTGGAAGCTATTAAACCGAAGCATATCATCCCGAATCACACTTTTCATCCGGAACTATATAAAGAATTGTTCGGTGACATAAATGTGCTTGAAATCAAAGATGGGCAAACGATTGAACTTTAATTGAAAGAAATTTAAAAAAGAGGCCGATCATTATATCCAATTGTTCAATGTCTGGATACCGAGAGCATCGGATATGGAAATATTGAGCGTGAAGCTTTCGAAATGGAGATTGGGTCTTGCGACCTTATCCGGCACGCGATTCAGGAAGAAATCGTATTCCCCCCACCATCTCACGATATTTTTCAACAATTCCTTCAGGCACTCGATGTTTTCACAGCAGCGCGTTCCGCCGGCCATGTCCCCATAGTTCTTACTGAAAAAGACTGAATAATTTTCAGCAGTCTTTCCATTTGATGGCTTTATTTCAATCGAATAGAGATATCTTTTTCCCATTATAACCTCACCTCATCACCGAAGGCGAGGTTATCTGTTCGTGATTTTAGGCGACAGGCGACCCTGGAAGGGGAAAAATTTAAATTGGGGATTTGCGATGATCAGATCCCCTTTAAACTTTTAGGCGTGAAGTTGCCCATGAGTTTCATTTATGATGCAGGACGGTCCGGGTGGTTCGTAGTTTCCTGGCACTGGCGAGGTGGAGCGGCCTTCTGGAAAGCGACTGTGAAATTTTTGATGTCCTGGCCCTGCCTGCTTTTGGATTTCCCTTCATAGCTGATTCTGACAACCTGGCCTTCTTCAACAAACTGCATCTTGTTGTCGAGCATCGCGCTTCCCCAAACTATATATTTTCCGGATTCATTTACGATATAATATCGTGATCTGAAATTCTCATCCTTTGATGCCTTGCCGATCAATGTACCTTGGATGCTGCTATTTTCTACCGTAGGTTTCCAGACTTCCTGCTCTATATATTCCCATTCGTTAATCTTTTCCATTTTCCTTACCTCCAATTATTTTCGCCATTGTTCAACCAATTCCCTTCATATCCAATCACCGGTATAATCCCCAAAACCCTATTCATCTATCTTATTTGTACTGCTTTTTATTATATTTATAGGAGGCAGAATTAGCGTTAATACGCTGAATTTAATAGTAAAATGAGCAGAATCAGTCAAAGATGTGATAGCTCTGATTTCAGCTCCAACTCTTTGGTTTTAGGGATGGTGTTTGTTGAAAATCAGCATAAGAAGGCGTAAGACAATCCCTTGGTCCATTAAATTTTTAATGCCTTTCTTTAGAATGAGATCCATGATCTCATTCATCTGTTCTTTCTAAGCTTGCAGTTCTAATCTCAATTTTTCATAATCTCTTTTCAAGGATGGATACTGTTGGGACTTCATTCGTTCGTTTGCATCAGTTTCGTTTTTTATACCCTTATAATTTAAAGAGTGTCATTGAACCTTTGATCCAGGTGCGTGTCCCATTAGCTTATTTATCCAGTCATGACTATAACCCGCATTTGTCCTTATCATCCTTGCAGTTTTTCTCAATATTTTGGGTGAATATTTTTTCCCAAGATATTTTTCAGTGTAATAGATAAAGAATTAAGTTTAAACACAATTTAACTTATTGAATTTATTGTTAATTTATTATATTTTTCTTGACAAAAAAAGTCGTTTGCCCTTAATATATGAATAATAAGAAAGGAGGTATTTCAATGAAAAATCAGAGACTTAGTTTAAGTTTAAACCAAATTCTTGTGCGAACGATTTTTTTATTAACCTTATTGTGGCTTTTCACTGGTTGTTCTTCAAAATCCCAAAGTTTACATGAAGTAGCAAGGGAGGCATCTGTTCTTCAAAAACCGACCATACTCAATAGTTCCAAAACAGATGACAGACCTGAATGGACAAAAAAATCCTCATTTGAAAAAGACGGCAACATTTACTTTTCCGGTGGGTTTCTCAATGGTTCTGATTATTCAGTGTCTGTCAGATGTGCTAATGCCGAAGCGTTAAAGCTGGCTGCTCAATCTATCTCCAACTTTATAAGGGTTGAGTTTACAGATTATGTGCAAGGTCCAAATACGGCTGTCGGCGGAATCGACAGATATGTTGAAGACGGAATAGCCATTTTCATCGACAACCTTCACTTGCAAGGGGTCAAACAAAAAGAGATTTATTACGAGGAAGCGTTCTACTCTCAACACTTGAAATCTACCTACAATGTTTTTGTCAGCCTTGAAATCAGCATGGTGGATTATTTAAAAGCAAAAGCCGATATGCTTCAAAACCTTAGCGATAATTTTTCCAAACAAGGTAATATTGAGGCGAAAAACAAGGCTGAAAAACTTCTGGAAGATCTCAAAAAGGAGATTGGTAATGAGGCTTAAGCTCATCTTTGGTATCCCAGCTGGCTTAATAATATTATGCCTATTAGGAAATTCCACATATGCTCAGCCGTCAAAAACGTTGAACATTCCAAATTTTGTGACCTCCGTACCGTATGACCATTTTGCCGGGGTGTCACCACCAATGTTAACGATTGATAAGGCCCGCAACCTCGCTGTCGCGGATGTTGTCCGTCAGGTGCTGGGTGCTATAGGAATAAACTATCATTACAGTTATACCGGCCTTGTTTCCGGATCACCCTACAAACCGAAAAGAATTATTGACTACCGGCTTTCGAGTGTAGCCCATGGCGTTGTCATGGGCGTTGAGCAAAATATGGTGCAAAGTTCGTGGGCCCGTGATCAGGCCGGAAATTATGTTTATTTTGTGCTGGTGAGGTATCCCAATAAATTGGTCCGGGAAATGCGCAGACTTTCAAAAGGCGCAAAGGTTGTGGTCTCATTGATTTCGAATGACGACGGCCTGATCATTCTGAAAGTTACAGAGGTAAATGGTGTTGGGGTCACGCTTACCTCTGCGGATGTGACTGTAAAAAAGAAGAACAGATTTGAGCCCTTTTTATCATTTTGCATCTGGAAAGTGCCAAAGAGCTCGGTAAGGCGTTTTAAGAAGGCCATTACCCCGGTCAGCATTTGCAGAGGCTCTTCCGAGGTCGGCCTTCAAATAAAAGGCGCTGCTAAACGGATTGAAGATTATCTGCTCGGTGCAAAAATAAAATACCTTGCCGTGCTAAAGGGTCATGATGAATTGGGAAGAGCTGTAAGCACCAAAATTTCGTTTTAAACCTTGTACCTTTCAAAAAAAATCCATGATCGGTTATCAGCGCCTTTTATGAAAAGCAATCATTGCCCCCAGGCCCCGTTTTAAAATCACAGTCTCACTTATTTCACAATCACCACCTTCAATCTCACCTTTATTTTTAGAAAATTTTATATACTCCAACTAAAATTCCATTATTCAATGCCGCCGTCATGGGATATGCTTTCACCATTTACCCGCATCCAACCAGGTCCATTCATATCAAAATTTGAGCCCTGGATAATTTTTTCATTGTTATTATTCTTTTTCTGGGCTGCTGTCGGTATTGCATTGAGAAGAAAATTTGAACAAAGCCGGCATCTCAGAACACTTGTCACCGCTGTCGCCCTGATACTTGCAGTCGGCACATACTACTCTATCTATCGCGGCTGGTTATATTTTAGTCTGCAGGGTTTAGGATTATTCGGAACGTTTCTAATATTCATTATAATATTTTTCATCATCTTCGGGTTGATGAGAGGATACGGCATGAGGACTTCAACGGCATTACCTTTAGGCTTCGCCCTTTTTTATATTTCATTGTGGGCCGTAAGTCCTAATATACTGCACTCGATTCAAGAAATCTTTCCACCGGTAAACGGGATTCTCCTGATACTTTTTGCCGTTTCGGTCTTCAAGGTGATCTCGGCCTTCTTCCGTCATTCAAAACAGTCCCCTGTTGATACGGCTAAAAGCCTTAGCAGAGTTGATTTAGAAACACCGGATGATACAGAAATTGACAAAGAAATCCAGGAGGACAAAAGAGAAAAGAAGCTGCTCAGGAGCAAAACCATGAAGTTGACCAAGAGGGAAATTGCCTCAATAGAAGATATCGATCGTTACTTAAAGCAGATGATAACGATTATAAAAAACAAGGAAACCTCCATTGACGAGCAGGAGATTGAAGATTTAAGAAAAGCCTTAAAACAAATATCAAGCAAGGAGAACATTATTAATAAAAATATAAGACTTATCGAAAAACATCTTGAGTTTTACCAGGCAGGTCGTAGCAAGGATATCGCTAAACTGGAAAGGCGATTGTCACAAACAAAAGATAAGAATAAGTTGCAAACTATAAAAGAAGAAATCGAATACCAAAAACAAATGCTCAAAGCCCTTGATTTCATGCGAAAGTATGAAAAGCGGGTAAGTACCTTGTGCCAATCATTTAATATTCTCCTTGATACGGCCATGAAAAAGCTAATAAATCGCCGCCCGGAGGAAGCCCTTTCAAATTTAGAAAATGCCCGCAATAGTTTACTTGAGATTAAACAAATCTATGAAAAACAAATGAACATCGAAAAATATCTGCTCAAACTCGACAAAAAGGCTATTTTCGATTTGAAAAAAGAGAAAGATCAAAAGTGATTTTCTCACCCTCGGCTTTATTGCGCCAGATATCGGTCTGACTCAAATTCTCGCCAAGCAAAAACGTTCTTTCATTTCTTGTTTCCATTGTCATCTTTTTTCCCCGACCATTTTTTTAATCTTATTTATAATCGGGTATTCCCCGCTTGTCATAGCCTTCCGGCATAATATCGGCTTTTGCCGCTACCCATGGCACTATATGGTGCCTTCATGGATGGTTCGGGTCTCAGCCTGTAATGCACAGGTGCTGCTGAGACATAATTTAATCGATAGGCATACCGCAAGGGATGATCCGAACAACCAACATCGACACCGATATAAGATCCTTTTTCAACCAGCCGGTCGATACTTTCGGCGTTTTCGCGAAAAGGATCGTTGATCAGTCCATACAGATTCGACAGTGACGGTTTGGCAGAATAAGATTGAAATTCAACTGAATAACGCTTTCCATATTCGTCTACCACGATCACGCCGAGATTGCCGCTGCCAAGTTTATATTTATCAACCACCTTTCCATTAATATTTCTTGTCGCGCCTATATAAGCCATCTTGATATACACCTGTGCTATAGAATCCCTAAAATGAGCAGGTATTTATATCTTTTGGTTTTTTAGGGAAGGACCAAGGATGGCCCTTCCCGGCATGAGTTTTCAAACGAGCTCAAATCGATTACCGCATCTTAGGCATTTCGCCTCAAACTCCTTGACCGCCACGCGCACATTGGTGCAGTGGCATGACCATTTTTTCAGCTTTGATTTGCCGGTCGGCTTCGGCGACCATGGAATTTCAAACACTTCGCCTGCGCCTTTTTTCAGCTCAAGACAAAGTCCGTGTTTTCTGAGCAGAAACACAAACGGATCGCTCAAACCGAGATGCCGGCCCTTGCAATTGCAGACTATGCCGAATTCAAGCATCTTGTTTTGAAACTCCCGGTTGTGGAACCAGCTGCCGGAAGGCTTGCCGTAGCAAGCCTGCCAGATATGGACCATCTCGTGTAAAAGCGTGGTGAGGATGTGCCACATGGGCCGATTCAAATGGACGCTGTTGATGATGATTTTCTCTTTGAGTTCAATCCCGTCTCTTTCAACCAAAACCTGCGCAAAGGTCGTAACCTTCATCTTGTAAAAGAAGATTCCGGCGACCGGTGCCGGCTGTTCTTTGAATAAGGCGGTGTTAAAGCAATCCGCCCACCATTGAAGATTCCGAACCAGATCAATTAAATCGCCTCCGTTGTCGGCTGCGGTGTCGATTCGTCTTTTTAATCCACTGCTGCTTTCATGCATTGCGGTCCTCCCTATAACTGGTTGACGGTTGCCAGAAGATTGTTGCACTTGTTTTTGATCTTTTCCATTAAACCCATGTCCGCCATACTGTACAGACCGTCACCGATGATGATGTGGTCATGCAACAATACGTCGATGCCGGAAGACGCGACGGCCAGTTTCATCGTAATTGAGATGTCTTCTTCCGAGGGCATTGTGTTCCCCGAGGGGTGGTTGTGCACCATAATAAAGGCACAGGATTTTAGGGCGAGCAGCCGTTTGATAAGTTCGCGCGGGTAAATGGTGGACGCCGATATGGTGCCTGTAAACAGATTTTCTATCGAAAGGATCTTGTTTTGTGCATCGAGGAAGATGAAATAGACCTTTTCGACATCATCTTCTTTGGCGAATAACGGTTTCATGATGTTGTAAACTTCCTTTGAATTTGCGACCGATCGGCCTTTTGAAGATTCTTCGACCATTGAAACAAACCGTCCGGATCGTAAATCCTCCCAAAACCTCGCTCTTTCAGTCATGTGAAGACCTCCTTTTAGCGATAAAAGCCCTTCCGGGTTCCGGAAGGGCTTTTACAATAAAATTAAATTGACAGCTTTTGGCTTCTTTGCCTCGCGTAACAGCTACTGCCTTCAGCGGGTTATCAGATCAATCAGCTCCTCTATCTGTCCAACTGTGCTCAAATCTTTTAGATAACCGGGCTGTCCAGAGTCCATGTTGTCGCCTTGCAAATAACCGATAATGTTATGCTTGGCCTTATCGGCACTAATGCCCTTTTTATCCGCAAGGCTTTCTAATTTTCGTTGATGTTCAATTGAGATATAATTCCAGTATACTTGCATAATCGATGCTCCTTTCAATGGGCGTAAATTTAATAGAAAAATCCCCCGGTGATTTCTTCCCGGAGGCATACCAGTCAGTGAATCAGTTTATCCTTAATCAAGGCATTCTCGGCACCATACAGTTTCGGCATCTTGGCCAATCTTTGTCTCGTGGGTTCGTTCCACGTTATTATCACCTCCTTAATACAAATGAGCCCCCCGCAAAGGGGAGGCTCATTGCTTCATAAATAGACTTTGATTACCAACAGATAACGATATAGCCTTGCAAAACGTAGTCTTTCACCTTGCTCGCCACACCGTAATCAGCCAAAACCCATCTGTTTACGTTTTTATTAAATCGATAAAGTTTCACCATATGTCACCTCCAAAAATAAAAGACCGACTCAAAATTAATGAGTCGGCCATCGATCAGGTTAACAGTTCCAATCAGCGTCCCCGTTCTACAATAGGGGAGCTGGATCGTTTTTATCCGATTTGTACTAATTCAGGATGATCTTCCGCCTCGGACGGGCCAGAATTTCTGCCATCGCCGTTTCCACCGCTTCCATGTCGCTCCGGATGCGATCCTTGAGTCCGTCATTGGAGCGAATCTCTGCCGCAGAGTGACTGCCAAGCAACGCCTGAGCTCTGCTCACCAGTTCGGCTAATTGCTCATCTTTAAATATGTTCCGTTCCTTGAATGTTTCGAAGTATTCATAAAAGTTGGTGACCGTGCTGTTTTTAAATACCTTGGGTTTACCGTCCGGGCCGTCCGTAAATCGCTCGGTGATCCTTTCAACCAGGCCCGCAAACTCCTCTCGCAGTGACTCAACGGCCATCTCACGAGCTTGTTCCATGGTTTGAACAAACTTTTCCTTTTCTCGCTCATAGACTTCCGGAGCCAGGATAGCCGTATTGCCGTTGGGGACATCGAGGATCACAAAACGCCAGACAAACGAAAATTTGCTCAGGACACTCACCGGATAGTCCATTTCGTTGAACAAATCTCCCAGGCAAACCATTGCCGTTTCTCGCAGCCGGTCATAGTTGCCCATAAATTCTTCAACCGAACCGTTGAACTCACTTTTGAAGCTGGTCAGTTTTTGATCCACTTTTGAAATCATTTCCTTTGGCATAAAGACCATGCCGGTAAGTGGAAACGGCAGACTGACTCCGGCAAGGTAGGTTCGGGCCTTGCTGACGACCTTTTTGATCGGCCTTAAAGCATCTGGATTGACGAGTTTCTTGTTGGCGCTGAGCCATTCATGTGACGTAAAAAGCCGTGAAAGGTGACTAGTTTTTATCTTGCGGGTTGCACCCCACACACTTGTTGAAAGCTGCACCAGGCACCCTTTTTCAAACAAATTTTCCATGACGTAGTCCTCCTGTTGTTGCTCACCTCTATATTGGAAGTGGCCACTCGTTTAGCTTGGTTGTTTTTTTGATGTTTTAGGGTTTGATAACAGATGCGGAATTAACCGCAGATGGGCAGGTACTTTTTGACACTGGCCGAGTCATTCTGCCAGTAAGTGGGAGTCAGTTGGCGGGCGGTTTCTTTTCCCAGCACATCCTTGATAAATTGGGCTTCGCTGAGACAACTTTTTCCAGTAAAGCCTTTGGTCTCGATGCGGACCTCGCCATCAAAGGTTACTTCAACAATAATTTCTTTCATGTCGCACCTCCTTTCCTTTACGATATCCGCACATGTAGGCGGACGCCCTCTTCTGTTTGACGTTCCAGGATAGAATATCCCTTTTTCCTTGCCGCCAGCTTGGTTTTCTCAACAGCATAGAGCTGTTTCAATAGACCTCCCTGGCTGCCAATGGCCTTTTCGATATTACGATCATAATAATCGCAATTAAGCTCGTAGCGGCCGTCTTTTTCCAGGATACCGATCTCGTAGTCTGCACCCGGCACCCGTATAGCATGGCTGCAGGATGCACTCTTGCCGTACCATCTGAAGCTTTTCCGGCCTTTGATCAGGGTCAGCCCCAGTCTTACGCAGGCCTGGTTTAAAATCTCAAGATCCGTGACTTCCAGTTCGATTTTGCTGATATGTGACATGACTATTTTATCCTCCTTACCGGTTTATTGGACGATGTTTCTTCAATTGCGTTTGCGCGCCTGGCCCTCGAAGCCGACCATTGCTGCAAAGCGTTTATTTCCTCTTTTATGGTGCGTGACAAAGGCACGATATTGTTCATTGCCTCCTGCAGTCCGTCGAATAGGCTATCTTTGGCAAGCTGCTCAATCTCAGCACCTGTCCAGCCGTTTAACCGCTTGGCGTACGATCCAGGGATATTGGCGTCAATGCGATCATTCATGATTTGAATTATCTGTTCCCGTTCTCGTAAGGTGGGCACGTCAACAAAAAATAAGGCGTCAAAACGGCCGGCTCTTAAAAATTCCGGCGGCAACTCCTGAATGTTGTTGGCGGTCGCCATTACCAAAACCGGACTTGTGGTTTCCTGCAGCCAGGTTAAAAAGTGCCCGAACATTGCCGATGTGGTCCCGCCGTCTGTTTTGCCCGATGATTTCACTCCGGCAAACCCTTTTTCAATCTCGTCCAACCATACGACCGCTTTGCCAAAGGCATCGATGGTTGCAGTCGCCTGTCTGATCCTGCGTTCGCTTTCACCCACCAACGAACCTTTTAGAGCGGATATATCCAGTCGGATCAGGGGCCAATTCAAAATGGACGCCGCCGCTTTGCAAGATAATGACTTGCCGGTTCCCGGAATACCCACCAAAAGCAATGCCTTTGGCTTGGGCAAATGTTCATTGCCCGGCATAAATGCCTTTTTACGATTGCCGAGATACAGCTTTAAATGATCCAGGCCGCCCACCTGGTCAACCGGCACAGGGGGCCAGAATTCCATCAGCCCGGAGCGCCGGATCATCTGCATTTTTTGTTCGGTGATCACCTCCTTGCAAAAACGTTTTTTTTGTACCAGACTCAAGGCAAAGGCGGTCTCGCTCTCAAATTCGGTGAGTCCAAGGGCCGCCTCAACCGCATCATTTGCCACATCAACGCCCACACTTTCACCAAGCTCCCGCTGGATACGACAAAGCTCTTCGCGGGATGGCAGCCTGAAATGCAGCGCGGTAAAAAAGCTGGCTACCTCTTCAGGGAGCGCCACACTTGGGCCCACCATGGCCAGGCAGCATCCCGAAGCTTTCCAGATGGCGATTTGGTTTTGGATTTCCTGTATGATCTCAACAGAGGTGATAAAGTGATGAAAGTTTTGCACAAACAAGAGTGTATCATTTTGTGTGCCAAGCCATTTGACCGCAGCCAACGGATCAAGCACATCCTCGACGATCCGTCCGGATTGGCGCTCAACAATACCGCGCATACAGTCCCATCGATAAGATTGCCAGCCGGTTGCCTCAATTGTTTCAGTCGCCCGTATGGGCTCAATGGTTTCAATGTAAAGACCGGGATAACCCGCTTTCAAATAGTCGTTTAAATTCATTACATTCTCCTTATATATGGTAGGTTAAAAAACAAAAAAGCCGTTCCGGTCTCGTCCGGAAACAGCTATCCATGGTTGCCGATAGAATACTGGTACTGTCTTTTTTAATTACATAACGGAATTTTATCCAACACACATATGGGCGTGTGCATCGGTCAGCACCCCGCAGATTGGACAATACCTCATCCCGAAATCGTTAAAATGATCGCCTTGCTTAAACCATCTAATCTTGTAGACGTTACCGCAGCCCGGACAGATTTCTACATCTTCGCTCCGCAGTGCCTCTGCCATTTGAATAATTTCCTTTAGCGCTTCCATTAACTTCATAATCACTCCTTTCTTTTTGCTGCACCTCAATCATGTCAAAAAATTTATTGATGATTCCCGCAGCTCTCATAAATTTTCTTATGTCAGGCCTTGCCTTATCTTTATTCCTTGTACTGTTGATTCTTTGACCGATCACACCCAGCGCGCAAATTGACAGGATGGCTGCGTATCGTAGCCTGATGTCACAAACGGTCATGTTGCCAAACGCCTGGTTAAAACGAATTTGTACCCTTTCCAGCTCACTCTCAAAAAAATTAATCGCCATGGATTCACCTCCTTTCATAAAATTCAATCATGTTTTATAAAGACGAGAATTTTAGCCTTGTGTCTAACCGGATTGAAAAAATGGCCTGTCTCCGACGAGACAGGTCCATTGTCCTGGAATTGTGACAGCTCCTTTCACTGCAATCGTCGTCTGCCTTTTTTCGCGTGTTTGCGATGATAAGTGAGCGGCTGCTCCTTTCTCTGCTAAAGTCATCAGCAGGCCGTACGCACTTTTTCGGGTGTGAATATTAAGTTGTGATTGGGGATGAGTTTTGAGATGCGGGGAATGATGTCAGTTGTTTGCAGCTAAGCTTGAAAAAGTCTTTCACAAAAAATATCCGGATGGTTGGAAGTTTTTGGGCCAATGTTTTAAGCTTTATTTCTGCCGGCTTGTTTGTGGCGAGCATGTAACAGTTTGGAATTTCGGAATTTGAAAGTTTTAAAAGATTTGTCCGAATATCGGATTTTCCGGTTTCCACTTCAATGGCGATGCCTGCGCTTTCATCGACAATGTCGATTCCATTGACCTCGCACTCAGGATCCAGTTTCATCTTTTTTAAAAACTTAACAGTTTGATGTATCCAAAAATCATGCTCAAGGCCGCCCTTTGTTTTTTTGGGAGACATCGGTATATTGGCCTTTTCTGCTGTCTTTTTGCCCGGATCAGTCAGTTGGAAAAGTTTTTTACGGTTAATATAGACCGGTTTTAAGACCCCTTTTTTTACCAGTGAGCCATGCATCTGGACCATCTGGGACGGATGAATACCCAATTTTTTGGTTCTTTCATCAACACCGTCCAAAGGCCTTTCGATGATGCTGGTAAGAAACACTTTTTCAAGCGGCGTTAGAGGGGAAAGATTATCTGAACCTTGAGAAGTCTGAATATTGCGAGAACGGGCCAGTTCGGCTGTTATTATCCCTGTCTGGTCTGCAAACTTGTTCATTGCCGCTTTTAGCAACTCATCTCCGATATTTTCGTCCTGTTGGATGAAAGGAGGCCTGATTAAAAATGAGTCATGATGCCGTTGTTTAAGATTAATTATTGCCTGGCCGGTCTTTAGCATTCCCAAATATTTTGCTTGATGAATGCCAAGGTTCATTGCCTTTGCCATGGCCGCAATATCAGTGTGAGTGCCAAGAGCAAACGAAGTTTTTACATTCATATTGGCAAAAATCGAGTTGGGTATTTCCGAAGGGGTCTGATCAATTGCAATAAGGCCAATTCCGTATTTCCTGGATTCCCTGAACAAGGATGAGACCATATCGTCCTGTCGACCCTTCATGGCAATATTGTGAAACTCCTCGAATATGAGAACCTGTTTAAGATTTTCTGATTGGATTCCGTGATACTGATTGTATATGGAAAGCCAGTTTAATATGACGTGAATAAAAAACTTGCGATCATATGGGCTTTTAATGTTACCGAATTCCAGAACAATGGGTTTGCTGAAAAGCTCATTTAGCGGATAGTGTTTTCTGGGGTTTACGATGGTGCCGGCAGCCCCTTTGGACATAAACGTTATTTGTCTTGATACGCTTTCCTTCCACAGCCCGGACCTGCCCGTCAACCGACCCTTTTTACCCATATCCTTGTTGATTTCTCTTAGTACAATCTGTTTGAGATCTTCAAAAAAAGGATTCTGAGTTTCTTCAAATGCCATCTCCATGTAATTTAACAGCATCGTATCGGCACCGATACCGCCGATATAATCCTCTGAGATAATCGCTATGATTGACTTGATGTATTCGTCATATTCGATTCCGGGCGGAACAGTCAGAAAGTTTAAAAACAAAGGATTTATATCACTGCCGACGGTAAAAACCTGAACGTCGGGTAGTTCCCGGATAAGATTGCGGTAGCTTTTTTCCCAGTCAAAGATTAGAAACGGAATTCTTTTTTTATGAATTTGCCGGATAAGGTTTTTGGCAAATGTGGTTTTACCGCTGCCGGTAGCCCCGAAAATCCCAACATGCCGGTTGATATCTCTTAGCTTAAGATATAGTGGATTGATCTTTTTGCCGAGGTATTCCTGATCACCGATATTTATCTCCCCTGCACACAATTCATTTTGAAGCGGGGGAAGCATGATTTCATCTTCCACACTTTTTTTTACAAACCTTGAGATGAGCAGATCTATGTGATTTTCTATCTCTTTTTTTTCCCTGTAGTCGTCTTCAAAAAAATACATCTGCCTTAATCGCCGGATCTTGACCGGGCCCAAAACCGGCTGCAGGATTTTCAACTTTTCATCGATTAGGTTCATTTTTTGAGTTCGTTTTGGTCTCAAAGTTCTTATCGCACCAACCGCAGGTGCAAGGGTATTCGTCTATATTGTCAGATTGGGTCCTATCGTGAATATCTGCTACGATCGTCTTGATTTTTTCGATATATTTGTCGCTGATCCTAAATTTTTTAAACCCATCTTCAAACTTAAGAAAATGGATTGCGACTTTGGCCCTGGTATGGAAATGCTCTTCGTAGAGCAGCGCATAAATTCCCAGCTGACGTTTGTAATCATCACTGACCTCCTTGGACTTACAGGTTTTAAAATCCACCAAAAGGGGCGGATCCCGGTTGTTGTAAATGGCGTCAATCCTGCCCAAAAGCATGTGCTTTTTCGAAAAAAAGGTCTTCTCGATGACGGGTGCTCTTTTTTCAAACCCTTTATCTTTGATGAAATCATGCAGGAAATTGAACATCATGTTTTTGCTTTCCTGAATAAAAAGGCACAGCTCATCTTTTTTAAGATCAAGTTTGCGGATACTTTTTTTCTGGACCAGCCATTCATCTCTTATCAATTCAGTGACAATCTTTCTCAGGGTGGAATAATCCATGTCACCACATTGGTTGATTTTATGTTTGTAAAACTTTTCAATCGCGTTGTGGACCGCAATGCCTCTGATCAGATAAATGCTCGGCTTTTGTTTCAGCTTTGCTATTTTGCTGTAATAAAAATTTCTCGGACATCTCATATATGCGTTGATCGATGATGGGGAGAGCCATCTTTTTTTCGTTTTCGCCTTTTTAGTACATGGTTTGCTTTCGATATAAATCACCTGTTTGGTTGTTGTAGCCATCCGGCTCAATCGTATCTTTTTGAATTTCAAATTCCAGGTCACTCGCGTCGAGCATTCTGGATTTTTGATTTTGAATTTTAAACTCCAGCAATGATTCACGCAGATCTTTTTGGCAAAAAGACGTGTCGTGTGAAAAATCTTTCAGCTCCTTTCTGATCTGCTCACGAAGCAAAAACTCCATTTTGTTTAGATCCGACCATATCCGGTCTTTGATATATTTATCAGGATAAGGTCTTTCCAGACGCCAGTTGCTTATCTTTAAAAGATCATCGTAAAGGCTTATTAGATTGCGGTATTTAAGGTCATCTCTTGGGGCAATCTCTTTTAAAATCAGTTCGATTTTATCCTCTTTAAGTTCAAGCTTGTGGTTGGAAAAGTCCTCAAAACCATCCCGATAATCAGCCTCTTTGACACGTTGCATAAAGCTTTTAGCGGTGGAATCCGCCAAATTAAAAGATTCATTCCAATCCGGGCGGCAGGCTGCTGTGGGCATTGTTGTTGAGACTACCTTCAGCGTCGCTCCTTCGATATTTGCAATGTAATTTTGATATGAGTAAGCTTCTTTTGGGGCTATCATTTTTTTACCTCTAAACAGTGGTAATCGGGTGGTATATATAAATCTTTCGGTTTCCGATCCCAATTTGGTTCCCATGAAATAAAATATGCCTCTAAATTTTTTCTCATTTGTTGCCATTATCCTATAGAGATCTCGATTAAATTAAAATTATGAAAAAGGAGGCCACCATGGAAAAGTTCGGAGAGGATGGTTTTGAAGAGTTTGAAGAATACGGGGAGGGATACGAGGAAATGCTAAATGAGCAAGCGGAATCTTTACGGGAGGAACTTGAAAATTTGAATGAAATCATTGAAATAAAATATACGGAATACGAAGAGCAATTCGGGCCTGGGCAGATAGAAGTTCTTGATCAAATCAGCGAGCTTTATAATAAAAAATTTGAGCTGGAAAATATTGAGTGGGAAATGGTTGATAAAACAAAGGAAGCCCGCATGATCGAAAATATTGAGACAAAAATCAGACCAAAGAGCGAATACTGGGCGGACCGATACAAAACCGATCTGGAAAAAATCCATGAGGATGATCAAAAAGAGCTTGAAGAAAGTCGCAAATGCGAGCAACAGGGCAAGGAATATTATGAGCCGTACCCATCAGCTTCTTTGCGAAAACAATTTCTTGATACCAAGATAGAATTGACCTCTACCGGGTTTACCCCTGATGAATTAAGCGAGATTACAGGTGATTGGGATGGCTTGCACGAATCAGGTCATAAGCACTTTGAGAGCAAAGAAAATCTGTCCGAATTGCTGGATAAAGTCACCTTTGAAGAGGCAGAAAAAATCCTTGAAGATGGACGGGAAAAAGAGAAATATTCAGATAATCACTATTGGCCTTTAAAGGCAAGGATCCGCAAACATTACGGGAAATAATTTAAATCCGGAAGGGACACATAAGCTATTATCATAAATAATATACCAATCCCATCTAATTTCAACCAAACCTATCCAATTATCAAAAATTATAAATAATCCTATTTCATTTTCTCTGAACATCTCGTTTTTTCTATTTTTTTCACTTAATTTCACTTTTTTTGCCGCCCGGCACCCCTGGGCGGCTTTAGCCTTACTCTACTTACATATCTGCATCCAATATATTACTGGATCATTCCTCCAAATACCGTAACCTTTTTATAGTTGCTGTATTTTCTTTCCTTTGGGAATTCCAATTGGGGAGTCCAATCGTAATAACCTCCCAGCGAATTCCCTGATATCCTATCAAAAATCCGAGGCTCTTTGAGCCTCTTTTATTTTCAACTTTCAGTGTGTTACAACTTTGTTTCTGCCTTTCATAAACCTTGATCTGAGGCCCCCCCCCCCCCCCCCCCCGCGGGGGGTGAGCAACGAGAATCCCCCCTATCCCCGAAGGGGATACAAACTCCCAAACCGTTTTGCAGCCAACCTGCAAAGCCCCTGTAAGGGGCCCTGTGACCACCGGTCACCGGAGAAAAATTCTTAAAATGTTTCGACCATATCAACTCCCCGCCCCGCATGCGATACCCGCAAGGGATGACCTTCTCCTCCAAAGGGTGTACGAACGGAGGGGCCTTTTTTCCCGGATACTTCCGGCTATATTTTAAACCACATCAGCTCCCTTCCTGGCTTTCTTTTCCACTTCTAATAAAGCTTTTGAGGGCCGCACAAAATACTTTTTCTGGCATTTATGGCAGACAGCATCACCTGCTTTGGCCAATGTTAGCGGCACGGATTTTTTTGCAAATCCAGCAGACTGTTTTGCCTATTCTCCACCCATGATAAGTGGCGTTGGGAATATATGAGGACACTGTCCTCACTCCCAAAATGCATACGCCTTCCATATCTCGCTGCACTTTTTGATGTTGCTGTTTAGCTTTGCCAGCCGGATCGCAAGCTTTTTCCTGTCCACCCACTGCGGGTACTTTTTCAAGGTATCAAGCAGTATAGCGGCCTCGTCTCTGAATTCATTATCCACTAAGCTTTTGTATCTTTGCCGGGTATTGTGTTTACCTTCCTGATGGCTGATACACGAATGCATAATAGCCAGGTCTTTGACCTTTTCAAATATTTGTTTGAGGCGGTAATGATATCCGTTGTAAGGCTTTGGCTTATGTAATCGATAAAAATCATTCGTGTTGAAGGCGCTTTCATAATAATCCTCGATGATAAAATCTTCTTTGTCATTCTCTTCCGGAATCAGAAGAAGCGGTCCCAATTCGCTTAGCATATAGCATCTGATAAACTCATTTCTGTCGTTTATTTCATCGGCTGTTAAGCCGTAATCCGGATCATTCTTTCGGATAACTTTCAAGCTTGCCCTTACCGGCAAATCCTCTTCTTCAATACACCTGTCTACGTGTATGTTTATGTATTTTTGATTCATATTCTTAACCTCCCCGGAGTCGAGTCTTTGCTCTCTCTCAGGACACCAGATCCCTGAGAGAGAGCACAAAAAATTCCCTTTTTGTCGATGTAAGCGACGGCTGACATAAAGCAATCGTGTACGAATTCCGGTGAATAAAAATGTCAATCAAGTTAAGATGCGACATAGGCGATCCCGCAAGGGGGAAAGGTTTAAATTGGGGCTTTGCGATGAGCAAACCCCATTTATACCTTTAGCCGTTAAATGGAGGACAAGATAGCAGAATCTAAATTAAATTCCGAAACAGTCCCAATGTGTGGCTCTATACTATAAAATTCCGGTTCTTCAGGGTATAAATTCCAGCAAATTTATATCCCCACATAAAACCGATTTAAAATAAAAAGGGAGCTGTAATTCTCCCTACAAATTGAAAAAATTCAGCCTCTCCCGTTAGGATTTTTACCCAATTTTTCAGCTATCTCCGTAAAAAGATCGTATGTTCTGATTGTCTCTTCTATAAACGATTTCCGTTTTGTGTCCCATATATCTCTGCCAAGACCGGTCCATAGCCTGAAGCATTCTTTTATTGCCATACCAAGTCTGGGCTCAATAATTTTTGCCTGTTTGTTTTTGGTTCCATCTTGCCGACCCTTCACAATAAGCTCGCTGATGATCTCCGAAGCTTCAAAGCTGTTTATTTCACCTTTGAGCTCCGGCAGATCGACGCCCGCTTCCTTTTGTAACCTTGTTATGTACGAAAGCTGCCTGCTTGTAGCCGGTTTTGATGTTGCTTGTGTTGCCATATTTTCACCTCGCTCCGTTTTTAAATTACGGAGCGAGAGGTATCAGCAAAAATTATTTCTGGAAAATAATTCAGTATTCATGCTTGATGGGGATTAAAAACGGGTTATTTGAACTGTAAAACTTTCGGTCGCTCATGCAATTATGCTGAACCTTGATGATGATTGCCTTTAGCCGACCTATATTTGGATTTGTTAAAAGCGTTCGCATCAGTGGATAATAGTTGCCGTTTTTCCTTTTATCTCCGAGCAAGACTGCCAGGATGCCACCAGGCCTGAGCACATCAGAAAGTTTCTCCGCCGATCGATTGAGTTTGAGCTCAAATTCGTCCAGCGTCATGCAATTGCTCAGGTCATATGGGTTATCTGAATACCTGATAATGTCCCAATACGGGGGATGGAACCAAACCATATCGAATTGTTTTTCCGGCATTAAACCGGTTATGATATCCCAGCCTTCTTTAAGGTCTCTGCCTTCGTAATGTATATTATTGCGCCGGAATTTGTTGATGCCGGATACGACATCTTTGACGGTTCCCCCTCCCTGTGCAGGATCGAATACGCTTTGGCACTTGAACCTTAAAATAAGGTCTTTCACCAAATAACCTGAACAATTACCCCGATACCTCGATTCACCCCAAGGCCCTCGATCAGGATATGAAACGACACTGTTAAGATCTTTGTTTTCACTGTATAGCCCGTAGAAGCCCTCCCCTAAAGCTTGCAGTTTCTCTTCAAGGTTCTCGTTTCCGGACATTTCTGAAAGCCTGGCTCTGACAGTATGTTGCGGAACCCCCGGATGGATCTCGGCAACTTGAAGATGTATTTCTTGGATGTGGCTTGAGCCGTTTCCCGCTACAAACTCCAGGATTAAGGTTTTAATTGTTTGTTTCATAGTTATCACGCTCCGTGTTTTTTCTCTTGGCACGGAGACGATTGGAGCAAAAACTATTGTCCAGCTCACTTTTATTTCCGGAGTATTAAACCTAACAATTTTCAGTTGTGGGCATCCAAAAAGCGAGATACACATAGAAATTTTCAGGTCAAACCATCGTATCTTGAGGTGTTGGAATTATAAGAGAATAGATTTAGAGCGAGTTAAAGAATTGTTTATAATCCGATTACCATGGAAAATAATAGAACTTTCGGTAGAAATTATCAAGCTATTAAGCCTCGAGTGTCGCAATCCGGAAAGAATAGAACGATTAATAAAAATTCCAAAATTCAAGGAGTATTCAGCAATTTCTTAGGTTCAGAAAATAAATTACCAACTGCATGAAACATTTGGAAACTTTTAAATAGCACCCTGGATTTTTGCATGAAATTAGAAAAATAAGCGGTAGTATTCTAATGACGCTTTTGAAATACGATTCGTTAATCAAAAATATCGCTTCTTTAGGCAAGTGGATTTCAATCCTTTATCGGAACAGAATTATGATTCAGGGTCATTATTTTTCGGTAGTTCTTCCATCGGATCATCATTTTTATCGACTAAGTGAATTTTGGTATTAACCGTATCAAACAATTCCCTAAGATATTTCTTCCCGCTGTCTATCTCACGTCTCGCATAGCCATCGTTTTTGCGCTTTTTCTTATCTTTATCATCAGGCTCTCCAAGGAGATGATCACGGATCTTTCGCGTTTTTTTATGGTTTTTATCCCGAACTCCTTTTTTAGGATCGGTCAAAAACTTTTTTGATTGATTAGATTTATATTTCAATACGAAACTGATTCCCATGCCGTCTTCAGCAGGCGCCCTCGGTCCTATTTCTAAGTTCTTTATGGCATTATGCAGCACAAAATGCATAGGAGAAATTGAAATAAACTCAATGTAGTCGATGCGCATACGACAGCTCTCAACGGGGATTTCAACAGGCAGATTATCAAGAAACGATTGTTGATTTTCTAGTAGGTCCTTGTCTATCTTCTGTTCTTTTTCAATTTGGTGCTTCACTTGGTCATAAAAGAGATTGACGAATCGTTTTCCTTTTTCAGAATTTTTTAAAAAGGTGTCCTTAAGCGTTTCGATGTCTTCCCTCAGTTTCTCGAATTGGAATTCGAGGTCCCTATCGATGGTTTTAAGCTTTATTTTTTCTTCGATCTGACCCCCAACTCTGTTCCTATTTATGTCAAGTGCATCGATAAAACGGAAAATGGAAAGGAGCCTCATCACATTTTCATCTTTTAAAAGACCGCTGATGCTTTTAAGGTAAATAGGGATAGTTGACCGACTATATTCTTCATAGCAACCCAATGGAATTACTTTACCTTTTCGAACCAACTCCTTCTTCTCCTCCTCATCAATTGGAAAATTACTCTGGTGCATTGCTGTCCAAAATAAATTGAAAATCAAATACTGCCTTTAATAATAACAGGCAGTTATAAACGCGAAATTGGTGATTTCGAAATCAGGTTATGCCT
>CACVKW010000969.1 GCA_902749685.1 Olavius sp. associated proteobacterium Delta 1 | reverse complement strand
TAACAGTACACTATCGGTGAATTTCAACGACATCCAGTATCCAGAAACCAGAATCCAGGATCAGTCAATACTTTCAATGGTCTTCATTGCAGCAGCTAAGTTGGAT